>JAFAHS010000039.1 GCA_019237115.1 Deltaproteobacteria bacterium
TAGGAATAGACGCCCGTGTCCGGAAACGGCATCCTCGAGCCCGTCTGAGAGCAAGGCCAGTTCGCGCTCGCGTCCCACAATGGATCTTTGGGTCGCGCGAACTGCTTCTTCAACACCGCGCGTAATTTGCTGGTTCGTTTCGCGCACCGCCGCGACAAAGCGGTAGCCCTTCGAAGGGACGGTCAACACAAATCGCGGTACCTCGGGGTCGTCACCCAGCGCCCGACGGATCTTTCGTATCGCAGTGCTTATGCTTGTATCGCTATCGACAAAGACGCCCTTGCCCCAGACACGCTCCAAGATTTCCTCGCGCGTAACCACGCGTCCGCGCCGCTCAACCAGCAGGCATAACAACTCGAGCGGAATGCGCTGAAGCGGAACTACCACATCGCCGCGCCGCAGCTCATAAGCGCCCCGATCCAGCACAAATTCCTCAAACTCGAAGAAATCCTCGGACATTTGTCCCGTTTCTAACGGATTCTAACTTGGGGTGAGCGCATAGCCTGGAGACCGTAGGAAGTTCAGAGAGAGTTCAGAAAAAGTTCAGCTCTGGTCCATTGGCTGAAGACTCCACTTGCTCGAAGATCGCGAGAGCGCGGACTCACCGTGATCCGCCTCAAGAGGAGGAGGAAACAACAATGCGTAAGTCAGTGGCACTGATTCTGATAGCGGCGTGCGTGATCTTCGCGTCCGCGCACGCAAGCGCGCAGGGTAATGTCAACTCGCCGAATGTCGCTCAGGTCGTGGCCTGGACGAATGCGATCCCCCCACGTTTAACGCTAACCCACCGAACGGGGCAGGACCTGATTTTTGCAAAAACGTCGCGCTGTATGCCTTCGGCTATTCGACGCTCCTCAGCGATCTTCTGAGCGGCGCCCAGGGCGGAACGCCCGACCCCGGTTGGGATTTCGAGCCCGATACTCTAACAATCAAGCAAGGAACGACGGTTTCTGTTGTTGATCAGGGCGGCGAACCGCATACCTTCACCGAGGTGAAAGCGTTCGGCAACGGATTCCTGCCGCCGCTCAATCCGGGCGCCTCGACCAGCGTGATCCCAGAGTGCCAAGGCGCCTTCAAGAACATCGCGGTCGCCAGGACGCGAGTCGTTCAAGGCAGCCATCTCGATATCACCGGTCTGTCCAAGGGGAAGCATCTGTTCCAGTGCTGCATCCATCCCTGGATGCGCATGGAGGTCGACGTGCAATAAGGAGTGGAAGTCGTTGGCGCCGAGCTTCGATTGCTTTAGTATCGCGAAAATCGAACCGGACCATACTGTCGGAGGTTTCACTTCATGGGCACAACCAAACTGATCTCGATGTACGGATCGCCCTGGTCGGAGCGGGTCCGATGGGCGTTCGCATTCAAAAAATTGCCCTATGAGAAGCATAACTACGAGGCCGGCGTCGATGAAGCCGCGGTGAAAAAATTGACCGGCCAGGCGATGGTGCCGGTGTTGATCGCCGACGACAAGGTGATTCCGGATTCGAGCGCGATTTTGGACTGGCTTGAGGAAACGCAACCGGAACCGGCGCTGTTGCCCAAATCCGCGAAAGAGCGCGCGACGGCGACGTTGTGGGAAGAAGTCGCGCTTAACGCGCTGGGGCCTCATGGCCGCGTGATGATCACCGGGCGCCTGCTCCGCATCGACGACCCTGAAGCGCGGAAGAGAGGAAAGTACTTCGCGGAAAAGTATGGGTACTCACCATTCGAGGAAGAGCAGAGCAGGCTCACCGTCACGAGGATCCTTACGAGCCTTAAAGAGACGCTGCGCGGTCGCGAATACCTGGTCGGTGATACCTTTACCCGCGCCGACATTACCACCGCGGTGATGTTGATGCTTCTCAAGGCGGCTCCGCAGGAGTTTTTCTTCTTTCCGCCACCAACGCGGATGGTTTACCTCGACAAGCTCGGGGAAGATCCAGGGTTCGCCGAGGTCTTCGCCTGGCGCGACCGGATGTACCGGAACCATCGCGGCGAAGTCGTCAAGCCGTAGCAAGTCGAATCGGCAGATGCGCTGCTCAAAGTGCAGCTCCGAAAATCCGCCCGGCACCAGATTCTGCGCGGAGTGTGGAACCCCTTTCCCCGCCAAATGGCCGAAGTGCGGCGCAGAATACGCGGCTCCCGCGAAATTCTGTCGCGATTGCGGCGCCCCCCTCGGTGCGAAACCGAATAAGACGAAGCCCGCTGCGAGTGAGCCCGTGCTCGAGCAGCATGATCTCTCCGCGACTGAGGGCGAACGGAAGAATGTCACCGCGCTCTTCGCGGACATCAAGGGATCGATGGAGAGGATCGAGAACCTCGATCCCGAAGAGGCGCGTGCGATCTTTGATCCGGCCTTTCAGCTGATGATCGAAGCGGTCCGCCGTTATGGGGGCTACGTCGCCCAATCGACGGGGGACGGAATCTTCGCGGTGTTCGGCGCGCCAATTGCGCTCGAGGATCACCCGCAGCACGCGCTTTATGCCGCGTTGCACATGCAGGAGGGTCTCAAGCGCTACTCGAACCGGCTGCGTGAGCGTGGCGAGCCACCCGTCACAATCCGCATCGGAGTCAATGCGGGCGAAGTGGTGGTTCGAACAATCAAAAAAGGTGAATCAGGCATCGAGCATTTGCCGATCGGTCACTCGATAAGCCTTGCCTCGCGACTACAGGCGCTGGCGCCGCCAGGATCGATCGCGATCAGCTCCGCCGTGTGCAGGCTGGTCGAAGGCTACTTCACACTCAACGGCCTGGGGCCCGCCCGCATCAAGGGTGTCAGTGAACCGGTCGAGGTGTACGAGGTAACCGGGCTGGGACCCCTGCGCACTCGTCTGCAGCGCTCGGCCGGGCGCGGCTACACCAAATTCGTCGGGCGGCAGAATGAAATACAAGCTATGAAACGCGCTGCCGAGCAAGCGAAGGCGGGGCGCGGCCAAATAGTCGCGGCGGTCGCCGAGCCGGGGGTCGGCAAGTCACGCCTGCTGTTCGAATTCATAGCTGTATCGCGATCGGGCTGGATGGTGCTCGAAGCAATCTCGGTCTCACACGGGCAGGCATCGGCATTCTTACCGTTGATCGACCTGTTGTACACGTACTTCGAGATTTCGTCCGAGGATGATGCGCGCAAGCGGCGGGAGAAGATCAACGGCAAGGTACTCACGCTCGATCGCTCGCTAGAGGATACGCTCCAGTACCTGTACGGACTGCTTGGCATCGCCGATGAGGACAATCAGCTTGCGGAAATCAATGCGCAGACTCGAAAGCGTCGTGCCCTAGACGCGGTCAAACGGATACTTCTGCGCGAGAGCCTGAACCAGCCACTCATCGTCGTATTCGAAGATCTCCACTGGATCGATAGTGAGTCGCAGGCATTTCTTAACTTGCTCGCGGACTCCATCGGCACCGCGCGCATCTTGCTCCTGGTCAACTATCGGCCCGAGTTCCGTCACGAGTGGGGGAACAAAACCTACTACACGCAGTTGCGGCTCGATCCGCTTGGCAAGGAGAGCGCGGATGAGATGTTGACCGCTCTTCTCGGGGACGAGCCGGCATTGGCACCGCTCAAGGACCTGATCGTAGAAAAGACCGAGGGCAATCCCTTCTTCATGGAAGAGACCGTGCAAGTACTGTTCCACGAAGGAGCTCTAGCGCGTAACGGCCACATCACGATCACCAAGCCGCTGCGCGAGCTGAAGATCCCGCCCACGGTCCAGGCAATCCTTGCCGCGCGTATCGATCGTTTACCGCCGGTTCAGAAAGATTTGCTGCAGACCCTCGCTGTCATCGGAATGGAGTTCAAGCTCGGCCTGGTCCGTAAAGTATGGGAGCCGCCAGCCATCTCTGCGCTTGCGAGCACCAAACGCGAAGAAACAACCACGACGCTAACCCTGTTGCGCGAGGAAGCGGATTTGGAAGCATCTGAGCTGGATTCGATGCTGTCCGAGCTCCAGTTAGGTGAGTTCATCTACGAGCAGCCCGCGGTAGGAGACCTCGAGTACACGTTTAAGCATGCGCTTACCCATGACGTGGCTTACAACTCGGTTCTCAACGAACGGCGGCGGCTGCTGCACGAACGAATCGGCGCCGCCCTGGAGTCGCTCTATCCCGAGAACCTTAACGATCATATCGCCGCGCTTACCCATCACTACGCCCGCAGCGCCAATCGGGTAAAGGCGGTCGACTATTGTTTGCTTGCCGTCCGGCAGAGCGAAGCGCGCGGTTCGTTGACCGAGGCAGTTGCGGTTTTCGAAGCAGGACTCGACCTCCTGCAGAAGCTTCCCGACGACGACTCGCGCGCGAACCGGGAGTTAGACTTGCGCAACGCGGCTTATGGTGCCCTCGCAGATACCAAGGGCCTCGCTTCGCGCGAAGTCGAGCGTTCGATCGAGCGCGCGCTGGCCCTTTGTCAACGCCCCGGCATCGACTGGGAAAAAAGCTGGTACGCACTTTTAGGTATTTTCTTCGTACAGCAGATGCGTCCCGACGTGCGCAGAGCGAGAGCGATCGCTTCCGAGTTGATGGCGCGCGCCGAGGAACGCGGCGCCGACGGACTTCTCGCGGAAGCCGGCAATTGGCTGGCTTACACCAAAATGGTTGCGGGAGATTTTGAAGCCGCCGCCGGTGCTTTCGATCGAACATGGACAGTTCTGGAATCGATAACCAGACCGGCAACGGGACTCACGCACAAACAGGTGGCCGGGATGTCCCTGGCAGAGGTGGCCGGGATATCCCAGGCGCAGTGGGTTCAGCTTCTCTACACATTGGAGAACAATCGTATCATTTCGGGTTGGAACCTGTGGTTTCTCGGTTACCCCGATCGCGCACTGGAGCGAATGCATAGCGCGACCGCAACACATAATCATAGGTCAAAGAGCTTGATTGGCGACTTGAACGGATTCGCGGCCTACATTTTCGAGCTTCGGCGCGACACCCGGCAAATGCGAGATAGAGCGGAGGCGAGACTCGCGATAGCTACCGCTTTGGGTTTGTTCACGGGCAGGGCGCTCAGCGAAATCTATCTGGGATGGGCCGATGTGCTCGACGGTGACTTGGAGGGCGGCATTGCGAGGATGCGGGCTTACATGTCGCAGCTTAAGAATGGCGGTTCCGAATATATAACCGATCGTGGTCTTACGTTTGTAGCGACCGCTCTGGGGCGCGTTGGGCGGTTTGAAGAGGCGCTCGCCACGCTTAAGGATGCATTCCTTTTCATCGAGCGGACCGGCAAAAGGTACTATCAGGCGGAGTTGCATCGCCTGAAGGGTGAGCTGTTGCTGGGCCAAGACGTAGCGAATGCGGCTGCGGCCGAGCAGTCATTTCACGCTGCGCTCGATATATCGCGGGAGCAACGAGCTAAATCATGGGAGTTACGCGCAAGCAGCAGCCTCGCGCGGCTGCTGCGAGACTTAGGTCGTCGCGACGAGGCACGGTCGCTGCTCGCAGAAGTTTACGGATGGTTTACCGAGGGGTTCGATACTCCGGACTTGAGGGATGCGAGGACGCTACTTGCGGAACTTGGCGCCTAAGCGCGGAAGCAAGTTGAAAGTGCCCGAAATGTCAAAAAAACCAGGGTCAAAGTCTAAACCAACGGCACCGTCCAACGGCGTTAAGAAAAAGCGCCGTACTGGTTCGCAAGCAGAGCGCATCCTCAATTTCTGGTTGACGCCCGGTGATGGTGACAAAGATGGTTTCCAGATTTTGTCGCGATGGTTCGTTGCCGACCCGGACTTCGACAGGTATTGTAAGGCCCTTTTCCTGGACAGCTACCGGGACGCGGCTTGCGGCCGTCTTGACCACTGGAAGAAAACGCCGCGAACTTGCCTCGCACTGGCGTTATTGTTGGACCAGTTTCCGCGCAACATGTTCCGCGGCACTGCGCGGGCATTTGCGACCGACGCTAAAGCCCGCAAGATCAGCCGTCACGCTGTTGCATCCGGATTCGATCGCGAATTGCCGCAAACCGCACGCATGTTTTTCTATTTGCCCTTCGAACACAGTGAACATCTGAGCGATCAAATGGAATCGGTGCGCCTCGCCGGTGCTCTCGCGGACGAGTTCGGCGAGTACCCAGAAGGTACGGCAATCCGGAAGTCCGCCCAGTGGCATCTTGATACCATTCGGCGCTTCGGCAGGTTTCCCGGCCGAAACCAGGCCCTCAATCGGCGATCCACGAAGGCAGAGATCGAATTCCTCAAGCAGGTGAATGCAGAATACTGAAGCGCGACCCGCGCGATGTTCAGCTGACGTGGCCGCGAAGGGCAACAACTCTTTTATCCGAGGCCGGTGAGGTGAGCTTCAAATTTGAAGCTCTCATCAGGCCATTCATCGCGTTTTTGTATAGTCTGCCCCAACTGGGGCAAACCGTACCGAAAACAGCCATTTCGGGGACATCTCAGCACGAAAAGCCAAGGCTTTCCGAGGTTTCTCGAGGGTTCAAATCCCTTGACCTTGAGCGTCCTCGAGACCCGATCGCGAATCTATCTGTCATTGGGCCGCAGAGACGCATCGGCCACCGAATGCGGGGATTTTGAAGATTCAAGTATCGGATGATAAAAAGGCCGGAACTACCCGGTGTGGGAAAGCAATATGGAAGATGACGCAAGGTTTATAGCCAACTTGAAGCTGGATTTTGATCCGGATGCTCTTCGCAACAAGTACAACCAGGAACGCGACCGGCGCATTCGGGTCGATGGCAATGCACAATATGTCGAAGTCTCCGGCAAATTCCGGCACTTTACCGACGATCCTTATGTCGAGTCCGGCTTTACCCGCGCTCCGCTCACCGATGAGGTCGACGTGGTCGTCATCGGCGGAGGCTTTGGCGGATTACTGGCCGGCGCGCGCTTCCGCGAAGCGGGTATCAAAGACGTTCGAATCATAGAGTCAGGGGGAGATTTCGGCGGCACCTGGTACTGGAATCGATATCCCGGTGCGCAGTGCGACATCGAAAGCTATTGCTACCTGCCGCTGGTCGAAGAGTTGGGCTACATGCCCAAAGAAAAGTACTCGTTCGCCCCGGAGATTTACGAGCATTCGCAGCGCATCGCAAAGCACTATCAGCTCTACGACAATGCATGCTTCCAGACGCGCGTAACTGAATTGCGCTGGGACGGCGACGCCGCTCGCTGGATCGTCTCGACCGACAGGGGTGATGCGATGCGCGCGCGGTTCGTGGTTATGGCGACCGGACCCCTCAACCGGCCGAAATTGCCGGCGATTGCGGGGATTGAGGACTTCGAGGGCCACACGTTCCACACCAGCCGCTGGGACTACAGCTACACTGGCGGCAACCATTCGGGCGGCTTGACCAAGCTCTCCGACAAGCGGGTGGCCGTGATTGGCACCGGTGCCACGGCTATTCAGTGTGTGCCGTTCGTCGGCGAGTATGCCAGGCAGCTCTACGTCTTCCAGCGGACACCGTCATCGGTCGATTTGCGCGGAAACAAACCGACCGATCCTGCGTGGGCGAAGACCCTGAAGCCCGGGTGGCAACGGGCGCGTCGCGAAAACTTCAACAACATATTTGCCGGTGTTCCTGTAGAGGAAGACCTCGTCAGCGACGGCTGGACCGACATCTTTCGCAACCTGGGCGTCGGTATCATCGGCAACGCGGAGAAGAAGACCCAAAAGGTCGCCCCGCAGTCGCCGAGCCAAATGGCGCTAATGGCGGAAGTAGTCGACTTTCAGAAGATGAACGGTATTCGCTCGCGGGTCGATCAGACCGTCACTGATCCGGCCACCGCCGAAGCCCTTAAGCCCTGGTATCGCCAGTTCTGCAAGCGGCCGACCTTCAACGACGAATATCTGCCGACCTTCAACCGGCCCAATGTCAAGTTGATAGATACCAGCGCGACCCAGGGTGTTGAGCGAATTACCCGGACAGGCATTGTCGCGAATGGCGTGGAGTATCCAGTTGATTGCATCATCTTCGCGACCGGCTTCGAAGTCGGTACGGCCTACACTCGGCGAGCCGGCTTCGAGGTAGTCGGCATCGGTGGCGAAACTCTGACCGACCATTGGGCCAAGGGGCTGCAGACATTCCACGGTTTTTCCAGCCATGGTTTCCCCAACTGCTTCATCCTGGGGCCATCGCAGAACGGCTTCTCGGTGAACCTGACTGCGGTGCTGGACGATCAGTCACAACACATCGGGTACATCATCAAAGAGGTGATGACCCGGGGCTTCCGCTATTCGCAACCTAGCAAGGAAGCGGAGAAGGAGTGGGTCGCGGAAATCAAACGGCTCGCCGTGATGACGACGGACTTCCTTTCGAATTGCACGCCCGGCTACTACAACAACGAAGGCCATTTGCAAGCCGAGGCGGGCCTGATCGCTGGAGCTTACGCACCTGGTATCAACGCCTTCAACGCGCTGATGGCCAAGTGGCGCGAGAAAGGCGACCTCGAAGGACTTGAACTGAGCTGAGCGTCGGGCCCGTTCAAACGGCTGACTCGCGCCTCGAACGTTCAAAGCCTGTCGACTACCTCGTTCGCGATCTTTGCAAGCCCTCGGGGCGATCCCTTTGGAGGGGCCGCGACAAGATGGGTAGGGAGAAGCATGTCACTCTGATCGGCGAGTCTCTTAAACACGACCCCGTGTAATTACTACCATCTTTCGTATCCCTAAAAAGCCGACATCTTCCTTTAGTTTGGTTGCTTAAGAGCTTTGGATCATTGTGGATCGAGTGGCCATAAATCATAGAAGCCTTGCCAATGCGAGCAGCGCAAAACCAACTCCAAGTTGCAGCGCGTCAGAAACGAAAGTGTCGGGTCAGGTTGTGAACCGATTCGCGGTTTTACTAGGGGTGAGGCTTGTGACGTCACCGTTCGGCTGCCGTTCCACGCGGCTGCACGCCGGTAACGCACCTGCTTTCTCAATCTCAAACCTGTTCCTCTGCACGGGCGACCCGGCGTCTACGAGAATTGCGAGGAGATATCATTGAACGATCTTCCAGGTAGACTGGATCATGTCGCGAGGCTTCACCGTGGCAATCGTCTGCCCGCGGTCGCGACTCAAGTGTTCCCCGGACGCGCCACCGATTTTCGGTTGGCCGCGCGCCACTCAGAAATGCTTGGTGTCCTGTGGATCGGGTTTCAAAAGCCACCGGTGAAAATCAGAAATCGGATATTCAAATAACCATGTGGGACAAGGCGGCACTTCTCAAAGACAGGCGAGCATTCATTGATCATCTGCAACGGCTTGAGTCAGAGGGCTGTCGATGGCTCGTTGTGCCGTTCGCAGAGGATGAAACGTCGGGGCCGTTCAGGTGCAGCAGGTGCCAGGCGGTCGCTCCCGACGCGGCAGCGCTCTATTCACTCGCGACCCACATTGCATTTGAATACGAAGTATTGCGCGCGATCGAGGCAAGTGACTCGGATATGGAATTTGACAGCCGCGTTTCCCGTATCGTGGAGGAAGAACCGACCCCGATGGTATGCGGCAAGTGTTGTCCCCGCGGCAAGCCCCACCGTCACGACCTCAACCACGCTTTCTAGTCACGCATCACTCGATTCTATTTAACCGCGCGTTGGCTTTTGCGGTCCTCCGGGCACCGAGTGCACCAAACGGCACAGAATTGTGCCACGGGTTGCGAAAGAGCCCGGGAATTCCGCGTCGGGTGACAGAGTAGACACGACGCACCAGACCCACGCCGAATCCTAAGTCCAGCGCGTCTGCCGCCTCCGCCACTCAGGCGTGCATCGAGCTAGCTTTATGGACACGAAACGTACAGGTGAAACGCCGAGTCCATCGCGACGGTTCCGTTCGGCTCGAAAGTCTGCACAAACACGTCGCCTGGGTTGTCCGAATCGGTATCGCCGGAGACGCTAATTTTCCCCTGCACCGGGACGGCGTTTGCCGTGTCTCCGATGGTAGCCTCGTAGGCGCAGGCAGAGACGTCTTTCGCAAAAGTGACCTCGTACTGCCCCGTGGCGACCTTCTCGACTGAAACACTACCCGCGCTGCTCTGCGAACGAACCAACGCGCCGTCCGCTTTGACCACCGCCCAGTTGTTCTGACCCTGCAGATCGGCCACTTTCATTTGCAAGGCAGCGATGAGGGCCTCGTCCGCTTCTACGCGGTCTTCTAAACCAGGAAGGCCACCCGCTTGCGACTCTCCGCCGTTACCGCCTCCGCCATTTCCTTTCTTTGTCAAGTAATGGCGTACTCAGCGCGACCGTGAGCAGTATTCCGAGGAAGACGCCAGAGATTCTTTTCATTGCGAGTTAGCCTCCGAAGGACCTAACAAACCAACCACAGAATTCGATTATCCTGATTTCCGAAATGGCTGTATTAAAAACCTGTATGAGAACGCCCGGGCTCCACTCTGAATACAATATAATTTTCGACGTAGAACCACACAAAAATCAGTCTCCAGGGGGCGGAGACGCTCGCGATCCCAAGTGTCTTGGCTTGGAGGCGTCAGCTTGGCTCGACCGGCAGAACGAATTCCAGTGTCGCCCCTCGGTCTGGATTTTGCGTCGCCCAAATGCGCCCGCCATGATTCTCGATGATCGAACGGACAATGACGAGCCCCAAGCCCATTCCGGTTGGCTTGGTCGTGAAGAAGGGCTCGAACAGCTTTGGCATCACGCCCGAGTCGATGCCCTTGCCGGAGTCGCGCACCGAGACAAGTATTTCGTGGGGTGCTTGATGGCAGGCTCGCACGGCGACTTCGCGCGGTCCGTTGCCATCGCAAACCGAATCGAATGCATTCAACACCAGGTTCAGGACCGCTTGCGTCAGGTGGGTCTTGTCACCCCGGACCGCGGGCAGAGCATCGGGCAACTCCAGTGACCACGAGATCCCTTTCCTTCTCGCATCGCCGTTCACAATGCGAGCTACCTCGAATAGCAGCTGCCTCAGATCGACCGGCGAGATAGCTTCGCCACGCTGAAACATGGCGCGAACATTCTTGACGATGTCGACAGCCCGTGCGTCGTCGCGGATGATGTCATCTAGCGCCGCGTCAATTTCGCCGAGGTCAGGAGTCCTGGCGGTCAGCAGGCGCCGTGCAGCTTTGGCATTGTTCAGGATCGCGCCGAGCGGCTGGTTCAGCTCATGCGCCACCGACGCACTGAGCTCTCCCATCATCATCACCTGTGAAGTTTGCCGCAATTCTTCCGACAGGCGGCGGATCTCCGCTTCGGCGCGCTTCCGTGCGAAGGCATTACCGAAGATCTCGGCGACCAGTTTGAGGCGCTGCACTTCCTGATCGGACCATGATTTTTCGAAAAGAATCGCCCCGAAGAGCAGCGCACCGACGACCACCCCTGCCACCCTTAGCGGGATGGTAACGTTAGATTTCATTTCGAGCTGGCGAAATGTCTCGCGATCGGTCAAGGCTTCCGGGGGAAGGTCCTCCAGACGCGAGATTACAACCACGCGACCTGATCTTACCTTGTCATTGAGCCAAGGTGTGTATGGTGGTCCGTCGATCGGGAGGGCCCGCTGCGGAAGGCCCCGCTGCGGCGTACTAACACCCTTTCGCGCCCACTGATGGGTTACGTAGAGAATTTTGTTCTGCGGGTCCAACTGAATAACGGTACCGCGATCGACTCCCATCGCGAGCACAATCCGCTCGAGCCATCGCTCTATTTCGTTGTCGATCTGATCGACCGATACGCGCACAAAGGCGGCGGACAAGTCGCTCAGCAGCGCCTCGAAATCCGCTGGCGCTTGATGATCGGTGCGCGCGCTCCCTTTCTGTTCCTCTTCTTCAAAGCGAGGGCCCATGGAAAGACGTTCCCTCCCCTGAAAAGCCTTCGGCAACGATTGTAAGTCGGGCCAACTTTACGAGGAAGCTTCGAAAGCTCGCGCCGCCCGCCGGCCATTCTCCAGTCTGGCATCCACGTTCCGCGCGGTGAAGTACGGGATCAGCCGCAGCACGGCATCCTTGAAGTGGTCGCGCTCCAACGAACCGCCTCCGCAGAGGCTGCCTTCGCTGGCGCCTTTCTTTTTTTCCGTCGCCACCGTCCCGACGTTGCAGATTTTGGTCGGCCTCGGTGAACTAGCCATAGTCGTACCTTGCATATATCTCTTCGCAGCGCTTTCTTACGGCGGTTATTTGGTGCGGTGTAGGTTGACGAGCGTTACGCAGTGGCGGACTGGATTTGAGGAGTTGATCGATTCGCGTTCTTAACGATGCCGCCTTGCCCAGGTTCAGCGCTCCGTATATACGCTCGACCGTCTCGTAGGGACTAACTACGAGCTCTTCGTACCTGATAGCAATTGCGTGATGATTAGCCAACGAGCGAATACTTTCATTCACTCTGGCATCCATCGCCAGGTACGCGTCGATTACCAGGTCCTCGAGCGTCGCGGCTGCCGGTTCGGCGGCGAGCGCGTATCGCGCCCACATTTGCTGCCAAGACTCCACCGCAGACAGAACCACTGCAGTGGGTTCTCTTACTATTTGAACGAAGGCAGCGTCCGGAAAAAGCCGACACAAGGTCGACACGCGGAAGCCATTCGACGGGGACTTGAGCAGCAACCGTTTCCCTTCGGCTCTATAAGTTATCCCTTTGGAATACTGACTGGGATATCTTCCCATATTTTCCGGTCCGACTCTGAATACTCTCCAGGATCGGCCAGCGAGACGATCTGGTCCAGAGCCGACGGGAACATGACGCTTTCGTAGGGCGAAATGGCTCCCCGGCAAAGAAGGGCGAACTCCTCTTCCTGCGGCGATGCGTTCGAAACCAGCCGGTCTCCCGCAGGACGAGCCACCGGAGCACCTCGATGAACCAAGCCGTCAACAGAAAGGAGAAATGAGTGTGGATTCAAACATTGATAGGTAGTAGGCGCTTCCAACTGGTTGTCGAGCGCTAGTATCTCATGAAGCAGTGTTGTTCCGAGACCGCCAGTGTCCCAGGACAAAGATCGGTCCTTCAAGGCGGAGCGCTTCGGTCTTTTGGCCATACTGCAGCTCTTGAAAACCTTCTATTGCCGAAACCGGTGCACCCTGAATCAAAATACGAGTTCGTAGGCGCCTATCGGTAGGCCTTCCGTACTTACTCTCCAAACGCCGCCATGCTTTTAAGGTCAGATTAAATAGTGGCCGCGACCAAACCGGTCGTTGATCGGTGCTCTTCACGTTTCTCGCGATTCCTCCGGAGAAACCAGCCTCTCGCCTGGGCTTGCTCGGGCGCCTTATTCTGTACATCGACCGGATCCAAGTCGACTCCAAGGTAGCCGACGAGTTCAGATTCCTGCGGGTCGGAAGCACGCTGCAGGCGGGCTAAGCTTCCTTGTCCCAGGCGACGAGCCCGAGATCCTTTCTGCGATCTTTGCGACCTCTGGGGCGCAAGCGGGAGGACCGGGTCCACTGCGAGATCGGGCGGCGGCTTGGAAAACCATCGATAACCGCCTTTCGTGATCCAAGAGCACTAACCACCGTCGTGCAGTGGCTGGTTCTCTTTGAATCCGAGCCAGCATTGCTTCGGGCCGCGAAGCATCAAGACGGGTTGGTGGAGGGCGCAGGGCGGACGGCTCAATACCGCCCGCCCGCTATCGCTGCGGGGCGGGGGTCTCGGGGGAGAACGCCCACATAGCAGCTCTAGCATTGCTGATCCTCAAGCTGCGTCGGCGATAAGGCAAGCAGCGACCGATTTTTTACGGACTTCGCTTAGTCGGGGAGACGGGCTTGAAGCTGACTTAGCAAGCTTTTCAGCTCATCAAGAGCGATCCCCGATCCCTTCGCGATGTGAGCGTCAAACCCAGCATTTTTGGTTCGCTCACGGTCTTGGGGCCGGGACCAGGCGGTGTATGCGAACAGGTAGGGCCGAGGGCTCACTTGAGAGAGGACGTGTCCCACGTCCAGACCGTCCACGCGCGGTAGGTGCAGGTCAAGGATGACAGCGTCGTAAGTGCCGTTCACGGCCAGGTTCAGTCCCTGTTGGCCGTCGGCCGCGGTGTCGACGCTGTAGCCCCAGTATTCCAGCAGTAGTTTGAATGATTCCCTGCTGTTGTCGTGGTCCTCGACCAGCAAAACCCGTAACGCCCGCGCCATTCGCGTTTATGGTCTTTTTCCTCGCCTCTTTCAAGCGCGGTGCCCGTCTGGTGACCCTGCGAGCGCTTTTTTCTTGTGCCGCGCTTGCGCGAGGCGATGCTTTGGCCGCAACCGAGGCGCGCCATCGCATCGAGAGGAGGCGGTTGCGAAACTTGGGCTGAGCTAAGGTCTGCGTGGAATCCGCGCTCACCCAACCTCGCTCCTTACTGGGTGATTGCGAAACCTCTACGAGAGTCACGCGCTTAGCGGCCGGTAGGTGCGGCGACATCCAGTCTTTTACGGATGCTCGCAAGCACTTCCTGGTCTATCCACGCACCGTGGCCGTTAGGACACGCCATGCCTGCAAGTCCGGTCGCGCCTGGGGACATGGCAGCCTTGGCGGCAAGCCTCAATCCACAGTCGGGACAATCTATCTCCACCGGATGTTTGTGGCGGAGCTCTTCGACTACGGTGGCGAGCTCTTCGAAGACCTTCTCGCCCAAGGATTCGTGGTGAATCGCCGCGGCATTTTTCAGACGCACTGTAAGTTGATCGAGCGTCTGGCGGTCGGCCCACGCGCCATGATGGTCGGGGCAAGCCATTCCGCCAAGTCCGATCGCGACCCGGGCGTCGAGGTTCTTACCGCATTGCGGACAATGGATTGCCTTGGCGTATTTGTGCCGCAGCCTTTCCAGGATTTCTTCGTCGTGCTGACGCGCCCACTGGTTCTCACGACCCATCCCGGCGTCGTGGATCTTGTTACCTAGACGGTCCTTCTCGTCGGCCATATTTCTGCAGCCCTGGTCGCTTCTTCGCTCTTAACAATTCGGACGGCGAGCCTCAAGTGCCGATGGCCGCCCTGGCCAACCAGTTTCCGGCCAACCCGTTACTACCAACTCAAGCGTCTCTGTTTCCGGTTGCAAAAAAGGAGCATTGCGACTGAACGGAATCCTTGTGGTACTGTGGGCGGATGCGAATTTTGCCCATCTTTCGACCATCGCAGTACGCGTGGGCCGTGATCGTTGCCCTGTCGCTTTTTGCGCTCTCGCCGGCGTTGGCGGGCGGAGCGGATTCGACCGTGGTTGCGACCGTGGGGAGCCACAAAATCACCCAGGCCGAGCTGGATGCCAAGGTCAAGCCAGAGATGGCAGCGCTGGAAAGCAAAATCTATGACTTGAAGCACCAGGCGCTGGAATCGATGGCAGATGAATACCTGCTCGAACAGGCAGCCAAGAAGGACAAGTTGACGGTTCCCGAATATTTGAAGAAGGAAATCGGCGACAAAACCCCCCAGGTAACCGAAGCGGATGCGCGCAAATACTACGATCTGCGCAAAGGGCCTGGAACACCTCCGTTCGATCAGATCAAAACCCGGCTGATGGCGGCGTTGCAAAACCAGAGCGATCAAGAGCAGCGCGAAAAGGTCCTCGCCTCACTGCGCAAGGAGACGCCAACCAGGATTCTGATCAAGGCGCCCAGGGTTGAAGTCGCCAGCGCCGGCCATCCTTCGTTGGGCTCGGCGGATGCGCCCATAACCATCGTCGAGTTCTCCGACTTTCAGTGTCCGTTTTGCAAACGGGTGGAGCCCGCGCTCAAAGAAATTCGCGAGAAGTACGGTGACAAGGTGCGGCTCGTATACATGGACTATCCCTTGCCGATGCACAATCACGCCCTGGACGCGGCCAAGGCGGGGCGCTGCGCGGCGGAGCAGGGAAAGTTCTGGCCGTACCATGATGCGATGTTCGCGGACCAGTCCAAGGAGTCTCCAGCGGACCTCAAGGCGACTGCCAAGACCCTCGGACTGGACACCGCAAAGTTTGACGCCTGCTTTGACCAGGCCAAGTACGAAGCGGGTGTGCGCGCCGATATGGAGCAGGGCAAGCAACTTGGTATCGACGGCACGCCGGCATTCTTCATCAACGGACGGATGTTAGTCGGCGCGCAGCCCGCAGAGAGTTTCAACCAGATGATCGATGAGGAGCTGAGTTCCAAAGATAGCGGTAAGTCCAAGCAGGCCAAGGCCGACTGAGGCCGCATCGTTATCTTCCAAAGGGTCGATAGGCTTGCGTACCACCACGTTTGGCCCTAACCTCGAAGCGGGTTCAGGCAGGAGACTTCGGAATGGCAGTCAGCTTTCCCTCGACGGAATATTTCAATGCACTTAAGGAGAAGATGGCGGCGGATCAGGAGAGATTTCGTCGCCTCGGTTTTATCGATACCACTTTCGGCGTACGGGTCGGACACAACGGCAAGGCGCGCAATTTCGTTCTGGAGTTCGAGGTCTTCGAGCTGAAGGATGTGCATGAAGTCGAGGTGATCGATCCAAAGAAGGTTGATTTCACCATCGAGGGCGATGCCGGTGTGTGGCGGGAGATGATCGAAAATATCCTGCGCAACGGCGAGGCGGACACTTCCCACGACATCAACACCCTCGCGCATTTCGGCGAACAACTTAAAATCGTCTACGACGACCCCGACGGACACGACAAGCTGTATCGTTTCATGGAATCAATTCAGAAGTTCTTCGACCTGTCGAGCAAGGTTGAGGTGCGATTCAACTAAGGCTCACGGCGCGGAGGCGCTGCTACGATGGCATACCTGGCGACGCGTAACTTTCTTGAGGACAGGGACTTCGTCGACAAGTGGCTCTACACGATGCGGACCGGAGAGCTGGACCTTTCGTGGATGAATGCCAACACCGAGAAAGTCAAACCGCACGAGGCAAATCCGCGGCGCGGGTTGACCTATCGCGACCTGGATATCGGCAGCTACGGATTTACCGACGTGCCGGAGAAGGTGCGGACCAATCGCTCGTACGCGCCGCGCGGCGCCGAGATAACCGAGGGCCTTCCCGACGCGCAGCCGTGGGTCTCGCGCAAGAGCGAGGTCTGGGCTTTCAACACCGAGAGCTACTACGAGGAAGCCGTCACCCGGCAATGGAACGTCACCACCGACATTCCATGGGAGCGCCTGGAAGGCGTCGAGTTGCCGGAGACCACCGGCAAAGCTTTATCGCAGTTGATGACCTTCCTCACCGAAGTGGAAATGATCGCGACCGACACGCCGGCAATGTGGCTGCCGCGCCTCAATCCCGACTTTGTCGAGGTCAAGGCCTTCATTGCATCGCAAGCGATGGATGAAGCGCGCCACACGGAGGCGTTTCGCAAGCGCGCGTTGACCACCGGATGGGGCCTGATGAAGGCCAGCCCGATGAACGAGATGGCGCTCAAGCACCTGCGCGACGCGGATTCGTTCAGCGAAATGTCGGTTGCACTGCACCTGGTGGCGGAAGGCAACGTGCTCACCCTGTTTCGCTTCAGCGAATATCTGTCACCGACCGACGTCGACAAGCGAATCTTCAGGCTGGTGATGCAGGACGAGGCGCGTCACGTCGGCTACGGTATGCAGCATTTCAAATATGTGCTCGAGAACTTCCCGGAGAAGCGCGACGTGGTGCATGCGCACCTCGATGAAGCCGAGAACATCTCGTTTGCGGGCGCCGCCGCCACCGAATTGACCGAGTCGTTCATCATTCTCGCGGGCGGAGGACTCAAGCGGGAGAACATCGAGGAAGGGATCAAGGTGACGACGCGGTTCAATCTCAAGCAGATGGAAGAGCATTTCGAGCGCCTGGAGAAGTGCGGAATGCCGGAGCGCAAAGACCGCTCCAAGCTTTATCAGATGTTCGAGATGGGCAAGGCCGCCGCGGAAGCGGCCGGAATCAGGCTCAACTAGGACGCGTCGTGGCATTCTACGCTGACAAAGACTACACGCAGGACGAAGCCAGCCTGGAAGCGGCCAACCAGGTGATGCAGGGCAACCTGAGCCTCCACTGGTATGACGCCAAAACCGAGAAGATCAAGGGCCGGCCTGCCGACCTGCGGCGCGGACTCACCTACCAGGATCTCGATATCGGCGAGTACGGCTATTCGCGCATCCCGGAGCACGTGCGCAACAGCCAGTCGATGGTCGCCCGCGGCAGTGAAAAATGGGGCAAACTGCCCGACATGGGTTACGTCGTCAATCGGAAATCCGAGGTTTGGTCCGACAACGTGACCATGCTGTACGAAGAGGACAAGGCGCGGCGCTGGACTCCCGCGGTGGACATCCCCTGGAGTCAGCTCGACGCACGTCCGCTGGCGGCGGAACTCGAGGCCGCCTGCGCGCAGCTCCACACCTTCTTGCAGGAGTGTGCGCTCATCTCGCTGGACTTTTCTGCGCGGTGGGTCGCGCTCATAAACCAGGACTTCATCGAGCAAAAGAGCTGGATGTGTGCGCAGATGCTGGTATGGGCGCGGCTCAACGAGGCCTTTCGCAAGCGCGCGCTTTATGGCGGCGCGGGATTGAAGCGCGCCAGCGCGAGCGCGGAGCAGGGCCTCAAGGAGTGGCTGCTGGCGGAAACCTTTCCGCGGGGCTCGGTTGGGATCAACTTGTCGCTGGGCGGTTTTCTGCTCACGCTGTGCCGCCAGGTGGCGGCGTTTGCGCCCAGCAAGGTCGACCGCGTGCTGATGGGTTACGCGATGCAGGACACCGCCCGGCAGACCGCATATGGCCTCGGGCAGTTGCGGTATTTTCTCAAGCATCGCCCCAGTGACAGCTCCGCCATGCACGAATACCTGGACGAGACCGAGCACGTCATGCTCGGGTTGATCGGCAGCCCGGAATTGCTCGAACCCCTGATCATCATCGCGGGCGGTGGCCTCGAGAAGGAACAAGTCAAGGCAGGCCGCATCGCGACGTCGAAATTCATTCGACTGGCGGCCCGCGAATATTTCGAACGTCTGGAGGCCGCGGGACTGGAAGGCAGATCAAAGCTCAGCCGCATTCCCTCGGTCATCAGCCGAATCGAAGTGGCTGCATGACCGCGGTCAATCGCGCGGCCGCGACCATCTTGTTTCTTACGCTCGTAACACGGGCATTGGCGTTACTAGCGCTGGCCCTGTAGTTCCCGTCTCGGGGAATGCGCGCCACCACGTCTGAACCGGGAGGCCACCGAAAAAGATTCCCCTCGTTCTCGAGGATAGGCTGCGTACCCCGGCAGGCGCCCATTGGTCGCCTCCGGCGGCACCGCGAGGTCTCCGCTGTCCTGATGGTTTTCGGGCGAAGAAGCGGCGAATGAGAATGACTTATTTTCTCGTTTCCTTTCGCCCGGTATGCTTGGCGCATGCCGGACAATCAGGATTCCTCATCGGCCGGTGCGCGGGCCGCGCTGGATGGTTGCGATCCTGCGGGTGAGTCGGCGTCGGACGAACCCGACCAACCAGACGGCGCGGTGGCGGCGGAGACCGACGCCACCGCAGGTTTTGCGCACAAAAGCACCCTGCGCAGGCTGATTCCGCAGACCCCCACCTTTCGTTTCCTGAGCTACGTTCGGCCGCACCTGTGGCTGGTCGCGGGTGGCTCGGTGATGGGGGTCCTCAAATTCGGCCTGCCCCTCGCCTTCCCGCTCGCTTTCAAATACGTCTTCGACGTTCTGCTGGTGCCACAGCCGCACATGGAGCGGGTGAACCGGCTCATCGATCGATGGTGCATCGAGCTTGCGAGGATCATGCACCTGGGTTCGGGAACCACCGCGAAGCTCGAAGCCCTGACCACCGGGCTGTTTGTTCTCTTTCTGTTCCAGACCGTTGCTACTTACTACCGCAACTACTGGGCGAGCATGGCCGGGCACCGCCTCATCTTTGATCTGCGCTATGCGCTGTTCCGGCATATGCAGCGTCTGTCGCACTCGTTTTTCGATCGCAACGCGTCGGGCGGCATCGTGTCGCGCTTCGTGAGCGACATTCAGCTCGCGCAGAATTTCGTCGGGTCGGCGATGATCAATATCTGGATGGACGGGATTTCACTGGGCCTGGTCGTCTGGATGTTGTTTGTGCTCGACGTCCGGCTGGCGTGGATCTCCCTGATCGTAGTGCCGTTCTACGTAGCGGTCATTCGAGTTCTCTCACCGCGAATCAAGGAGGCAAGTCACGAGCTGCAGGAAGTGGTCGAGGAATTTTCCGGTGAATTGCAGGAACGGGTGGCCGGCGCGTCGACGGTCAAATCATTCGCGCGCGAGGCGGAAGAGGCACGGCGCTTTCACCAGCGCACCACCGAGCTCTACGACTTGACCATCACCAGCGTGAAGCTTGCGTCGACGCATCAGATGTTCAGCGAATTCATCACCCGGGCGGCCCCGCTGATCGTCATCTGGGCGGGCGCGATCTTTATTTTGCGGGGCAAGATGGCGATCGGAACCATGGTCGCCTTCTACGCCTACCTCGGTGCGCTGTACCTACCCCTGCAACGGTTCTCGGAACTCTCGGTGATCGTGGCTAATTCGCTGGCGGCGATCGAGAGAATCTTCCATTTCTTCGACGAGACGCCCGAGGTACTCGATGTTCCGGGCGCGCGGCCCATGGCGGTGCGTCGCGGCGACGTGGCGATCGAAAATCTGGACTTTGCATACCAGGCCTCGGGCGAAAGTGCACCGCGCACGGTCTTGCACGACATCTGCCTGCGAGTATCGGCCGGAACCACGGTGGCGCTGGTCGGACGATCGGGCGCCGGCAAGACCACCCTGGCGAGCCTGATTCCGCGATTTTACGAGCCGAGCGCGGGACGGATCCTGATTGACGGCGAAAATATCGGGGCGGTCACGCTCAAGTCGTTGCGCGATTCGATCGGAATTGTGCCGCAGGACGCGGTTCTGTTCAGCGCATCGATTCGCGAGAACGTCCAATATGGACGTCCCGGCGCGCCGGACCCGGAAGTCTGGCGGGCTTTGGAGCAGGCGAACATTCGCGAGTTTGTCCAGTCGCTCCCCGAGCGGCTGGATACAATCATCGGCGAAGGGGCGCTCCGCCCCTCGACCGGACAGCGCCAGCGCCTCGCCCTGGCGCGGGTCTTCCTGAAAAATCCTCCCATTCTGATCCTCGATGAAGCGACCTCGGGTCTCGATTCGGAAGTCGAGAACCTGATTCACGACGCGGTGCGCCGCCTGATGAAGGGGCGCACGTCTTTCCTCATCGCGCATCGCCTGGCCAGCGCGGTCGAGGCCGACCTGATCGTGGTGCTGGACCAGGGACGCGTGGTCGAGAGCGGCACGCATGGCGAATTGCTCGCGCGGCGGGGCGTGTATGCGCAGCTTTACGGCGAACAAACGCGAAAGCTGATCGCGGTCGAAGACCGAATCGCGCGTCGTCCGGGTTCGCTGGCCGCCGCCGACTCCCGCTAAGCCAACTCCGAAGGCGCGCGCGGCCGGGTCCCCGGGTGGCGCGCGCCACCTGCGGGCCAGGCCCCCACTAGTGGTCGCCACGGCCCCGGCTTCAGGCCCGAATCACAAATGAGCTGCCGGGGGACAGGGCGCTATAGTGGATGCCTGTCATCGCTTGCTTCGGCCGCCTTCACCCAAGCGCATGGCGAGCGAAGACAAGAACCTTGGGTTCACGGGGCGTATGGATAGAAGGCGAAGAACAACGCCGACATGGCCGCGAGGGCCCATAGTGCCCGCGGGATCTCAGCGGAGCGGCCCCCCACCAGCTTGAAGATCGGATAGAGTACCAGCCCCGCCGTGATCCCTACCCCGATGTTGTAGGTGAAGCTGATCAACGCGATTACCGCGAAGGCCGGAATCGATTGGGTTGGATCGTCGAAATCGATCTTCGCAATCGGTGCCATCATCATCGAGCCTATGATCACCAGCGCGGGACCATATGCGGCCGGGGGTATCGCCGTGACCAGCGGTGCGAAGAACAGCGACAGGACGAAAAGCGCAGCGATGAAAACGGCGGTCAACCCGGTCCGTCCTCCCGCTTGCACCCCCGCCGCCGACTCGATGAACGCGCCGGATGTCGTGGTCCCGGCCAGCGCCGCGAACACCGTGGCCAGTGCATCGCAGAGCATCGGCTGTGCGATGCGCGGCAGGTTGCCGCGCTCGTCCAGAAATCCCGCGCGCGAGGCGACACCGATTAATGAGCCCATCGTGTCGATCAACGCCATGACAAAAGTTGAAAGCAGAACCCCGAAGAACCGGAAATTCAGCACGGCCGAGAGATCGGCCTTGAACATAATCGGAGCCGGATTCGGAGGGATTCCGATCCACGCGCCTGGTGCTGGGGCTATGCCACTGACGAACGCCACAATTGAAGCCGAAAGAATTCCCAGCAGGATGGCCCCGGGAACCCGGCGCAGGGTCAAAACTGCGATCGCGAGAAAACTGAAAATCGCAATCAGCACGGCCGGCGATGCGAGGTTGCCGATTCTCACCGGCGCGCCCGGCACGCCGATGCGCACGATTCCGGCTTCGTTCAATCCGACGAAGGTGAGGAAGAGCCCGATGCCGGCCGCGAAGCTGTGCGTCAATCCCGGCGGGAGCGCGTCGACCATCCATTGCCGGATGCGCGCAACCGTCAGCAGGGTGAAGATCATCCCCGCGAGCAGTACCGCTCCCAGCGCAACCTCCCACCGGTATCCCATCACGCGCACCACCGTGTAAGCGAAAAAAGCGTTCTCGCCCATGTAGGGGGCGATCGCGAAGGGGCGATTCGCGTAAAGGCCCATCGCGAGCGAGCCGAACACCGCCGTGGCGATGGTGGCGACCATCGAGGGACCAACCGGAATGCCGGCGGCGTGGAGAATCGCGGGGTTGACCGCGATAATGTAAGCCATCGTGACGAAGGTGGTAACGCCGGCCAGTGCCTCGCGCCGAATGGAGGTGTCATGCGCAGCGAGTTCGAAATAATCAGCGATCCATTCGCGCATCTCCACCACCGTGTAACTGCCAGAGCCGAGCGCTTCGTTTGCCAGCGGGCTGCCGCGCTCGTATGCCGATATGCACGAAAAAAACGGTTTGCGCTATAACCTCCTCAGTCAGTTTGATCGAGCCGAAGTCAACGGGGAAAACCATGCCGAAGAAGAATCCACCGGCGAAGTCATCAGAGCCGAAGAACCAGGTCTTCACCCTGACGGTCGATATCGGCGGCACCGGAATCAAAGCGCAGACGCTGTCGCCCGACGGCAAGCCGATCAACGATCGCGTGCGAATCCCGACCCCGAAAAGCGCGACGCCCGGCAACGTGCTTGCCGTCATCCGGAAGCTCGCCGGCGAAGGCGCGAAGTTCTCGCGGGTCTCCGCGGGCTTTCCGGGCGTGGTCAAGGACGGTGTGGTCTACACCGCTCCCAATCTCGGCAAAGGGTGGAACGGTTTCGACCTGGCAGGCGCACTGCAAAAAAGGCTCGGGCGCCCGGCGCGGGTTGCCAACGACGCTGACGTACAGGGATTGGGCAGCGTCACCGGCAAGGGAATCGAGCTGGTCCTCACCCTGGGAACCGGCGTGGGATCGGTAATTTTCGTCGATGGCCACCGGATCCACCTGGAAGTCGGGCATCATCCGTTTCACAAGGGCAAGACTTACGAAGACGAGCTGGGGGCGCGGGCGCTCAAGAAAAAAGGCAAGAAGAGATGGAACAAGATGCTCGCCGAAGCCATCGAGGACACGCAGCGGATGTTCAACTACGATCGCCTGTATCTCGGAGGGGGCAACACCAAGTACATCAAGTTTAAGTTGCCCGGCAACGTGAGCACGGTTAGCAACCTGAACGGGCTGCTCGGCGGCATCAAGCTGTGGGAATAGCGGGGCCGAACCGCGCAACCCGGCCGCGACCTCCCAGCAGATCTTCTTAGGCGGCCCCGGTTCGTTCCAGGCTTGCCGAAGTGTCGAAACCTTCTTTGGCCGAAGTGCCGCGCAGCGCGGTGCCAAGTTGCTCGCTGCAGATGCGCAGAAAAGCGCGATGAATCGAGGTCAACCGCATTGATGCGGGATACGCGATCACCCAGGTGCGCCAGAGGCCTGAGTCGCCTACGTTGAGCGCCGCCAGCCCTTTTTCCATCGAAACTATCGCCCAGCGCGGCGCGACCGTGACTCCCAACCCGGCACGTGCCAGCGCGATTGCCAGTTCCAGGCTGTCGGTTTCCAGCGCGATACGCGGGAAAACCCCGGACTCGAGCATGAATGCGCTCCACACCGCGTACTCGGTATTAGGGTTGGGCGGCAGGATCATTGCCTGCGATTGGAGGTCGTTCGCGCGCAGCCGTGAGAGGCGGCTGAGGGGAGTTTGCTCGCCCGCGATGACGACCACCTCGTCGCGGCCGGCCTCCGCGGCGGCGATTGCCTTGTGGCGTACCGGAGCCAACGTGAGTGCGAAATCGACATCCCTGCGGGTGAGCCTTTCGATCGCGTTCGCGTGGTCGAGCGTGACGATGGAAAGGTCCGTCGCGGGGAATCGCGTGTGAAACGAGGTTGCCACCAGGGGCATCAGTGTCCGGCACACGCTGGCCGGGGCGCCGATGCTCAAACGTCCTCCGCCGTTGCTCGAGCGCTCGGCGATCAGGCTGCGCGCCTGGTCGAGATTTTCGAGAATCCGGTGCGCACTCTGGCGCAGGATTTCGCCGGCCGAGGTCAGACCCACGAGTTTGTTGGAGCGAATCACCAGTTCGGCGCCCAATTCGCGCTCAAGGACCCGAATCTGTTGGCTTACCGCTGATTGCGTGAGCCCCAGCAGCTTGCCCGCAGCGGTAAAGCTCCGTTCATCGGCCAACGCGAGGAAAGTTTTCAGCAGCTTGATGTCCAGATTGCTACCCCGCCTAGAGAGTTCCGCCTCATCACGATCCTTCCCCGGATGCCCGTACAACGGGCACCCGCCACGGCATTTGCCCGTCCTTCCGGCAATTGAGCCTAGTGGATTCCGTACGGCGCGTTCGCTGATGTGCTTCCGCAAGAAACGGGCCGTCCAGAGCCGCCTGGGGTCGCCCAATTTTTCGCGAGTGCTGGCTTGAGGACCGATCGGATTAGCCGGTCGGCAAATGTTTTACGTAGTCCATCTCGATAGGTTGATGATTGATTCCGCGTGGGGGTGGGGCGATCCAGGTTGCAAATTTGCCAGGCTCGACGACCGGGGTCATCAGGGAACCGATAAACTCCCGTTCCGCTTGGGTCGGGAGCCATTGCTCCTCGCGTGCACGCCATTCGGTCTCGGAGACGGGGACTCCTTCAGGCGTTACATAGACTCCCTTGAACTCGCCGATGGCACGACGGAATCCGCGATGCGGCAGAGTCAGACGAAAGTCGATTCCCGAATCCTCGATGCCCTTGTTCCAGCGCACCAATGCCCGCGCGCAATCTGCAATGTACGCGTCGCGCAGGCTCTCGTTGAGTGCGGTCAGGGCGGGCTCTTCGCTCTCGATAATCGCTCCTGCGCGGGGCCTCAGGACGGGATAAGTCGATTCGATCAGTCGGTGGTCGTCGTTGCGATCGGACTCCTTGAAGCGGCCTTTCAAGCCGGTGCTGAAGTAGTTGGCGGCGTTGGTCGACAACTCGGAGCCAAACAGGTCCAAAGAAACGGAAAAATGAAAATTCAGATACTTCTGGAGGATCGCCAGATCGATGCCGCCGTAGTCGCCGATGCGGTCGGTGCCATGTTCCCTCATGAGCTGGCAGGAGCGGGCGATGATGCGCCCGATTCCGGTTTCGCCGACGAAGAGGTGATGCGCCTCCTCGGTGAGCATGAAGCGGCAGGTGCGGGACAGCGGGTCGAACCCGGACTCCGCCAGGCTCGCGAGCTGAAATTTGCCGTCACGGTCGGTGAAATGGGTGAACATGAAAAAGGACAGCCAGTCCGGGGTACGCTCGTTGAAAGCACCAAGAATTCGCGGATTGTCGGCGCTTCCCGAGCGGCGCTCGAGTAACGCCTCGGCCTCTTCGCGTCCGTCGCGCCCGAAGTAGGCCTGCAGCAGATAGACCATCGCCCACAGATGGCGTCCTTCCTCGACATTCACCTGGAACAGGTTGCGGAGGTCATAGAGCGACGGACAGGTTCGGCCCAGGTGACGCTGCTGTTCCACCGATGCCGGTTCGGTGTCGCCCTGGGTGACGATGAGTCGGCGCAGCACGCCGCGATGCTCACCGGGGACCTCCTGCCAAACCGGCTCGCCCCGGTGCTCGCCAAAGCCGATCTTGCGGTCGGCAACCGCTTGCGCGAGAAAAATTCCCCAGCGATAGTCGGGCATCTTGAGATAGTCGAAGGTGGCCCAGCCCTTGGCGTCCACGGAAGTCGCGGTACGCAGGTATACGTCCGCGGTCTGGAATCCGCACGGACCCATTTGGTTCCACCACTTAAGGAACTTGGGCTGCCAATTCTCCAGCGCGCGCTGAAGCCGGCGGTCTGCGGACAGACCGACGTTGTTGGGGATTCGTTCGTCGTAGTTGATTGACATCACACTCTCCGCGGGTCGAATTCAGGGCGGCGCCCGGTTCCGTAGAGCTTGAGCGCGCCTTTTTCGCCGACCGCATTGGGGCGCTGAAAGATCCAATTTTGCCATGCCGACAGCCGGGCGAAAATTTTTGACTCGATGGTCTCGGGGCCGCCGAACCGCAGCGATGCTTCCAGGCCGGTCAGCGCGTCGCCGGAGAACGCAGCGCGTTCCTCGATCGCAAGCCGCACTTCGTCGTCCCAATCGAGGTCATCGGGCGCGAAACCTATGAGGCCCAACGCGTGGGCGGCTTCCGCGTCGATCTGTTCGCCCAGTCGCGCGCGCAGGTTCCGGTACTGGTCGGGTTCGCGCAGGAAGCGGCTTTCCAACCGCGACAGGCCATTGCACATCGCAAGTGGGCCGAAATTCAGGTCGGTCAAGGCGATGCGCGCCGGCGACGCTTCATCACCGGCGCGCGGGCCGCGCAGCATGTACGCGCGATCGGCCGCGAGCGCGAGTTCCAGCAGGGATCCCGCGAAACAGGAACCCGGCTCGACCAACGCGAAGATTGAGCGAGCGCTTACATCGACACGTTTCAGCGTGCGCTTCAGGTAGAGAACTATCTCGCGTACCAGCCAGTCTTCGGCGTTGGCTGCCAGGAACGCGTCGTAGGACGCAGCCAGAGCACAATCGCCCTCGGTCCGGAACACCCAGGTGCGGAGCGCTTCTTCGTTGAAGCGCAGATGCAAAATCGCGTCATCGAGTTCGCGAGCGATCGCAAGCGGCCAGAAGTCGCATCCGCGCGCGAGGGGGCTCTCGACCGGTTCGGCCGGACCCTCTACGAGCAAGGTCGCGCACGCGCGGTCGCGGTCCAGCTCGATTTTCAGATGATCATAAGTAATGGTGCGATCCTCGATGGTCCGACGCAGCGGGGTGAGCGTGATGCCCCTGGCATCCGGCGGACGGCTGGAGTTCGCGGCGAACTGCAGGGCTCTCTGGTTGGCGCTGTCGGCGAGTTGGGTGCGGGGTACCACCTCGTCCACCAGGCGCCAATCGACCGCGCGGGTTCCTTTGACGCCCTCTTCGGTAGTGCAAAAGAAATCTGCCAGGTCGCGCCGCACTCCGCGTTTGTCGACCAGGCGCGTGAGCCCGCCGGTCCCGGGCAGCACGGCGAGCAGCGGCACTTCCGGAAGAGAGACGCTGGTGGAACCGTCATCCGCCATCATGATGTAGTCGGTGGCGAGCGCGAGCTCGTAGCCGCCACCCGCGCAGGGACCCCCGATGGCCGTCATATAGAACTGGCCAGAGTTCCGGGTTGCGTCCTCGATGGCGTTGCGGGTTTCATTGGTAAACTTGCAGAAATTGACTTTGAACGGATGACTCGACTGGCCGAGCATCTTGATGTTGGCGCCCGCGCAGAAAATGCGTTCCTTGGCCGAGGTCAAGATGACGCTACGGACTTCGGGATGCTCAAATCGCAGCCGCTGGGTCGCGTCGTACAGCTCGATGTCAACGCCCAGGTCATAGGAATTCAGCTTGAGTTCGTAGCCCTCGGCGAGGCCGCGATGCTCGTCCACGTCCATGGCCAGGACCGCCACGGGACCCGCGAAGGTCATTTTCCAATGGCAATATCTTGCCGGCTCGGTGCGAAAATCGATCATCGATGGTCTGTCGCCTCGTATGTATTATAATGCATACCCGGGCCCCGAGAAGCAAACGTCGAGGAGCTGCTCAAGGCCATGGCGGCCTGGTTTTGCTGGCACCCCAACTTTGGGAGCGGACCCGCGGGGCTGGTGACGCGAGCTCGCCGAATCACGGGATCCGCTGTCGCGCCAGCGGCTGGCCCACCTGGGCTCGAGTGAGATTAGTCAATTCGGTGAGCGACTGTCGCGCGCTTTTGCCGCGCGTCTGCAGGCGTGCATCGGCCTTGCCGTAAAGGGGATCGCGTTGAGCCAGGATGCGGCGCATGTCGGCCAAAGCCTCGGTGTCGCCGCTACCCGCGACCCGCTGGTCGCCCTGGCGAATTACGCGGTCCCAATGTTCCTCGGGAGAGGCCTCAATCCAGATTGTGAAAAACGAATCCAGCAGACGTCCGAACGTGGCCGGCTCGGAAACCAGCCCGCCGCCGGTTGCCAGAACGATCTTCGGCGGCATGCGAATGATGCGTTCGAGCGCGCGGCGTTCGTAGCGTCGGTAGGCCGCCTGGCCCCACAAATCGAAGATTTCGGCGACGCGAATGCCAGCTTCGGATTCGATTTCGCGGCTCATCTCGACGAAGCGCCAGCCCAGGTGTTTGGCAAGTGCGGCACCAAGCGTGCTCTTGCCCGCGCCCCTCAGACCGATGAGCGCGATGCGTTCCACGCGGCCGCTCCGATCACCGAAGCGCTGTGTCAGTATTGCCGACGCTTCGGAGAGCTCCGCGGGCTTAAGGCTCCGCAGGCGCTCCACCAGCAGACTGTACGCGACCGGGTGGGGTGGCTCGTCGCTCACCAGTTCCGCGACCGGTACATCGATCGCGTTGGCCAGGCGGCGCAGCAGCACGATCGAAAAATTGCCGAGCCCGCTCTCGAGCTGCGCCAGGTAGCGCTCCGAAATTCCGGAGTCGTGGGCCAGCATCCGCCGGGTCATGCCGTGCCGGGCACGCGCATCGCGAACCTTGCGACCCAGGGTAGCAAGATAGTCCGAAGCCGAGCATGCGGGGTCCGCGCCACTCTCGGCCGTCACCCCCCGAGCTTTTAAGCTACGCGCCATGATGTGCATTATATTACAGTTCGACGCGATATTCCATGATGCTGCCGTGGAGCTGACCAATGGGCTTCCCGCCAAGGAGGCACGCGCGAATATGGCCGAGGTGTTGCCGGGTAATTACAGCCCCGATTCTGGAGACAGGCGCTCCCGGCACCATTTGTGCCTGCGGGATGAGGCACCGCGCACGGCAGGAGCCATTTGCGCCTTGCGAAGGCGGAGGTAGAGGCGCAATAACCTGGCCCCGTCCGGGCGCCGTAACCGTCTGCCAAACATCGCCGGTAAGCAAAAGCCGGGCGCAGGACGATTAATCGTTTAATAACTTTCTACTCGTCAACAATTCAAGGAACTGCGACGCTTCGCGGACCGCTCTGTGCTTTGATCGTGGTGCGAACTGTGATCGAGGTGATGGGTCGGGGGCACTGATGGAGCAGCGTCGCGATGGGTCGGTTGCTTGGTCATAGGCGGCCGGATTCCGCGGAAAGTTCCGCCAGCCGTCTGCCATTGTCCAAACCACCAACCCGCGAATGCCGCTCCATCTGGATTTCGGACTTTCATCTGGGAACCCCGCGCTGCAAGGCGCAAGCCCTGCTCGAATTTCTCCGCGGGCACCGCGCAGAAAACCTGTTCCTGGTTGGCGACATCATCGACGGGTGGAACATGGGTCCCGGGTGGTGCTGGACACCGGATCAGACCGCGGTCGTCGAGGAAATCTGGTCGTGGCGCAGGCGCGGTACCCGGATCGTCTTCGTTCCCGGCAATCATGACGAGCATGACGGCGAGCTGGTCCGCATGCTGTTCGGCTCGGTCGAATGTCATCCGTTTTTCCTCCATCGCACCGCGGACAACCGCCGCATGTTGGTGATTCACGGTCATCAGTTCGACAGTCCGATTCACGGCAATCGCTGGTTTTCGGTGGTGGGCAGTATCGGCTACTCGAGCTTGCTCAAGATAAATCTTTGGTATAACCGCAACGTCATACATTCCAATCCCGAGAGCGGCTCGAAGCTTGGAGTGCTTCGCCGCCGCCTCAAGCTCGCGGTTCATCAGCTGGTTGATTTTCCGGACGCGCGCGTGACCCACGGCGCGCGGCAACATCGGGCGGACGGCGTCATCTGTGGGCATACCCATCGTCCCGACCAGCGCATGATCGGGCCAATTCTCTACCTGAACGACGGCGATTGGGTGCAGAGCCGCACGGCGCTGATCGAGGAGCGGGGTGGCGAGTTGAATCTGCTGCGTTGGCCCGCGCCCACGCGCCGCGTCTCGGAGGGGATGGGATGATGGGCCGGTTTCTCACACTAGCTACGCCACGGGAGCCGCGACCCCGGATTGACCTCATTTTCTTCAACGCCGGCGGAGGCCACCGGGCGTCGGCCGCCGGTCTCAAGTCGATACTCGAGCAGCAGCAGCGCCCGTGGGACGTGCAAACGATAAATCTCCGCGAAGTCCTGGAGCCCATCGATTTCATTCGCAAGGTGACGCGGGTCCGGGTGGAGGACTTTTACAACCGGATGCTTCGCTACGGACTGACCATCGGAACCGGACCGATGCTGCGCGTAGTCCAGTCGCTGATTCGACGCATGCATGTGCAGGCGACTGCCATGCTGCAACGTTACTGGATTGACAATCCGCCGGATCTGGTGGTTTCGGTGATTCCGAATTTTAACCGCGAAATTTTTGAAGGTCTGCGCTCGGCGGACGAGATTCTAAGTCGCCCGCCGACCCCGGTGGTGACTATCCTCACTGACCTGGCCGATTATCCGCCGCATTTCTGGATGGAGAGGCAGGAGCAGTACCTGATTTGCGGGACCGAGGCCGCCATGAACCAGGCGCTCTCGATGGGCCATCGGAAGGACCGGGTATTTCGCACTTCCGGAATGATCGTGCGGCCCGAGTTTTACAATCGCGCACCCGTGCCCCGCGCGGAGGAGCGCGTGAGCCTGGGATTAGATCCGGACTTGCCGACCGGGCTGGTGATGTTTGGCGGTTACGGGTCGCGACAGATGCTGACCGTTGCCCGGCGGGTGGCGGCGGCAGGACTGAAAACTCAGCTGATCTTTATGTGTGGACACAATCGGCAACTCGGCGAGCGCATCGCCGAGCTAAAGCTGCCGTTCCCGTTTCGGATCGAGGGGTTCAGCGACGACATTCCGCATTTCATGCAGCTGGCGGACTACTTTGTCGGTAAGCCGGGTCCCGGGAGCATCAGCGAAGCGCTGGTAATGGGGCTGCCGGTGGTCGTCGAGCGCAACTCCTGGACGATGGTCCAGGAACGCTTCAACACCGACTGGATCGTGGAGAACCAGCTCGGGGTGGTCCTCCACTCATTTGCCGAGGTCGCGGCCGGCATTCTGCCGATGCTCGACGCCGATCGGCTCGCGTCGTTCCGCGAACACGTGCGAGCGATCAACAATCGCGCGATCTTCGAAATTCCGGAAATACTTGCGCGTTTGCTCGCCAGCCGGCCGCCGCCACATGCCCCGGCGCGATTCGGGGTACGCCCGAGCTCACTCAGCGCATAACTAAAGGCCCGCCTCCCGTCGGCACAGGGTTCAATTCAATTTTTCTTCGCCCACCAGACAGGTTCAAGGACCTGGAGGGCGAGGGCGTGTCATTCGTCAGCGCTTTGCACCCCTTCGCCACCATCGTCGGTCGCCCCCTCCACCGCAGCGACCCGCCCGAGGAATTGCACGCGGGTGGCGAGGATTTCGGTGCGCTTACCCTTGCGGCCGTCTCCGCCGGCTAACTCGAAAGAACGAGTCCGCAACCGGCCCTCCACGTACACCTGCCGTCCCTTCTGGAGGTATTGGTGGCAGTTTTCCGCCAGCTTGCCGAATACCACAACCCGGTGCCACTCAACCGGGGTGGTTCGCTTCTGCCCCTGCGGGTCGGCATAGAAGTCGCTAGTTGCGACCGAGAGGTTCACCACCGCTCGTCCGCTTTGCAGGTAGCGAAGCTCCGGATTGGCACCCAGGTTTCCGATCACCATCACTCGATTTAACGACATATCAGTGCTCCTTGACTTAGAGTCCCTACAGTTAACTCAGGCGCCGGGCGCCTCTACCGAAGCCGCCGCTGCGATGGTGGTCGCGGCCAGGTTGGAAATTGCCTTTTCGGCGGTGCGTTCGGCGTACGCGACCTGCCGTCGTACACCGCCTTTCTTGGACAAGTCGCGTGCCCCGCAGATTGCGGCGGTTATCTCCGTGGCCGAAACGCCGTGCCTGGCAGCGTAGCTGGCCCACGCCATGTCAGCGCGGTGGAGATCACCCCGGTAGCGCGGATGCTGATGAAAATCGGCCAGCGTTCGCGTGGTGCGCCGGTTAAGGGGCGAGCACACACGCAGTCGGGCGAGCCGCAGAAGGTGTGCACGTTCGACCATCCGGTCTACTTCGACCTGAAACCGGGAGGCCTCAGCAAACACTGCTCCCGAGGATTCGCGCAGCAGTACCTCGGGTTGTAATCCGTTGGGCAAGCGCCGATTGGGCTTCTGGTTGATGAAGCCTGCCAGGCGTCCGAAATGACGCCAGTCCGCGCTCGACGGATCACCCCTGAACCGTGCCGCCAGCTCACGTGCGGCGACGGTGCTCGACTCACGACTGGAAAACCCCCGCGAATGTTTCAACCAGGCCTGAAAGTTTCCTGGGGAGGTCTCGACCACCAGCGTCGGTGCGAAGCCGGCGCGTTTCATGGAGTTGAGCGCGCTGGCGCTCAGGTCGTCGACCAGTGTCAATCGCGACAGACCATGGGGGCGTGCGAAGACGTGCGCCCGGCGGGCGTTCTCCCGCCGCAGCCACTCGAATCTTGCACGAATCTGCGAGGCGGTCAGTGATTCATGCAACAGCATCATCCCGTGCGCACGCAGTACTCCGAGGTCAAAACGAGCGCAGCCCATGGCTGCCAGCTGGCGCAGCGCGGTGGCGCGTGCACTCCGAAAGCTTTTCGACTGAGAGGCGATAGAGTGCAGATGCATATATGCAGATTTGATAGCAGAACGTCAGGTGTCATGCAAGCGCCCGGCGCTTGCCGGGCGCTGAGCGCCCATGTACGGACCTTGTACCAACCTCAATTTCAGACAGATTGAGCAGGTATAGATGAAGCTCGACGTTATTCCGGTGAAGACAATGGGATCAAAACTACCGCTGGTGCTGATGGTCGTGTTGCTGCTTGCCGGTTGCGGGACGCAACAACAGTATCAGCAGCCGCTTCCGCAGGGTGAGCCGGTCTTCTATATGAACGATACCTACCAGGACTTGAACAAGAGTCTGGGGGCCGAGATTAAGGGCGACCAGGTCCAGGTCAAGCAGCTCAAGAATCGCATCCAGGTGACTGTGGCTGACGAAATCCTTTTTTCGGAAGGCGGATGGGAGGTCGGTCCGCACGGTATCGAGGTGCTCAACAAGGTTTCTCCGTCCTTGCGGGGCCTCAACGGAAAGCGGGTCCTAGTTCAAGGTTTTACCGACAGCCTGCCGGTAACCGCCACCCTCCGTGCCCGCTTTCCGACCAACTGGGAGCTTTCCGCAAACCGGGCAACAAACGTAATCCGCCATTTGCAGACCCTCGGAGTCGATCCCTCCACGCTGGTGGCAGAGGCTTTTGGCCAATACCATCCGATAGCCTCAAACGAAACGCCCGAGGGAAGACGTAAAAACCGGCGCATCAATATCGTGATCGAAGATTCTGACTTCCAGTGAGGGGAAAGCGTCGCTTCACCGCAGCGGAATAGCGATGCCGCGTTTTGTCGTTTTAGGCTTGAACCGGGACGACGAAAGCCCACGCGCGTTGCCTGGATTCCACACCTGCCTGGTCGACTGGCTGATTTAATGGATTGAGCTACGGCTAGAGGACAAGTTGCGCCAGCAGATCCAACGCTGACTGAGCAAAGAGTTGCATATTGGCGGCGCGATCAGACTGGTTGGTTTTGACCGACCGTGCTCTATTCTGTGGCCCCACCACGGCGATGCAGGAAGTGCCGGCCGGATCGCCATAACGGCTTCCGGTGGGTCCGCTGGCTCCGATCTCGGCGACTGCCCAAGTCGTTGAAAGGCGTTCCCGAATTGCATTGGCAAGAAGAGTTGCGGTCGATTCGGTCAGGCCGCGCATTTGCGCGAACTGGTCATCGCCCAAGGCGAGTAGCTCCTTTAGCGATTTTCTCGTGTAAAACACAGTCCCGCCGATGAAGTAAGCCGAAGCACCCGGGACGCTCAGCAGCGAGGCGGCGATGAGTCCGCCGGAGGATGACTCTGCCACCGCGACCGTTTCACCACGTCGTTTGAGCGCCTCGCCCACTTTCTCTGCGGCTGGGAGCAAGATCTGCATTTTGTCGTGACCCCGGTTGAAAGCTTCTTCAGGAAATCAGCCCTCGGTCGGACATATCAGGTTAAGGCCTCGGGAAGCCAGCTTTGCCGTTTCCTTCCCAGCGCAAGGTGCCCTTGGGCGGATCCTTGCGGCCGCCGGGTCAGACGCTCCGGGATAACACGAGGTTGGCGGAGCTGATCCGCGCTGCATTGTTAGGGCGATAGGTCACGATCGCGGAGGACGTAGCGCTTACTTGTTGGGAAGTAGGAGCGGACCGAACTACCCACTCCCCGCGCGCAGCTTCGAGAGTTGCTCATCTCCGAGTCCTAAAAGTCGGCTCGGACCGCAGGCCTTGGTTCGTCGGGCTGCACGAATCGCGGGAGCGGTGAGGAGTTTCTGCGAAACCACATCACCGCTCCCATTTCAATGCCGCTTCATCGAAGGGCGGCCGGGACCAGGTGCGGCTACTACATCTTGGAAGCAGACGAACCGGAGACCGCCAGCTGGTTGTTCACGCTCTTGACGCCTTTCGTACCTTCTGTGAGCTCCTGGGCGCGCGTGGCGGTCGCCTGCGACGACACGTTACCCTTCAGAGTTACGACACCGGCGGTGGTTGACACATGTATGTCCTGGCCTTTGGTCGACTCGTCCTTGTGCAGGCTCTCCTTGACCTTGGCGGTTATGCTGGTGTCGCGAACTGCGGTAACGGTACCCTTGCCGGCGTTTTCTGCCGCGTGCCAGGTTTCAGTGCCGGCGCTCTTCATCTCTTGGCCGGCCTCATGCATCGACTCGCCGGCGCTTTGAGCAAGGGCGGGAACTGCGAAAGCGATCGCCAGAACCGCCGCCGGAACAATCGTTTTGACCAACTTCATGGCTACCTCCTCGATTGCGGACTCGGGACGCGCGTCATGCGGTGGCGATTTCGGAACGGGGCCGGTTGGCCAGCGCGACCATAGGAGCATGCGCGCGGCGGGTTCGCGCGGAAGTTGTCGCTCTTGTCTGGGTGTTCGAGAGCGAAGGACTCCGGACGTCGAAGGTCCTTTGCAGCGTCACGCTCCTGGCCGAGGTGCCACGCCGGACTCGATGTAACTCGCGCTTCAAAGCATCGGGATTGATTCCGATAATTTCGCAGAGATTGCGAAAAGCAAAGATGCTGTATCGGCTTGGGGAGTTTATCCAGTCACGAGCGTCGGCAAACAACAGCCGATTCATCGCGCTCTGGTCGCCGTCCCGATATCCGAGATAACATCGAATGGCGTCCTCGAGCACCGCCAACATCAGATTTCGTTCGGGTTCGCTGACCCATCGGTTGTTGTAACATCGCTCGAGCTCCGCGGATCCTGAGATACTTCGAGCTGCGAACGTTGAACCGGTAGACAGGCTCCATTCATCCATCGCCATCGCCCCTCGCAAGATCGGATTGAAAGGGCAAGTAGCAAACCCTATACCAGCCAAAACGCCAGCAAGATCCTACGAATTCGCCTTAACCTGATTTTACAGGGAATGAAAAATCTACACGGTAGGGCGCTTCACCAGGTCCTCCAGCACAAAAAGGTCTTCAAGATCCAGGAATCGGGGCGACCCTGCCTTTTGGTCGAAGGGGCCGTTTAATGCCCAATCTGCTCGAACAGGACTCGGGCCTTTGCGGTCAGGCTGTTAGCCGCCAGGTAGTCGTTTTTGGACAATGCCGTGCGAGCACTGATGAGAAGACCTGTAACCAGGTCATAGCGCTGGGCGTCGGCTTCGCCGAGCTTGGCGCGGTCGATGTCCTTGACCCGATTTGCAAGCTGGTCGATTTGTTTCTGAGATTGTTCTGAGCCTGCGGTCGACACCACCGAGGTCGCCGGGGTCGGCGGGGAGGGCTCGGCTGCGGGCGTTTCGGCTTCGCTTGGCATGGGCGTTGGCGAAACTGCTGCCCGAGGCGATCCCCTCGGTGTGGCGTGATGTGCTGCGCCGTGTGTCTTGGAAGCGGCAACTGCTTTGGCGGCCGCTTTTACTGCCTCACGGGCCGCGGTGGATGCTTCTGCCGCTACGCTGGCAGCTTCAGCGGCCTTCTTGGCTGCTTGTCGAGCCTTTTCCTCGGCCTCGTTGGCCGCAGCCGCGGCCGCTTCATTGCCTTCCGCGGTGGGCGTTGGCTCGGGCGTTGGAGTCGGGGTGGGGGTCGGGGTTGGAGTCTCGATGGGTGGGGGGGAGGGGGGCCTGGCGGGACGCGACCCGGTCGCGCAATCGGTGATCACGAGCGCCGCAATGGCAGCGATCACTGCACAAACCAGCCAGCGCCGCGCAATCAAAGTTGCGGGCCCCGATTCAAACCGCGGTAGAAGAGAGCTGTAGCGGCGCATCTGAAGCAAGTGGAAGCCGGATCCGACAGGTGGTTCCTTCGCCTACCCGGGAATCTATCTTGAGGACCCCGCGGTTGAGCTCGATCGCCCGTAGCGCCAGCGGGAGCCCCAGTCCACTCCCGCCCTTCTTGGTCGTGAAGTACAGATTCAGGACCTGGTCAAGATTCTCCGGAGCGATTCCGATCCCGTGGTCGGAAATTTCGACTTCGACCATCCCGTCTTTTTCTGCCGTCGAGATGGTTATGCCGCCCCCTTCAGGCATCGCTTGCATCGCGTTCTGAATCAGGTTGGTAAAGGCCTCGGCCAGCATTTCGCGGTCCGCCTCGACCGGATGTTCGGCAGAGAACTGGAAGGCGAAGCAAATGCGTTCGCGTTTAATTCGATTGGCTATTTCTGCCAGCAAATCATTTACCAGAAAACGGTTGAGCTTAAGCTCCTGCGGGCGCATGAATCGGAGCAGCGCTTCGACGGACTGATCAAGGCGCTCGACTTCGCCGCGCAGGCGGTTGATATGCTTTTCGATGTCATTGCCGCGCAGCGCGTCTTCGCGCAGCAACTCCAGGCGCAGGTTCATTCCGTGCAGTGGGCTGCGGAGCTGATGCGCGACTCCTGAGATCAGACCGCCGAGCCGCGCCAGCCGGGTCGAAAGATCCACCACACTCTCGAGTTCCTGTACCGCATTCATGTCGCGCAACAAGATAAGCAGGCCGACGGGCTTACGCGCGGCTCCGAGCCGGAAAAACGAAATCAGCATTGATGCTCCGTCTGCGTCGCCGTTGCCGCTGAGATTCATCGGCACGTCCTGCGCTTCGGAACCGGATTCCAGTGCCGCATCCGCCATCGCTACCAGCGGGTGATTTCTCCGCAGCAGGACCCCGAGCGGGCGGCCTTCGACTCCGGAGGTTTTATCCAATCCCAGAACCGCTCTGGCTTCCCGGTTCGCAAACAGCAACGAACCGCCCGAATCCACCAGCACGACACCGTCGTGGATTGAGCGAACGATATCGAACACATTGCTGCGTCCGGTCTCCCATTGATTGTGTTCCGAGTGTACTTCGCGCGAAAGTCGGTTGAATCGTTCGGCCAATCCGCTGAGTTCGTCCTGTTGAGCTGGCGCAGGGGGAGGACTTTCGTTGACCCGTGGGCTCCATGAAACGGCTGGAAACGGCCACATCTCCTGGAACAAAAGTCTTCGCAACGAAGCGGTAGCCAGCAGCGTGAGGATAACGTCGGCGATTACGATCAGGGCGAATGCGAATCCCAGTCGTTCCAACCGGTCCTTGAGCAAAGAAAGCGTAACGCCGATGTAAATGGTGCCAAAGGGTTTGCCATCGACGTCGAACGGACGCGCGGTCGCGTACAGGTCGTTTCCAGAGGCGGCCGCGAGCAGGGCGAACGGCCACCAACGCGAAGCCTTTTGCACCAGCTCATCGATCGAGGCGAGGTGCGGCGGAACCTGCCCCTCGCGGCCGTCACCCGCAGCGACCAGAGTCTTGCCATTTGCATCCGTGATACGCGCGATTACTACAGCAGGACCAAACGCCAGCATTGAGCCGAGCAGCTCGCGCAAGGCGTCGTCATGCTGCAATACCGTCACCGCGTCTCCCTTCCCGTGTTCGAGCCCGAGCCGGACCTGCTCGTAGACCTGGCGCGTCATGAGGTCGCTTGACTCAACGACCTCGTCGATGACCGTCCTGAGCGTGTAGGCCAGGGTGACCACGCCAATCGCGATGATTGGAATGATCTGCAGAAATAAAAAGGCAATCGTGAATCGTGCGCGCGGACGCATCGGTATATATCAGGCGAAGGTCGCGCTGAGGTTCCCCGCTCTTTTGATCAAGACTTTCAGTGCTCTTCGTAGCGCTCCAAGCGATTATAGAGCGTCTTGGGGGCAACGCCTAGAATTTCGGCGGCGCGGGTCTTGTTGCCGCCGGCGTACTCGATGGTGCGGACGATGAGCTCGCGTTCGACGTCCTCCAGTGAGGAACCCATCCGGACCCGGAACCATCCGGAGTCACCCTGGCCGGTGGTGCGAAATTCCTGGGGGAGGTCGGCGGTGGTGATGGTGGAACTCTGGCAGACTATCAGGGCGCGCTCGATGACGTTGCGCAGCTGGCGCACGTTGCCCGGCCACGGATGCCCCCTAAGCACCTCGCGGCATTCCTCGGCGATGGTGGGGAGCGGCTTGTGTTCGCGCTCGGCGAAGAATTCCAGGAAGGCGTCGATCAGCAGCGGGATGTCCTCGGTCCGCTCGCGCAGCGGCGGCATCTGGATGGTGAACACCCCCAGCCGGTAGTAGAGGTCCTCGCGCAGCTTGCCGTCCTTGACCGCCCGGTCGATGTCGCGATTGGAGGCCGCCAGCACCCGGACATCCAGCGCGACCTCCGCGGTCCCGCCCACCCGCCGCACCCGCTGCTCTTCGATGATGCGCAACAGCTTGGCCTGCAGCTCGATCTTCATCTCGGTGATTTCATCCAGCAGCAGGGTTCCGTGATTGGCCAGCTCGAAGCTCCCTTCCTTGCGCCGATCCGCGCCGGTGAACGCGCCGCGCTCGTAGCCGAACAGCTCGCTCTCCATCAGGGTGTCGGGAATCGCCGCGCAGTTGACCCCGATGTACGGACCGCGCCGCCGCGGCGACAGGTCATGGATGGTGCGCGCCGCGAGTTCCTTGCCGGTCCCGCTCTCCCCGCTGATGATCACCGAGGCCGAGGAACCGGCCAGCCGCTCGATGGAATTCATCACCCGCCGCATCGCCAGCGAGCGCCCGTAGATCGGCCCCAGCTCGCCGCTTTCCATCAGCCGCCGCCGCAGCCGCAGGTTTTCCTCGCGCACCGAGATGTTCTCGCTCAGGGTCTTGAGGATCTGCCGCAGGTGATGCGGATCGACCGGCTTGCGCAGGTAGTCGAGCGCGCCCAGCTTGATGGCCTGGACCGCTTCCGGAATCTCGCCCTCCCCCGACACTATGATGGTCGCCAGCTCCACCCCCAGCTCGTGGATGTCCTTGAGCAAGGTCAGCCCATCGCGCCTGGGCATCTTCAGATCGCACAAAAAAATGTCCGGCGAAAAACTCCGGATCAACTCGATCGCGCGGTCGCCATCTTCGGCGACCGCGACTTCGTAACCCCACGCCCCCAGCGACTCCGACCAGTCCTCGTGAGTCGCCTTGTCGTCTTCCGCCACCAACACTCGCGTTCGATCAGCCATGCTTCACAAAATCACTTTCAGCACAGGCACTGCACGCTGCTGTGAGCGCATCTCCGCGAGCGCCGACGGACGTGCCACACAGGAGACGGACTTTGACGAGGTGTCTCCCGAAGAATCAACAAGAGCCGACTTTGTCACAACCTTCAGTGTGTCAGTTTGGTTCACGGAGCTTGATCGTTTGCTGGGTCGCCCCGGACAGGGGTTCCCGCCCTCTATGATCTGGGTCTCTAAAGCGTGTTCTTTTGAGCATTAATCCGCAGAGGCGTCTTCTTCAAAGGCTTCCCATCAATTTTGACCATGCCAACTCCGACTTGCAATCTCGACCAGCGTACCCAAGTGGCATATTTGTTGCGGTGGCTGGCAATCACTGCATGAGAGTTTCGACTGAAGGAGGTGGAGCAATGGCTGAGACGAAATTGCAAAACGGCGAGACCGCTGAGGATACGGCTCACACCGTGGCCGCGGCCGGACGCAAGGTACTTGAAGAAGGCTACGACAACCTTCGCGAATATGGAGGAAAGTCGCTCGGATACGCTGGCCGTTTAACGGACGACCTGGCTGAATTCGTCAAGCGCGAGCCTCTGATCGCGGTCGGCGCAGCTTTTCTCTTGGGCTACGTGGCTGCTCAAGTTCTTCGGCGTCTGCCTTCGTGAACAATGGCACGGGAAGAACTTTCAGAGTCCAACGACGAGCAGGAAGCGCGAGATCTGCGAAGTGCACTGAAACGCTGTATTGAAGCAAATCCGCTTCCCGCACTTGCCATCGCGGCTGGCGTGGGCTTCGTTCTGGGCGGTGGACTTCGACATCCTCTGGGCAGGGCGCTCCTGGCTTTCGCGGGCAGGACGATCACGAAAGAACTGATGAGCGGGATAGCAACGTCGAAAGATGGTTCTAACAGACGAAATCTCCAAACTTCAGGATCAGCTCGCACAGGCGGAAACGGATCTCCAGCAGAGTCTGTCCGAAGTCAATCAGCGGGTCGAAGCGGTCGACATTAGACCCCGCCTGGAGCGCGTGATCAGGAAGCATCCGCTCCCTTCCGCGGCCCTGGCGCTGGCCGCCGGGGTGGCGGTGGGCATCCGCACGTCGCGTCTGTCGGTAGTGGGGGCGCTCGCGCTGGGCGTACTGTTCGGTCTTGAGCTGGGTGCCCTGCTGCCGGAAGACAAAGGCGGGTAGTCGTGCAGCAGGACGAAAAGATCGGCAACGGCCCTCGCAAGCCTGAAGCTCACGACTGGCCGACCCTGGTCGCCCGCGTCATCAGCGACGTGGCGCGCATAGTGCAGACCGAAATTCGTCTGTTTCAGGCGAGCTTGAACCCGATACTCTCTGGGGCCGTCGATCGGTTGCTCGGCAGCACACTTGCACTTGCGGGGTTCCTTGCCGGCGGCTTGTGCCTGCTCGCCGCGGCCGTGGTGTTCCTGCACCGCTGGCTGTGGTGGGACGCGTCGCTGGCTATCGCCGGGGTCGTCAGCTTCGTCGCGGGCTACGCGGCAGCACGGGTGGCAGCGCTGCGAGCGAGCCAATCGGTCGACACCCTGCAGCGATCGTTTCGACGCGAGAATGTCAGTCCAGAGTCCAGCTCGAGCGCGATGCGGAAGGTCGACCGAAACTGATAGTGGTCTAGAGGGAGCAACCAAACATTGACAGTGGAGATCGTCGTTCGCCGGGACATGTTTCTGACCGACGAGGATGTCCTGGCCCTCGACCTCTGGCCCGTCAATTCTGGGAGAAAGACCTTTTCGATATCGCTTGCGAACGACCCGGGCCTCGAACGCCAGCGCGCGAGCCTTCACGGACGGTTTCGACGCCTGAGAGTGCGATTGGAGGCGCCTCCGCGTAGTCGAGGTGCTCGCCAGATCCCTCGACCTCGCCGCCATCGACTCCTCACTCCTAGCAGCCGCCGGCACCGGCCCACGTCCATCAGCTCTCGCTCAACAGAACCGCGACCGTCGCTACGGACATCTTCAAGCCGCCGCGCTGCCGTACGACCTTCCCGGACGACAACAATACCTTGCCCTCGCCGCACGGCAGGGTTCGCTCGCGGTCGCCGAGGTTGCAGAGAACTGAAATTGGCCCTCGGCGTATTGCGATCCAGCGTGCGGCGTCATCGTATTCGACCTCGGTCGCTTCGAGAGACAGCTGCGTCAGTGCGGTGACCTCGCGGCGCAGTCGGATCAGGGAACGGTACCACTCAAGGATCTCGCGATGCGGTGAACGATCGACTTCGCTCCAGTCGAGCTTCGACTTGATAAATGTGTCACGCGCTTGAGGATCGGGGATTTCCTCGGGCCGCCATCCGAAAGCGGCGAACTCGCTACGCCTGCCCGCCCGCACGCTTTGCGCCAGCGCTTGGTCCTGATGGTCGGTGAAATACAGGAAGGGAGCGGATGCGGCCCATTCCTCTCCCTGAAACAGCATGGGGACATACGCACCGCTCAGAACGATCGCTGCGCCGATCTTGAGATGAGCGAGGTCCATCAGGCGTCCGCTTCGTTCTCCCTTTGCGCGATTGCCGACCTGGTCGTGGTTTTGCAGGAAGACCACGAACTTGCTGGCCGGCAAACCCCGAGGACTGCGGCCGTGGTGGCGCCCTCGAAACGCCGAATAGCGTCCGTCGAGGACGTAGGGATGCTTGAGCGCCTTTGCCAGATCGGCCAGGGAGCCGAAGTCCTGGTAGTAGCCGCCCTTCTCACCGGTCAGAACACTATGGAGTGCATGATGGAAATCATCGCTCCATTGCGCGTCGATGCCGTAGCCGCCGGCTGCCGGTGCCCGCACGACACGCGGATCGTTCAGATCGCTTTCGGCGATTAACAACAGCTTCCGTCCCAGCTGCTCCTCAAGTTCCCGCGTCTCGGTCGCGAGCTGCTCAAGAAAATGCACCGCCGACATGTCAAAAATCGCGTGCACCGCGTCAAGGCGCAGCGCGTCGAAGCGGTAGTCGCGCAGCATGGTGAGGGCGTGATCGCAGAGGTAGCGGCGCACGTCATCGCTGCCGGGACCGTCGAGATTGACGGCACGGCCCCACGGCGTCGTGTGTCGATCGGTGAGGTAGTTGCCAAACCGCTCGAGGTAGTTACCCAGAGGCCCGAAGTGGTTGTAGACGACGTCGGCGATGACGGCCAAGCCGCGTTCGTGGCAACCATCGATCAACCTTTTTAGGGCCGCGGGTCCTCCGTAGGCGTGGTGAGGTGCGTAGATGTCGACGCTGTCATAGCCCCAGCCATACGATCCGGAGAATTCATTTACCGGCATCAGTTCGACATGCGTGATGCCAAGGTTAACGAGGTGATCGAGGTGCTCGATCACCCCATCGAAGGTTCCATCCTGCGAGAATGTGCCGACGTGCAGCTCGTACACCACAGCCCGGTCAAAGGCGGTCACCGTCCATGTGTCGTGTCGCCATTGAAAGGCAGCGTGATCCAGCAGCCGAGAGGGACCGGCGATGCCAGAAGGCTGTGATTGCGTGCGCGGATCGGGAAGCCGTTCACCATCATCCAGTACGAACCAATAGTCATCGCCATCGTGCGCCGAAGTGACCTCGGCTTCGTACCATCCGCCAGGCTTTTCGGTCATGGAGAAGCGGCCCCGGGCGGTTTCGACCGCTGCTTTAGTTGCCTTGGGAGCCCAAACCCTGAAGCCAGCCATGGATGCTAGGTACGCGAGAGCAAGCAGACCGGGAATTCGCCGAGCAACGATCGCAGTGGCATCGCTCCATGACCGACCTGCGCGCCGGTGAATTCGTTCCTCCACTCGCCTGCCGGAAGTTCTACTGAAGTATCGCGCCAGTCATCCTGCAGTTTAGCGACCAGGCGCGGTGCAACGGTGACCGCTCGGCCTCCGCGGCTGTAAGCTATCGCGTGCTCGCGCCGGCTTCCGACAACCCCGAGCGACTCGAACCCGGCCGAGGGTCCGAATGCCTCGGGCATGTGCCGGCGCAGCCGCAGGGCCTGGCGCACGACCCACAGTTTCGGCAGTCCTTCATCGGCGCGCCGCATGATCTCGGAAACGGTCAGATGCTCGACCTCGCTCAGGAGCCGGCGTCGCGACTCGTAGTCGACCGGCGTGCGATTGTCAGGGTCGACCAGCGCGAAATTCCAGAGCTCGGTGCCCTGGTACAGATCGGGCACGCCGGGGGCGGTCAGCTTGAGCAGGGTCTGGGACAGCGAGTTCAGGCGTCCGAGCGGGATCAAGGGTTGCACAAATTCCTCGAGATCGGCCAGAAACCTCGAATCATGCAGCAACGCGGCGGCAAAATCACGAATTGCGGCCTCGTAGACCGGGTCCGGATGGGTCCACGAAGTATGCTGCTTGGCTTCGCGCGCGGCCTTCTCCAGATAGGCGAGCAGGCGCTGCTCGCTGATGGGCCAGGTGCCGACCAGGGTCTGATAAAGCAGATACTCGATGTTCCGGTCGCGAAGTGGGGAAGGCCAGTGCCGATCGTTGCGCCGTGACCAACGTGCCACCTCGGCGCACCATTGATGAGGAATTTCTGAAAGGACATTGAGGCGCGCGCGCACATCTTCGCTGCGTTTCGTGTCGTGGGTTGAAGAAGCCAGCATGGTCCGCGGCCAGGTGCGCGACATTTCTTGGGCGGCTGCGTAGAAACGGCCGGGCGGGGTGCCGAACGCACGCGGATCGCCGCCCACCTCATTAAGCGAAACCGCTCGATTGAAACAATAAAAGGCCGTGTCTTCGACACCCTTTGCGATTGCCGGGGGCGTGAGCTGCTGCAGCCGCAATACCAGCTCGGTTTCCGCGTCGCCACGAATGCGGCGCAATAGCACGTCGCCAAGAAAGTCGAAGAGGTCGTTTCCCACGTCCGGACGCCCACGCCTGGCCTGTTCAACCGCGGTGATGATGTGGCTGACGCAGGGGGCTTCCAGAAATACGGAATCGGCTCGCGCATAGGTCCGATAAACCGGAAAGCAGGCGACCACTTCGCGCAGCGCCTCGTGGATCTGGTGGCGCGTATAATCGCGATGCCGCCGGTGGCGCTCACATACCTGGAGGAGCAGATGAGTCAGGCGGTTGAGGTCACTGCCGAGGCTCTCGCTCAGGACCGCGCGTTTTTTTTCACGACACAGCGCCTCGAAGTCCGCGCTTTCGCCGGTGAACTCCGTGTAGAAGCGCGTGAAGGGCTCCTCGGCCGCCGGATCGATGAACAGGCCGTTGCACAGGTTGAGAAAGTCGTAGCCAGTGGTTCCCGCCACCGGCCAGTCGGTGCGGAGCCTTTCCCCCGGCATGAGAATTTTCTCGACCACTATCCAGGCTTGCGGCGCGGCATCACGAAGACGCTGCAGGTAAGCGGTCGGATCGCGAAGACCGTCAACGTGATCTATCCGCATCCCGTCGATGAGACCCGCGGAGGCCCAACGCAGCGGCAGCGCATGGATCTCGTCAAACACCGCCTGGGTCTCGGTACGCAGGCCGACCAGAGTGTTGATGTCGAAGAAGCGCCGATAGCCAAGATCACGCTCCGCGGTACGCCAGAACGCGAGCCGGTAATTCTGCCGCTCCAGCAGCTGGTCGAGCAAATTGGGATCGGCATTGATTTCGGCAACTACCCGGTCGATGGTGCGCGCGACGACTTCGTGTTCGGAAATCAGGTCGGCGAGCATGAATTCAAGCAGCTGTTTGTCGCGATGCCGCCGGGCGATATCGTCGGTGGCGGTAGGCAAGGGAAGGCCGGCCAGCCCCTCCGCGAGGAAGCTGAGCATCTCGGAATTGCAGCGCAGGGCCGCGGACGTGAGCAGCACTCCAATGGAGCGAGGCGCCACCGGAAAAATGCGATCCTTGTACCGGATGACGAATTTGGCGCCGTTGCGTACCAGTTGCAACTCTCCCGCTTCCAGCACTCTCCCGTAATGGTCACCGAGAACCGGCAGCAGGACGAGGTTGCGCAGCCTCTGTTCGGGCGAGTCCCACTCGACGTCGAAGTACGCGGCGAACTTGCTGGAGGGCCCGTTTTCCAGAACGTCCCACCACCACTGGTTGCCCCACCCGCTGATTGCCATGTGATTCGGTACCAGGTCGACGACCAGGCCCAGCAATCGGTCGCGGAGCCCCGCACACATTCGCGCGAACTCCTCTTCACCACCGAGGTCGGCACTCACCTGGCTATGATCGATCACGTCGTAGCCGTGCGCGCTGCCAGGCGTCGCTTGCAGGCAGGGTGAGCAGTAAACATGAGAGATGCCGAGCGCCGCCAGATAATCACCCAGCGCGGCGGCTTCCCGGAAGCCGAAGTTGCTATGCAGCTGAAGGCGATAGGTCGCGAGAATTTCACGCGACACGGCGCAAAATCACGGTCGACCGTGCTCCGACGTAAATCGCGGTGCCCGCAGCGCAGCGCAGGCCAGTACCTTCCAGCGCGGTGGTGGCGGTATCCAGAATGCGCTGCCAGGACTTGCCCCAGTCGAGATCGGGAATAACGAAATCGAGTGGTTCGTAGTGAGCATTGAAGATCACATAGAGGGTATCGTCGAGCACTCGTCTCCCGTCCGCATCCAGATCCGGTATGCTTCGCCCGTTCAGGTAGACCCCCAGCGATTTTGCAAAACCTACGTTCCAGTCTTCGGCCGACATCTCGGTGCCGTCAGGTTTGAACCATTCGATGTCCTTGGGGCCGCCCGCGCGCACTGGGTGCCCCCGAAACCACGATCTGCGCCGGAACAGGCGATGCTTCTTGCGCAGCGCGACCAGCGACCGCGTATATTCCAACAAGGCCGAATCGGCCGCGTTCCAATCAAGCCACGATAGCTCGTTGTCCTGGCAATAGGCATTGTTATTGCCAAGCTGGGTGCGTCCGATCTCGTCGCCGGCCAGTATCATCGGCACGCCCTGGGAAAGGAGCAGGCTCACCAGCAGATTGCGAACCTGTCTGGCTCTCAGCGCAAGCACCGCCGGATCGTCACTCGGTCCTTCAACACCGCAATTCCAGGAACGATTATTACTCTCGCCGTCGCGATTGTCTTCACCGTTCGCTTCGTTGTGCTTGTCGTTGTACGAAACCAAGTCGCGCAGGGTGAAACCGTCGTGCGCGGTCACAAAGTTGATGCTCGCATAGGGGCCGCGCCCCGACCCCTCGAAGAGGTCAGAGCTTCCGGTAAAGCGTGAGGCAAATTCGGCCAACGTCTCATCGGCGCCCCGCCAGTAGTCGCGCACGCAGTCGCGGAACTTCCCATTCCATTCCGACCAACCCGGCGGAAACCCGCCCAACCGATAGCCTCCCTCGCCGAGGTCCCAGGGCTCGGCTATCAACTTCACCTTACTCAACACGGGGTCTTGGCCTACCGCGCTCAAAAAATTGCCGCAGCGATCAAAATGCTCTGAACCCCGCGCAAGTGCAGTTGCCAGGTCGAATCGGAAGCCATCCACGTGCATTTCGAGGACCCAGTAACGCAGACTATCCATGATCAAGCGCAGGACGGCGGGATGCACGACATTGAGGGTGTTGCCGCAGCCGGTGAAGTCGGTGTAGTAGCGGCGATCGTCGGGACGCAGTCGGTAGTAGGAAAGGTTGTCGATACCGCGGAAGCAAAGCGTCGGTCCGAGATGGTTGCCTTCGGCGGTGTGGTTGTAAACCACGTCCAGAATGACTTCGATCCCAGCGGCATGCAGCCGCTTCACCATCTCCTTGAACTCGGCTACCTGTTGGCCGGTGGAGCCACGCGACGAGAAACGCGAATCGGGTGCGAAAAAACCGACCGTGCTGTATCCCCAGTAGTTGACCAAGCCGCTTGCGGTCAGGCCCGCCTCCCCGAGCGAATGATGAACTGGCATCAATTCGACGGTGGTAACCCCGAGCCTTTTGAGATGTTCCAGCGCCGGCTCCGAGCCCATCCCCTGATAGGTTCCGCGCTCCGATTCCGGAATCTCAGGATGCCGTGCGGTAAAGCCCTTGATGTGGAGTTCGTAGACGATGGTGTCGCTCCAGGGAACACGAGGGGGTCGATCGGCTCCCCACTCAAAGGCCGGATCGATCACGATGCTTTTTGGAATCGCGGCAGCATTGCTGCGATTGTCGCGGCGCAGGTCTTCGAGCCGCCCCCCGACCCGGTAACCAAGTAAGCTCTCGTTGGCACCGGCCTGGCCTTCAATCGCTTTGGCGTAGGGGTCGATCAGCAGCTTGGAAGCGTTGAAGCGGCGTCCGCTGGCAGGATCGTAGCGTCCCCGTACCCGGCACGCGTAGCGCTGCCCGGGCCCGAGCCCCGGCACGTACGCGTGCCAAATGCAATCGGTCCGCTCCCCGAGTCGGATGATCGAGCTGGGCACTGGTGAATCGGATTTGTCGAATAGGCAAACATCAACGCCTTCCGCTGTCTCCGAAAAGAAAGCAAAGTTAACTCCCCGTCCGTCCCACGACGCCCCCAAGGGAAAATTATGCCCTGGTCGGACTTTTCCGACTTTGGTACTGACGTTCATCTTTGCGCCCGAGGATGAAGATTGCGCGGTTTCGCAGGGAAGGTCTACCGCATTCATGACGGGCAAAGGCTCTAATTGAGGTGTTGGCGTTGCCGCGAGACGAGACTCAAACCTTGATGAGCATTTCCGGGATCCATTTGATATCGGTATGGACCAGGTCTACACCGCCTACCGCGAGAGCAAGCTGCTGAGCACGTAGAGCGGTATCTGCCCTGCGAACTTCGCCGCTGAGCGTGACGGTTCCATCAACGCATTTGACTTCGATCCCGGACTGCCGAGTCCTCGGGTCGCTCTTCAGCGCGCTCCGTACCCGGGTCGTGAGGGCAAGGTCAGCGAAGGAGGATGCGATGGAGGAACTGACAGTCGTTTTCATCCGTTCGTGTCCTTTCTCTGGATACTTCGATGTGGTTGGGGGTCATGAGCAATCGCTGGGCCAGAAATTGTCAAGGGTGGTTCTCGAGATTTTCGTTCTGCGCAAATGCCTTGAGAATTTTTTTCACGATTCGTGTCTCAGCACCGGTTCTCGGCTTGCGCATTAGCCAGCCATCGACGCCAATGTTTTCGAAATGGGTCGGGCCACTTGGAAGCAGAACGAACCTACCCAAGTGTCAGGCATGGTCAGATTCTTCCACGCGAACGCTTCAGGGCCACTCACAACAGCCAGCCTTTGTCCGCAACCCCATAGCCCGCGACGCCTTAAGAGCACAGGAGTGTAAGCCAACGATGCCAAGTGAACCCTGGCCGGGGTTAGACTGCTGACTTATTTCATCATCTTGATGACCCGGCTTTTGTGCAGCTTTTACAAGCGTCCATCAGGAAATGTGCCTCGACTCTTGGACCAAACAGACAAGGCTCACGTTGACTAATTAAAACATAAGCAGAGTCAGCGTCGATCACTGTTTTTGCGGGCATATCACTTGCGTGACCTTGAGGTGCTCAAAAGCGAGGTGGATTGATGGACTGCACGATCGGCGCCGCACGAAAGGTATTCTCTGAAGCGGCGCCGGAGCAAAGACCGGGAGGGCAGCTGCCGGTGCTGGCCGCGGGGGCGATTGTCGCGGCGGTGGCGCTGGCGGCGTTCGCGAACCCCCACGGTTCAGTCAGCATCGCGCTGGCCGGTGTCGTGGGGCTGGTAGGTGTGGTTGCAGCATTCGTCTACACGACCCGCCATCGAGATGCGGTGATCATCGCCGTGCTGCTCACCGAGATGTTGAGCGCAAATGTTTTTGTGCCAGTCGGTTTCAATACAGCGACCCGGTATGTTCTGAACTTCATCTTCTGCGCGCCGCTTGTCCCGATCCTTTGGCGCTCGGGCCTGATCTGGCAGGGCAGCTTTCGTCTTCTGCTCCTCTACTTTCTCTGGTGCCTCATCACGGTCACCTACTCGCTGGTGCCGGTCTATTCGTTGGGGCGCCTGGTCAGCTCGCTGCTTTTGGTGTCGGCGGTATGCGTCCTTGCGCTCGAGGTGTCCGATAAGCAGGACGTGACGCGGCTGCTGCGCAATTTCCTCATCGGATGCGGCATCCTGGTCGCTCTGTTGGCTGCATCCTATTTCCTGCTGCCCCGCGACATAACCTTTGCGTCGCCGGACGCACTTGATCTCAACGGCAACCCAATCCCCGGAGCGATGAGCGAATCCTCGGGTGGCATCGCTCGCTTCGTCGGTATTTTCACCCAACCCAACGAGGTCGGATCGCTGGTTCTGGTTACCGTCGGCGTTGCGCTGGTCTACTGGATGTCGGCTTCGAAGCGAACCAAATTCCTGCTGGCAGCGCTGATGACCGCGGCTATCGTGCTGGGGGTCTTATCTGACTCGCGATCTTCGATGGGCGCGCTGGTGATTGGATTTATCTTTTTCTTCCTGTGGAGATATCGATGGCGTGGCATCTTGGTGGTGGGGTTGGCGGTGGCAGGGGCCGCTTTCGTGATGACGTTGATGCTCGGCGATGCGCGGACTTATGTCGATCGTGGCGACGTTTCAACCTTAACCGGCCGAACCGAGGTGTGGGACTACGCGCTCGATGAGACAAAAGAAGCGCCCCTGCTTGGATATGGGTACGAAGTCGAGGGTGAGATTTACAGTTTGCGTCATTTTCCCATCTGGTACGGGCCCTGGGACGAGGGTCCACGGAGTTCGCTTCACGAGAACTATCTGGGGCACATGGTCGGCGTCGGAATACCGGCCACGCTGCTGTGGCTGTTCCTGATGCTCCGGCCCTGGGTGGCGCTGTTTAAGCGCGATGAAGACCCGTGGGGTCTCAAGCCCCTCGCGCTTCTGGTCGCCCTCCCTTACTTCATAGTAAATTTCGCGGAGAGCAGCGCCGGCGATTGCGCTTACTGCGACGGATTGATCTTCATGCTCTGCTGGGCGATTGCGGAGCGCGCACGAATGCAGGCGATAGAAGCCGCAAAGCGCGACCAGGAGATCGCGCTTACCCGGATGCCGCCGGTCGCCGCCGCAATTGCTTCCGCCGCCGTGACCCCGTGAATCCAACCTCGAGGCCTAATCGGGCCAGTTGACGGCAGGCCATCTGGTCTTCCAGCTCTTTTGCAGCAACGCACTTTGCACGTTGCCGATATAGCCGATGGCACCGCTGTTGGAATCGCCATCGAACCAATTACCTGAATAGTGAAGCCCGATGCAGCCCCACAGGATCGTGTTCAAATCACCGGCCGAGGTGTCTCCCGCGTAGCTGTGGCCATTGTACGGCGGCCGCCCGTTGAAGTAGGGAGCCAGGTCTCCATTCATGCAAGCCCGCTGATCAGCGTAGCGAAAGTCGGCGGCAAACGGCGTGGATGTATACATCACATGGGCCAGGTCTGCCACGCGTAATAAACCTTGGTCTGCCAGATGCTCCAGCTCTGGTAGCAGCAGCCCGCGCATTGAAAATCCCACAAGCCGGTAAAATTGCCGTTCACGCCGTGGGAGCTGTGTGGTTCGGCGTCTGATTGTCCGGGATCATCTCGGTTTCGAACCCGATCACCTGCGCGCAGGAACTCTCGGTAGGGAGCGGGGAGCTCTCTGGCAAAGTTGCGAAGTGTGCGGGGGACGGCGGCGAGCTTGTCTGCTGGTTCTGGACATTGACGGCAATATTTGCCGAGGAGTTAGCAGAACCCTGCTTCGGAAGTCCCAAAATCTCGATCGCGTGAGCGCCGTTGGAGACGAGGGCAGAGTTCCACGTGAATGTCACCTTGCCCTTGCCGGCACTGGCAACCATCACTCCGTCAACTACCAGTTGCGACGCGTTGTCGTGCGTGACATTCGCTTTTACGGTGACGGTGCCGCTGACGGTGGTGTTGCTGGCGGGTGCAGTGATTTTTACGCGCGCATACGAACGGCCTGTGAGCGAGATCACCAGAAACGCCGCCACGCCGATCGTGGATTTCAGTTTGCCTGCGTTCTTAGCCAGACCCGTCCACGCGATTCCCATGACACATGCTCCTTCGTCGTGGGACGACCAAGCCGTGACACGGCAGCATCACGTTGATCGACCTGGAATGCCCCCCCAGAAATCTATTCAGGAGTCGCAGGAACAGGACACCGATGGGCGCGAGAACTGATACAGGAAATCGCGGAACGGCGTCAACCTCAGAAGGACACCGATGCTAACCACTAGTGTTATCACGGCTCAGCCCTGGTCGCTAAACACGCACGTGGAATCTGCTTAGAAGTCGAATCGCGTTATTGACGGTGTTCAGCAAGGGTCACGCGGCGAAGCCGACCGAGCGATTCGTATTTTGGTCAAGGCCATGACCAGCGAATCTCAACTGGCATCTGATAAATCCGGACAAGGGATCTCGATGACGCGCAAGATTCACGTGAGCGCCCGAGGCCGGCAAGCGCGCGATGGGCGGTGTCATGTCATGGAGCCGCGAAATGAGGGGTTAAGTTGTGCTGGGATGCGGGCTAAGTCCTCGTCGGCGAACTGATCGGCCCTCCCTCCCGCGTCGCGCCGGCGAGCTGGCGGCAGAAGGGAGAAATTCGGGTTAAGCCGCGAAATCTGCGGAACTTCCGCTGGAACTGATCATCTTTGCTCCCAGGCGCTGAAGAATTCTGCTCTTTAAGGCAAACGCAGCGGGGAGCCATCGATAGGCACCCATCAGCTTGAGATGAAATTCGAGCGGCCAGTCCGTGGGTTCAACTGCTACTCGGCCCGTTACAAACTCATCGGGCGCCCTGAAAGCCAGTGTCGGATCACAGGTAAATACTCGCTGGTAGCCCGCCTCGGCACACCATTGGAGCGCTTCGGAATTGTAGGAGCCGAACGGAAAGCAAAACAGTGTGATGTCGCGCCCCAGGATTTGCTCAAACGTGCGCCGCGAACGTTGCAGTTCATCGCGGCCTTGATTCTCGTCGACTGCGGACATCCGGGTGTGGCTGGCAGTATGAGACCCGATCGCAATCAAGTCAGACGCCATGCGCCGCAATTCTTCGGATGTCATCAAGCGCTCACTAGGATCGGACTTCAGCCTTTGGCCGAGAAAATCGGATACTACGAATACGGTCGCGGGAATCCCAAGGCGCTCCAGTTCGGGGGCGGCGTTCTCGAAAGTGCTGAGATAGCCATCGTCGAAGGTCACCGCCGCTACACGTGTCCCCGGCGCCAACCACGCGCGGTGGTCAGCGCGCACCGGCTGGACGTACCTCCTGAGGTGCTGCATCTGGCGGACAAACCGATCACAATGCGCTTGCGTAACGTGATGGTAGTAGAGCACTACGCCCGAAGAGGGAGGGGTCTTACCCAAAACATACAGGGCCAAGCGCCTGCCCTCCAAGCCGAGGTAGAAGCAGAAGCTGATCAGCAGCTTGATAGGTCGCTTAAGCATCGCCAAGCCGCCGAATCGCTTTACCATAAACAGTCATGGTCCCTTTACAAGCTAGCGGCGTGCCTGGCTGTTTGGAAATTTTATTCCTACGACCGCGGTCAAAGAGCGCTGTTGCCCGATGCGAAAATTACGCGCTCGCGGGTAATTTCTACAAACCAGCTCCCGAGATCGCGAAGTAATCGTGTGAATGATGGCTTAGGCGATTTAACCTCTGCAATTTTAGCGAGTTATAGCAACCGAATTCGCGTTATATCCCAGATTAACGAAGGTCTCGGCCAAGCTCAAAAAATGCCGGTGTGGCCGCGTCCAGCGGCAAATATCTTGCTTTCCTCAATTCAGACGATATGTGGCTATCGGGGGAACTCGCAGCTATGTTTGCCGGGCTGGGGCAGAATCCTCAAGCGGGCCGGGCCCATAGACGCAGGCGAACTAACCAAGCGTTGATCGACCAAGCTGGGTTTCCGGTCTGGCCGGACATGCCTGAGCGAATCTAAGGGTGAGTCAGGTGACGGGAGTTCAGCGCGATCGGTTTGTCCTCAGCCGGGAGGCTCAAGCGCCATGGTGATAGTCGACCGCAAGCTCGGTCGCGTCCTGCCTTACCGTGTTGTCTTTTTCCCGACTGCGGAGGAGGTTCGCGGGACGATCGCAGGTTTGACCCTGGGCTCGATGGCGCGGCTGATCTCTTTTGGCGGACCCGACTCGCCAATCACGCGGAAAATCTTGATGCACGAGGTCACGGCGACCAGCTGCGTGGACTTAAGTCAAGACCGAGAGAAATTGTTCCACTCGATGCATGCCAGCACCCGAAACAAGATTGGCAAGGCCGAGCGACTTGGGTCGCGCGTGATGATACGGCGCAACCATGAATCAGCGGTCGATGAGTTTCTGGAAATCTACGCCGGCACTGCTGCGGTGAAAGCCGACAAAGTGCTTCCGGTTAGTCGCCCAGTGCTCGAGCGGTACGCGCGCTGCTCGGATATCTTCGTCGCGTATCTCGACGGCAAGTGCGTCTGCGGTCATGTGAACTTGCGCGATGAACAGCGGGGGCGCGAGCGTTTACTTTTTTCGGCGAGCCGGCGCTTTGAGGACAAAGAGATGGCCCGCCTGGCCGGAATCCTCAACTGCTACCTCCACTGGCATGAGATGCTGATGTACAAGGAACAGGGCTTTCGCGTGTATGACCTCGGCGGTATCGCCCTCGGCGAGAACCCGGACGCTGTGGGAATCGATCGGTTCAAAGCGGGGTTCGGCGGGCGCACGGTTGTCGAGCATAGTTATCTGTGCGCCGGAAGCCCTCTACTGGGGCGCACACTCTTGCGGATTTTTGGCACCCGTCACAATCGCTGAAGGCTTGCTTTCCGCCTGACGAGCTCTCAACGGAAAGAATTCATTATGTCGGGTGCGGATGTAATCGATAGTTTTAATCGCGCGGCTTATTCGCGCCGGAAAACGGTCAGGTCTTACTCAGAGTTGCCGATCGGGCTATTTGAAGCAGAGCGAGTTATTCTCGAGCGTCTGAGGCCTGAGCTCGAAGGCCGCAAGCTGCTGGATATTGGTGTTGGCGGAGGACGAACCACCCCGGCAATTCTGAGCATCAGCTCTGACTATACCGCGATTGATTACTCTGCAGGCATGGCGGAGCGAGTCAGAAATCGCTGGCCGGAGATCGAAGTATACTGGCTGGACGTGCGGAAGATGAAACCGTTTGCTACCGACACGTTTGACTTCGCATTGTTCTCGTTTAACGGTCTCGATCTGATGAACCATCGTGATCGCCTCCAGGCGATGAACGAAATCCATCGTGTGCTAAAGCCGGGCGGGATATTTGTTTTCTCATCGCATAACCGCGACGGAGACGCTGCCAAACCCGCCTGGCGACGGCGTAACGTTCGTCTTTCAGTTCAATTTTCAAAAGAATGTATCAAAACGATATTATGGTCTCCGCGCCATCTTTGGCGCCGGCGCTTCGAGGCGCATGAAGAAGAATACGCAATACTCAACGACTGTTCCCTTCACTACTCAGCGCTCACGTACTACATCAGCTTAGGCGCTCAGAAGAATCAGCTGGAATCGGTTGGCTACACGGCTGTCGAAGCATTCGACGCGAACGGCACACGAGTGGAGGATGATAGTACCTCACTATGGATCCATTACTTGGCTCGGAAACCTGGCGCGACTGGGGCTGAGAAGCCGCCATCTGGGCCATACGCCTAAATCTGAGAGAGTTCTGGTGCTCGGAGGTTCCCAACGGCGCCGCCTGGAAATCGACCCGCAACTCATGGGCAACTGAAAGCACGAGAATAAAGGGCGATGTCTACCTTTCCTAGCGGTAAAGCTCGAAGCGCCAGGTCTCATTCCTTTGAAACAACATGGAAAGGGGGTTTCCGGAGGCTGGGCTCAGAGCTCGCCAGTCCAAAACGCTGCATGGCTCAGACGCAAGGTCAGATCGCAACTCAGATCGCAACTGAGCGAAAAGCCGGCCGCTTGTATCGCGCTCGGCGCCGCGAGGCCGGCCCGCCGCCGGTTAAAGTAAACCTAGGCAGCGGAATGTTTGTAGCGCGTGGCTGGATCAACCTCGACGCCAGTCTGAAGGTCTTGCTGAAGGGTTGGCCGCCCGTCGCTCGGCGCGCGGTCTCTCCATTGCTGGTCAACAGCGATCTCAAGTGCGAGGAGTTTGTCACGCTCCTGCGCAAAGAGCGTTTCGTGCACCACGACCTCAGGCATGGCCCTCCGTTTCCCGATGCCTCGGTGGACTCTCTTTACATCTCCCACGCGCTGCACCACCCTTGGCGCGCAGAGGCGACAAAGTTGTCGGGTGAAGCCATTCGCACGCTCAAACGCGGCGCTACTATTCGAATCGTGGTCCCCGACTTCGAGTACACCATGTCCCTGTACCAGCAGGGCAAACGCGAACGAGCGTTGTCTTGTTTCTTCTACGAGTCGCCCCGCAGCGAACTGTTCAGCCGCCGCTACCAATACGAGTTCTTGCTGCTTCGTGACGTGCTGGAGGTAACGGGATTCCGTGATGTTCGCCGCTGCGCCCACCAAGAAGGGTGTGCTCCGGGCCTGGCTTGCCTGGATCGGATGCCCGAAGAGGCATTGTTCTTTGAGGCCCGGCGGCCTGCCTGTTCGTGACGCCTATGGCCAAAGATCCAACAGCGCTCTATGAGCAGGGCGCATCCGCGAACAGTGAAGTCTTTGTCATTCCAAGGCGCACCTGGATCGAGCGATACGCAGAACGCGCAACCGAGCCTCTTCATCTCAATCTGCTGGCATTATTTTTCCAGGTCTTCGGAACCTTTAGCTCCAAAGTCGGCTTCGATTTGGTGAGGCCGCGAAAGTACGCTTTTGCGACCTTGGAAGCGGCGAGGAACGCGCGTGACCAGGGAAAGCGGAAGGTGACCATCATCGAATTCGGGGTCGCTGCCGGCGGCGGACTTCTTGGCATGTGCGCTCTGGCTCGGAGCGTGGCCGAGGTCACCGGTGTCGAGTTCGAGGTGGTGGGATTTGACACTGGCGTCGGAATGCCGTCCCCGGTGGACTTTCGCGACCATCCGGATCTGTACCAGGCAGGTGATTTTCCGATGGATCAGCAAGCGCTTCGCAAGAAACTTCCCGCCAATGCTCGGCTGCTCATCGGCGAACTTGAATATACCGTTCCCAACTTTCTTGCCGAGCTGAATCCGGAGGCGCCCATCGGGTTTGCGGCTCTTGACGTTGACTACTATTCATCGGCAGTCAACGCACTGCGAATCTTCGCGGATCCGAACCCGTCGAAATATTTGCCGCTCCCGATCCTCTATCTTGACGACATAGTGCTACCCAGCCACAGTCGCTTCTCCGGAGAGCTTCTGGCGGTGGAGGAGTTCAACGCGACCCACGAGTACCGCAAAATTGACCAGCATCGATTCCTGCGCTCGCAGCGCATCTTCAAGCAGGCCAGGTGGATCGATCAGATGTTTCTGCTTCACGTATTCGATCATCCGGTGATGAGAACTGCCGGAAGCCGGCCTCGCAAGATGTATTCACCGGTAGACGTGCGCTCTTGACCGTAGTTTATTGGCGCAACCATCTGAATCGTCGACCAGCCCACCCCCGACCACCGGCGCGCCCGCTTGTACTATCGTGGATTCAGTGGGCCAGCTGCCGCCAAGGTTGTGTAGTCAGATAGCCCTGAGTCTCGGAAATGTAGCTGCGCGCCGGTGGGTTGTACCATCCACCGGAGTAATGCATGCCAATACATCCCCATAGGATCCGGTTCAAATCGCCGGAAGCGAGGTCTGCTGCGTAGGTATTTGGTTGCTGCGCAGCGCTTGCGAAATAGCCGGAGTAATCGCCATTCATACACGCTCGCTGGTCGGCATAGCGATAGTCGGCATTGAAGGCGGTCGAGTCCTTGATCATGGGCCAGGTACCCCACGCGTAATAAACTTTGGTCTGGAGGATTCCCCACGACTGGTAGCAGCAGTTCTCGCAACCAAAATTCCACAGGGCTCTGAAATTCCCCTGGATACACTCTTGCTGGGTGAGCCGTTTGTCCCCCCCGCCATCTCCGGGATTGGGCCCCCCCTGGCGCCATTTGCTTTCGGTCCACGCCTGCGCGCGGACCACGTCTTCGTCGATTCCCCATTTGCACGCTGCCCAGCGAAGGATCATGTCGGTGGAACCTCGGTACTTGCCGGTCACCCCGAAGAAATCACGGGCGGGCGGTCCGGACCAAACCGGATGATGATAAAACTCCAGGAGTTCAGACGAGGAGGGTACGGTCTGGTTAAACGGCGCGTTGTCGGGACGGACTTCCGGTGTCTGCGGAATCATCGCCACGCATTGACGGTCGGAGGGTGGAGGATCCTGCGAAGGCAGGGTACTGAAATGTACCGGACCTGAGGCGAGCGACAAAGGCACGTACAGCAGTCTCAGGATGCTCACGAAGGCAAACGCAACCGGCAGGCGTTTCGAACTGGCGAGTTGTGGCATCGGGGTTTAGCTCGTAAAGGCGATCTCACCGAAGGTCGTGATGTGCGCGGCTTCCGCCAGAGACTCCCGCCGGTGTGCGCACGCGGTTAGCTCCATGAATCAACCATCCTGGAGGGCCGTCCGGGTTGGCGATTTCTGCGCCGGATGAGACGAACTGGTAGCCGCACACCGCACCTTGATGAAGTCGCAGCTGATTGGCGTTGAGGCATCCAGGACCATTCCTGCACCGCCACCGCCCGCCACACCTCCGGCTTTTCCGGGTTTAAAACCCAGAGACTCAAGAACTCCGCGCGCGGGAATATTCCGCTCGGTTTTCGAATAATTTATCCACAGCGAGCCCGCGCCACCGCGGTTGTGATGAATGAACAGATGGCTGAAGAACGCCTGCTCGATGCCTTTTCGCTGTACCCGGCACGAGAGCATGAAGTCGAAAATCTGTAGAGCGTACGGACTCGGTCGTACGATTGCGAACCCGATGGTCCCGTAGGCGCCATATTTATCGCGGCACCTGAGCACATATTTTTCCAGCTCCGGATCGGCGATTATTTCCTCCAACTCACGAGCCGAATATTTGCGTCCCGAGAAATTCAACTGGTTGGTGCGTTGCACGAGCTCCGCGACTCGCTCGCGATCGGTCTCGGAATACCCGCTCAGCTCAAGCGTGATCTCGCATGAGGCAAGAAAACTCAGATAGTCGGAGGCAAAATTCTCTGCCGCCCTTTCGCGGACGATCTGCTCTTGGTAGTAGCGCCGACGCAGCCTAGACTCGTCCGTGCCGTCGCCTCGAAATCGGGGATCGTTTATCAGCGCAAGAGCATTCTCGGCACTGACCCGAACCACCCCAGGCAGCGTAGAGGCGACCTCGTCGAGTTCGAACGGGTTGTCGTCGACGAACGCCAGCGTATCGAGACCGATACTCAGCTGCTTGGCGATCGCGCTGATGTTGCGACTTTTCGGAGCCCAATCGATCTGCGGATAAAGAAAGTAGTCCGCGATTCCCAGGCGGGTCAGCTCCCTCCACGCGGATTGATGGTCGTTGTTGCTGGCGATGCTCAGCAGAATTCCGCGCTCATCGAGATATTTGAGGAGTTGCGGGATACCGGCCCCCAGTTTCACTTGGTCGCCCTCGATCAAAACGCCATCCCACAGCGTATTGTCGAGGTCCCAGACCACGCACTTGATCTGCCCTGTGTGCTGCGGCGCGGGGTGACGCCTGTACTTCACGAAGTCGGCGCAAAGAAAGACCAGGCGCGCATTGCTGTCCGCCTCGGGCACCAACGTGATGCTGAAGGGAACACGGGGAACCAGGAATCGATCGAGAGAGTCAACCTCGAATCCATTGCGCGAGTACCCGGGCGCGAGGGTTAGCGTGTGGATTACCGGAGGAATGGCACCAGCGCTCGGTGAATGGAGACCCTTTCCCAGCGAAGGTTCCTTGCACTCGCTGAAAATCAGTTGGAGGCGAGCCTCTTGCGCCATGGGGTTGTAAATTTCTAGCAGGAACTCGTCGGGCGCGATGCGCTCCGAAGCTCGGCGGTCCAGGGCGCGGACGAGTCGCTCGGAAAGCTCATAGGTGAGCGCGGCCCAATTGTGGTTGCCGTTTAAACGGTAGGCCGTTTTGCCGATCAGGTCGGTAAGGCTGGCGAGCCGTTCCAGCCTTCGCTCCCATCGCATGGCGGTGCGCAGCGGATAGATGGCGGTGCTGCCGAAGGCTTCCAGCTTCGCCCACTTCTTGAAGGAAATTTCTACCCCGTAACCGCGGATCGATTTGAACGCCTCGTTCTTCAGACAACCGAACTGGAAGCGGCGGCAGCGCAGGTCGGCACGCGGCTGATAAAGATTACAGGTCGAGTAGCAGGCCGGCACCGCGCACTCGATGCAGTGCTCTCCCCACAGCAGAAGCGCCACTCCCTCCACATCTGCAACCGGCTCGAACGAGACCGCCGGCCGCGCCGGGGACTCCTTGTGAAGGTCGGAATTGAAGTCACATTTGTCGAGCTCGAACATCGATCCCCGAAACCGGCCCTTGGTTACGCAAGGGACATGCCTGCGCATCGCACTCGCTCAAATGGTTCTAGACCTTCCAAGGGGCTAATCACCGTCTTCGCCCCGTTTCGCTGGCCAACTGAGGAGCGGATTTTACAGAGGTTGCGGAAAACCTTACCCATCGGGGAAGATTAGACAGGCACGAGTGTGGCCATTTCAGCTTTGAAGAAGTTGTTTGTTCTTTGAATGCGTGGCGATCCGAACGGCGTTGGCATGACTTGCATCTCGGGCCGCCCACGTTTTGGGTCGTTGAAACAGCAGGGTTTTTCTTGGGGTAGAGAAGCAGTGTGAATCATTTGTCTGCAGGATGCGGCGTGTGATCGCTGGGGACCTTCGGTGAGATTTGCACACTCGTACGCGGCTAATCGTTGCGCCGCATTTGCCGTGCGAGGCCCGAAAAATTAAGAGACCTGTCGTGCGAAACTGACGTATACTGATTGTGCCTATCAAAAAAGCGGGAGCGGAGGCTCCGGGTATCACTGGAATGTCGGCGAAACGGATACTCGTGGTCGAGGACGATCTGTCCACACGAGAGGCTTGGCGAGAACTGATCATATCATGGGGCTTCGAGGTAGGCGTCGCGGAAGATGGCGTGCGCGCGCTTACTCTGATCTCATCTTATGATCCGGACATCATGCTTCTTGACCTCCGCTTGCCACGCAAGGACGGTCTCGCCGTATTGCGCGAACTGCGCGAGCGAGGAATCGAAGTACCGACCATCGTAATTTCCGGGGAGGGGGAGATTCCGGACGCGGTCGGCGCGATCAAACTCGGTGCGTATGAGTACCTTTGCAAGCCCGTTGATATCGCGCTGCTGAAGCATCTAATTGGCAACCTGATCGCCCATCTTTCCGTCAGTCGGGAAAACGAACTCCTGCGCCGCCGGCTTATCAGGGCGGGCGCGCTCGGGGAACTGGTTGGAAATTCCGCCGCGATGAAGCGCGTGATGGCTTTGATCGAGCAGGTAGCTCCCACCTCCGCGTCGGTCCTCATCCTGGGTGAAAGCGGTACCGGCAAGGAAATCGTTGCGCGGACCATACATAACCGCTCGACCCGCGCTAACCGGCCCTACGTCGCGATCAATTGCGCGGCGCTCCCCGATACCCTCATGGAAA
>JAFAHS010000315.1 GCA_019237115.1 Deltaproteobacteria bacterium
GGCTGGATCGTCGCCGGCTGGGTGGTTTCGCTCGTCATGGCCGCAACGGGCGCGAACCAGGTCGGAAGCAGTGCCCGTGAGGCATTCCTGGTTGCCAGCCTGCTTTCCGTCGTCTTCACGGCGTTCAGCCTGACCCTTCCCAACACGCCTCCTCTGGCCTACGGCGCCAGTAGTCGCGGCAGTGCCATCGAGCTTTTGACCCTCCTCCGCAATCGCGACGTGCGCACTTTTCTCGTGACATCCTTCGGCGTCTCCTTGACCACGCCCCTGGTCTACCAGATCATCCCGGGACATCTCCAGGCGCGTGGGCTTCCCAAAGCCTGGATTCCCACCGCGATGACACTGGGGCAATGGTCCGAGATCGCCGCCTTGGTCCTTCTACCCTGGCTTCTGCGCCGGTTCGGCACGAAAACGACGTTGATCGTGGGGATCATGGCCTGGCTGACGCGGTTTCTTAGCTTGCTGGCCCGGCCCAGTTTGGCCATCGCCGTTGGAGGGGGAGTGCTGCACGGCATCGGCTTTGGCTGTTGGTCGGTGGGAGGTCAGATCTTCCTCGATCGCTGCGCCCCGGTCCGCCAGCGTGCGAGCGTTCAGGGGCTGTTTGTCGTGCTGACCTTGGGACTGGGATCGCTCTTGGGAAACGTGATGGCCGGCGAACTCATCACTCGTTCCTCTAGCGATGTTCTCGTGTTCCTTGTGCCATGCGTCATTGACGGTGTGATGCTTGCTTATTTCGCAATCGGGTTTCGATCACGAATGTCGGCTTTACAACGGACCGGCTCGGGGAGCGCCGAGAATCTCCCGGAGTCTGGTGTGGCACGCGAGATGGTGCGGTGCGCTCCAGAACTCGTGATGAAGTCAGCCGGTGGGTGACTACCTCCGACCGTCGACTGCTGATGTCCGGGATGTACCGCTGGCCGGATCGCCCCCTGGCTCCTGCGTCGGCTCGGTACCTAGAAGCGACACCGGGTTTCCTACGGGGAGCGGAAATCCAGAGGGAAAATCTAAGCCCAGCGACCACACCCAGCGGTCACCGGTCGCCGACGCGTTTAAAGACGTCCACATGGGCCGTGACATAGGCGAGGAACGTGTCTTCCTCGACCCGCTCCCAGCCGTGGGAGGCTAGCAGGGCGCGTGCCACAGGTCCGTCGGGTCTAGTATCGATGCCGTAGTTGAGCTGACGGACCACTCCTAGCGAGTCGACTTGTTCTGGTGAGACCACAATCAGCAACTCGAAAGGGAGCACGGCAGGATCGACCGGCTCTTCCTGGCTCCGGAGGGCCTCGCGCACGCGCGTGGCACCGGTCCGGCTAGCTTCAGGGTCGTACGAGTACTGATGCAGCTTCCCGCGGAACTCATAGCGCGCCGGAGTGTAGATATGCACCGCTTGGTTCATGTCTCCTTCGAAAACGAGCGCGACGCGATCGACACCATAACGGTGGATGCGAGCTTCGATCGGGCCATACGCCGTGTGCGCGAAGGCACTGCCCCGAAAAACGAAAAGGGTGAGAGCGTAAGCTTCACCGATCAGAAGGAGGACCACGCCCAGCAGAGCGAGCCAGCGCGGCCAGGAGGAGGTGGCCTCGACGCCTGAGCCGAACAACAGCATGAGACCGGGCAAAATCCAAACGCTGTAACGGGGACTGCTCGCATCAAACGATGTTTGAGCTATATATGCCGCTCCGGTGACCAATAAGCCCGAACCGATCGCAAGAACGAGAGCATCGGTTCCGGCACCAGCCTTTCGACCGGGTAGCAGAGCGGCCAGGCCAGCGACTCCCGCGCCAACTAGCGATACGACCAGAATGGGCCGAGAGCCCAACATGGCGCCGTGACAGACCTGCCGGAGCATGAGTTTTGCCAGACCCTGCGCTTTCGACGTCGTTTGCACATCGCCGCTGGGTTGAGACAAGCCAGGCGTTGGAGCCGACTTCGAAATGGAAGACTTCAGAAAGGGCAGGATTCCGATTGCGGAAATCACACAGATCGACCCGGCCAGTACGATAGGAAGGACCTGGGCTCCCTCCCTCCAGGTGACGATGAATGAGGCCAGGAGGCAGGCGCCGCAGATAACCACCCCAAAAAAATGGAGGTACAAGGACAGTATGGAACACCCAGTCATTCCCGCGAGCCAACCCATGCGTGCGTGGCGATCCGCGACGGGTGTTGTCGCGAACTTCAAGAGGCACGCGAACGCCCCCGCCGCTGCCAGCATTAACAGCGCATAGGCGCGGATCTCCACGGCCTGATAGATGACATTCGGAGAAAGCGCGAAGAGAAGTCCCCCGGCAATCGCAGGCCGAAAGCCCCAGACTGAGTGTGCCACGGCGCAGACCGTCGCGGTCGCCAGGACCGTGGCCACGACACTGAGCCAGCGTAAAGATCTCTCCGACAGACCAAAGATCCGCGACCACCCCCACCCCACCCAGTAGCTCAGGGGCGGCATGCGGTCATCGGGAATGCCAAAATCATTTTGGGCAACGCCGGACAACCATTGCGTAACCTCGATGGGGTTGAGTTGAAGTCCGGCAAGCTGAACCGCTTCATCGGTCCAGAGCGATTGCTGCGGCAAGAACGCCGCTGACGCAACCGCGCTCGCGAGAGCGCAAATGATGCAACTGAACCACAACCTTCGGTGAATCGGTTTGTCCTTGATCGCCGGGACATCCGAGTCGGCATGCTCCTTGACAGCACTCTTCCCGTTGACGGCAGCGCTGGGGGTGGAGACAGCGGAGAAGTCGGCGAGACTCCGCGCAGAGACCGAAGAGGCTGAATTGAGATGCTCTTGAGAGTGATACACGCTTTGGGCTCGCGCAAATTGGGAAGAGCAACATTGCACATGAATGGGCTCAAGAACCATCATCTCGTCAGCCGCTCGAGCGGTTCAAGCGAATCTGACCAAAAAATGACGCAAGCAATCGAGTACATTCTCAATGCAGATTGATCACAACGAACCTTGGCATAACTCCCTTTGTCTTTAAAGGCAAAATAAACCAAAGCGACGCGGACCTGATTAGCTATTGATGGCTGAGCCGGGAGTCGGCGAGGTCCAGCGGGCTTGACA
>JAFAHS010000328.1 GCA_019237115.1 Deltaproteobacteria bacterium
CGATGACCGCGCGGCTTTGCGCTTTTGCGTGCCACTTGGCGGCCGCATCGGCGAGCGATCCGTTCTCGGGTTGAAACGCGTAGTCAATTATCGAAGTGACTCCGCCCGCAGCGCCAGCAATCGTCCCCGATTCGAAGTCATCGGCGGTGCGCGAAGAAAACATTTCCGCATCGAGATGGGTGTGAGGATCGATCGCGCCGGGGAGCACGAGCATTCCGGCAGCGCCGATAGTTCTCGCTGCCTGCTCGCTGAGCGCCCCGGGTGCGCTTAGCTCGACGATTTTTCCGGCACGGACTCCTAGATCGGTAGGTGAAATCCCCGATGGAGTTACTGCGGTTGCGCCGACGATCGCGAGATCGAGCACTCGCCTGCTCCTTGGAGTCAGCAGGCCGAAGAGACCCGATTCCCCCGGCCTGCTTCCTTCACACTAATCTCCTCAGGGCGTGAAAACTAACCGAGACCAGCCATTTTTTTTGAAGGGGTCGAACCTCCGATTCCCGATCGGCCCCGACGACTTCAACCCTTGCTAGTGAGCGGGATGACGGCGTTTGCTGGTGCGCCGGGGTCCCGCGATATGCCGGACGGGGCGGCGAGTACGACGCCGCGCCGGGGTTGCCGCCGCTTCGCCGGCTTCGGAAAAGGGGATCAGGTTGAAGCGCGAAACCTCGGGGCGGCAGTTAATTCGGATTCGGAGCCAGAAGGTGCCGAGCCCCCTGTTTGTGTATATGTAGAAGTCTTCGAAGCGGTTGAGGCCCGAGTAAAAGCGTTTGCCGATTTTCAAAATCGATTTGAACGGGGAGCCATAGTAGGGGATGCGTACCACGCCGCCGTGGGTATGACCGGATAGCATTACCCCAGGCTGCAGGTGCCTCGCGTACAGGGCGGTGTCGGGATTGTGCGCCAGCACGATGGTTGTATCGCCGGGCCGCACCTGGCTGAAGGCGCGCACCGGCTCCGCGCGCCGCGCCCACAGATCATCGATACCTACTACCACCAACTCCGAACCGTTGACGCTGACGCGCCGACTGTCATTGACCAGGACCTCGGCTCCCGCCGCCTCCAGGGCTTCGGTTACACGGTCGGACGAGGACCAGTGATCGTGATTGCCCAGAATCGCGAACAATCCGGCCTTGGGTTTGAGGTGCCGCAGCGCGCCGCGGAATGCCTCGACGTAGCGCTGCATCGTGTCCGGGCCGGAGAAATAGTCGCCGGTGAGGAACACGAAATCCGGATGCTCGCGATTGATGGCTTCGACTGCCAGGAAGAGCCGCGCCAGGTCTTCATCACGATCCACGTGAAAATCGCTGATCTGGCAGGCGACCGTCTTGCGATGGGCGTCGCGGAGCTTGCGTACCGGCAAGTCGACGCGCGAAACCTCGATTTCATCGATCGTCTTGCGCCACATCCGATGGAGCGGGCGCAGGGCGAGAGACGGTCGTCCTTTGCGGGGTCTGGTCGGCGCGGACTTCGCCGCGCGGTCTGCTGTCGGTTCCGCTTTGGGCATCGAAGGTTGGATTCTAGAACAACTGCAGCAAGTGGCGGAAGGCTTCGATCTCGACGATGCGTTCGCTCACCAGCAGCTCCTCGTCCTCCAGCTCCCAGGTATGCGGGTACGGGATAAAGACCGCGCGTAGCCCGGCGCGAACCGCGGGGTTGATATCGGAGCGCGGGCTGTTGCCGATCATCCAGCTGGACTCGGGCTGCAATTCCGCCTCACGCATCAGGCGCTGGTAGGCGTCGGTATTTTTTTCGTGGGGTGTCTCGATTCGACCGAACAGGGGCATCAGGCCGGTGTGCGCCAGCTTGCTCAGTTGCTCATCGCGCTGGCCCTTGGTCAGCAGCAGCAGCGTGTGGCGACGGGACAATTCGAGCAGGGTGGTGTCGACGTCGGGGAGCAGTTCGCAATGTCGCTCGATCAGGTAATCTCCGATCCGATCGATTTCCGCGTGAAGCTGCGCGCCGCCGCCATTGGTTATTAAAGCCCGAGCCGCCTGGTGTAGCGCCAGCA
>JAFAHS010000411.1 GCA_019237115.1 Deltaproteobacteria bacterium
TGGCGGACCACGAAGCCCCACCCGGCAGGCTTCGCTCGACCTTTCTCGCCCATGCAGAGATCGACGTTTTGGGACAGTTACCCCCGGGTGATTACGAGCACTACACCTTGTGGACAACGCTCGAACCCTGTCCACTCTGTTCCATAGCCATCGTGATGGGCAACGTTGGCAGCGTCGTTTTCGCAGCAAGAGATCGCCTGTGGCGTGGAATCTCTCGACTTACCGAAGTCAATGAATTCATCGCCAGCAGTTGGCCGGCTCGGCGTGGCCCGCTGCATGGCCCTGTTTCCGTCTTTTGCGAATTGCTCCCGCTTTTCTGGTTTCTGGACCGCAAGCCAACCGGGACGGTCGTGGAGAACTACCAAACCCAGCATCCACGACTCCTTGCCCTCGCGAGAAGGTTACGAGACGACTCTCGGTTTATCGATCTGAAAACAGGAGATCTCCATGCCGTGTTGAGTCACCTTTGGTCCGACCTGGCAGCGATCGAAACCGAGTGATGACAATGGTTCTCGGTTCCGCTTGAAGCGGCCGGGGGGCTTCCCCAATCTCAATCGTTCTGCAACGCGACTTGCGACCAGTGAGGGCTGGCAGTGCGCTGTTTCTCAGGGGGGAATTGCGCGGGGGCTATCAAACGCCGCCTTCCGTTCTTCGAACCAAAATTTTATGTCCCCATTCCGGCGACCAGGGTCTTTCGGGGGACCTGTAGCGCGGAGGCTCCTGATGCGTTAGAGACGCCTCGAGAGGGAGCAACTTGAGCGATGGTACGGAGCAGCGAAAAATCAATCGGCCTGGCTGGCGCGGACCCTCACCAAGAGTCCAAGCGGCCTACCATGACCCAACTATTCGGCGTGTTTCTTTACATCGGCGCCACGAGTTTCGGGGGAGGCGTCATTGCCTACCTGCGCGAGCACCTCGTTGAACGTCAAAAGTGGCTGGACCACGACCACTTCCTTGCCTCACTCGAGATCGGGGAGACCGTACCCGGGCTCATCTCGACAAACGTTGCCGTGATCGTTGGCAGCCGCCTACGAGGAGTCCTGGGCTCGGTGGTTGCGGTTCTCGGGATGACCCTCCCTGGTGCGTTGGCCGTGTTCGTCCTCGGCCTGCTCTACGCTCGTTTTCGAAGCAATCCGGAGGTCGGCGCTACCTTGAGCGGCATCGGCGCCGCCGCCGTCGGCTTGATTTTCGCGGTCACGATGCAAATCGGCTTTCGCGAAATGAAGCACTGGCGGGACTTCGCGATTTTAGTCCCGACCTTTGTTCTGGTGGGCATCATTCATGTCTCCCTGCTCCCGGTGCTGGTGGTACTCGCCCCCATCGCCGTGCAACTTAACCACCCCAGCAAGAAAGAACTCTCTGCCTATCATGCGCAACAGGCCGAATATCACGCGCAATTGGCCGAACATCATCAAGAGGTCTCTGCGCGGCACGCTGCCGGGGAAATCGGGTCATGAACAAGCTGGTCACTTTAGTTAATGTCTTCGCGCTGCTGTCAATCCTCGCGGTGGGCGGTGGCACCGCAGTCTTGCCACAGATGAAGCACGAGTGCGTGGCGCAGCACCACTGGGTCACCGCCGAGCAGTTTGCCGATATCTATAGTCTCGGTCAGCTTGCTCCCGGGCCCAACATGAACATGGTGGCCGTCATAGGCTACAAAATTGCGGGCGTGACGGGGGCCATCCTCGTGCTGATCGCGTTTTACCTTCCCTCCTGCACCCTGGCGTTCGCGGTCGGCAAGGTTTGGGATCACTTCGAGGGTTCTCCGTGGCGCGACGCGGTTCAGCGTGGGATGGCACCGATCACGATAGGACTGATGCTCTCCGGGGTGTATGCTATCGGCCGCACCGCCACGTTCAATCTCGATCATTCCGCACGCCACAACCTCATCACCATCGCGATCACAGTGTTGGTCACGGTGACCCTGCTACTGCGCCACGTCAATCCTGCGCTATTGATCCTGGTGGGAGGCGCGGTCGGATGGTTCGCGCTGCGGATGATGTAATCGCAAGCTTGGACCAATCATTGTAAAGCAGACTCAGGAAACAACTTGCCCTAGAATCGTTTTTGCAAGTGCCGCCAACCAAAAGAGGAGACCAGTTATGGGACAGTTTTCCACCGACGTGAAGAAGATCCGGGAGCGAGCCCGCAAGCATTTTGAGGAAGGCGCAGTTACGGAGGGCTACAAGGCCAACCGCGAACAGGTAACTAAGGTGCTGAACGACGTTCTGGCAACCGAGATCGTCTGTGTGCTCCGCTACAAGCGCCACTATTTCATGGCGCAGGGGATCAGCTCCGATTCGGTGAAGGCTGAATTCCTTCAACACGCCAATGAAGAGCAACAGCATGCGGACTGGGTAGCGGAAAGAATCACACAGATTGGCGGCGAACCCAATTTCAGCCCTGAAGGACTCGCGACCCGCAGCCACTCCGAATACAAACCCGGCGAGAGCCTCACCGACATGATCAAGGAGGACCTGATCGCGGAACGTATCGCGATCGAATCATATTCGGAAATCGTACGGTGGTTGGGTAACGATGACCCCACGTCCCGCGTGCTGGTCGAGCAGATCCTCAAAATGGAGGAGGAACACGCCAACGACATGCTGGACCTGCTCGCAAAGATGTCCTGATTCAGCCAAGCAGAGGGTCCGCTCGGAAGGCCACGAAAATGAACGTATGGAGGCCTCCGAGGAGCGAAGCCCCGATACCTCGAAACGTCCGGATCAGTGATGGCCTATCGGGAGGATCGGGGACGCAAACCGCAAAGGGGCGACCCGCCGGTGCCGCGGCAAAGTATGGGTGAACGGTTGCCTTCGGGAGACAAAGCCCTCGAGCGGGTCTCGGCAAGGAGGAAAGAAGAGGGCCACGGTGGACGCTGCGCGCGCGATCGGGTCGCCTGGCTTTTGGACATTCGCGTTGGTGGGCTGCGGCGGGCCCACGCAAATGTCGTCAACACGTGACGTGGAGGACGGCGTTGGTGCCTTTTGACTTTGCCGCTAGAGTTTGGATCGCTTCCTCGGTCGGTACGATCAGGAGAGCGACCCCACGCCGTCGTGCTTCGCGTCTCACCTCTTCCATTACTGGAAGCGATCCATATCGTCCCGTTCCGATCACCAGGTGCCGGCACTTCCACGGTATCGCTTCCTCGACTGATAACGGGGTATGTCCGAACTGCTCGCGAAATTTCCTGGAGGGCTTCTTCTTGCGTTTGCGGATCTTACCGCGGTCGATGACCACGTCATGATCATAGACAATCCCATCGATCGTGAGCGAGCCGAAGCTAAATGACCTAAAATCCATGGCTTTTCATTGACCAAGGTTCAAACGCTTTGCTCCGAAGGCGAACCTCCTGGGTTTTTTTGGCCGCCAGGCCTGGCCTCACGCGCGATGGGTTTTCGGCATGGACGGGCGCCCCTTGGGGACCGGCCGCAATCACGCGAGGTTCGAAGCATTCCTACTCCGGCCCCACCTCCTTTACCACCAAAATCGGACTGGTCCGACCAAAGATGTACCCCTGGATTGCCAACGGCTTCCACTGATCGGCGGCCTGTTCGATTTGATCGCGAAGCTCCTGCGAGCCGACGACCTCGATGCGTTTGGTCAGAATCGATTGATACAGGTCGCGTGCATAATTCTGGTTCAGATCGAATTGCAGCTCGACGGCATCCAGTTGCGTGTCGAGTCGCATCGGGATCTCGCGTCCGTCAAGACCAAGCCGCACGATTGGACCACTGGAGATGGGTTTCTTTTCCGAGATGCCTACCAGGCCGGTAACGTTTAGATGATCTCGAATGCGTTGCGGCCTGTCGAACAGCGGAGCCATAGATACCGGGTTGGCGGCCGAGGGCCTGCCCCCGATTCTCGGGGCAATTCTGATAGGCCCGCCTATGCTCCCCCCAGCAATTGCGCCGGCTGGAAAAGCTTTCGTGGGCGCGAGACTCGCAAGCACACAAAGTGCGAGTCTGACAAGTCCAACGCTTGGTTTGGGCATCGCCCCGACCTTCTCGGATCACCGGAGCATTTCAGTCGGCGCCGCGTTTTCCTGCGAGGTCGACTATTCGAACGGCGAAGGACTCGCGACATCGCCACGTCCGGGAGAGGGTTTCGGTTCCTGCTGGTATTCGCAACTCTACCGTAGCAGCGATCGACCGGCTCATTATCATTCGCGCGACGACCTTGGGGAAGGGTCTTTTTTCCGCCCAGCCACCGGATCTACGATGGAATCGTCGACAGTATGGCACTTCGCCCAAAAGCTGCCGGCCCGGTTGCACTGGCGGTAGTCCTGGTTTCGCTTTCGATTTTCGCAGGCACTTCCGTCCACGCCCAGTTACCACCAACGATCATTCCGAACTGCGGGTTCGTGATCGATACGCCCGGCTTTTACGCGCCCACAAATTCGCTCAGCACTACATCACAGACGCAGGACTGCATTACCGTCAACGCGTCCGGAGTCATAGTCGACATTGCCGGAGTAAATCTGACCGGGCCGGGCGGCGGCGGCAGCGCTGCAGGGATCCATGTGATGCCCCACGCTTCGGCGGTCGTGATAGCTGCCAGCAGCGCGACCATTTCAGGCTTCGGCACGGGAATTCTGGTTGCTGGAAACTCGACGACGCTCAGTGGAGGAACTGTTCAAAACAACGCCAGTGCCGGGGTGATGTTCACCAGCGCGCAAGTCGGGTACCTGTCCGGGCTGAGCAGTCTCAATAACGGCGGGGCCGGAATTGAGCTGTCGCAGTCGAATTCGATTACGGTTTTAGACTGTCAGGTAACCGGCAATGGCGGTCATGGTTTGTGGCTGCGTGGCAGCCGGGTGAGCGCCCTGTATCAGATCGTTGCCACTGGCAACGGCGCGAGCGGGATCTATCTTGGATGTTCTCCAGAGGGACCGATCGGGTCGCATTGCGGGCAGGGCATCGGCCCCAGTAGTCGCAACACGATTGTCGCCTCAGCGGCGCAGGGTAACAAAAGCGCAGGCATCGCCATTGACTTTAGCGACTCGCGCAATCTGGTGACTGGTTCAGTCGCCGCTCAGAACGGATCCAGGGATGCGGTCGATGAAAATGCCAAGTGTGATAACAACTCGTGGACCGAAAACCAGTTCGCCACAACTTCTCAGAGCTGCATTCGCTAGTTAAATGACGTTGCCTGCCGCGTTTGTCAGGGTTTTTCTTCCGGCTGCCCGCACGCACACAGCGAGAATGACTTTGAGGAACCAACCGCAGGACCCGGGGTCCTCTGGCAGGGTCTAGAGCTTCACAATCGCCGCAACCATCGAATACGAGAGGATTGTCGCACTCAGGTGATCGATCGGAAAATAACTCGGTCCGAGGTTCGGAGGCCTCGGCTTCGTTAGGAAACCTGTCTCGGAGTTTGCGGGCGGTAGGAAAATCATGGCCATCTCTGTTGCAGATTTACGCAGCACACCGGAAGGTTATTTCACTGTCCGCTGGGGACAGCCCGAGTACACCGACTGGATAGACGAGAGCATGTCGTGGAAGGAGACCTGCTACATCGGCGACTGGTCATTCTTGTGGGAACGCCGTTTTCGCGGCCCCGACGTGCTCAAGCTCTTTTCCGATGTGTCGGTGAACAGCTTCGCAAACTTTGCAGTCGGGCAGTCCAAGCACGTGATCCACTGCAACGACGTCGGCAAGATCATCCATGAAGGGATTCTAAGCCGCCTTGGCGACGAGGAATTCATGCTGTTCGGCCGGGGTGGCTTCTGGGTCGACTACCAGCTTCGTCAGGGCTGCCACCGCGCAACCTCGGAACCCGACGACTGGTTCAATTTCCAGGTGTCCGGACCGAATGCGCTTTACGTGGTGGAGAAGGCCGCCGGACAAAGTATCCGCGATATCGCCTTCATGTACTCCGGAAAAATCCGTATCGCGGGCCACGAGGTTGTCGCGCTGCGGCAGGGAATGGCCGGCGAAGTCGGCTACGAGCTACAGGGACCGACCGAGTACGCGCGTCCCGTGTATGAGGCTATTCTCGAGGCCGGGAAGGAATTCGGGATCCGGCGTCTGGGCGGTCGCGCGGCCTTCATCAACCATCTTGAGGCATGCTTCCCCACGATCGTTACCGACTACCTGCCCGCGATCTTCGAGGACGACATGGCCGAATATCTGACGGAGTTCAAAGCCGCGATGCCGGCTTACGCTACGACCTTCAACATCGCCGGCAGTTTCGAGGCGGATGACATCAGCGCGTGGTACCGTAGCCCGGTGGAATTGGGATGGAAGAACCGGGTCAAGCTTGACCACGATTTCATCGGTCGACAGGCGCTGGAGGAAGAGCTCGCTCGTCCCCGTCGAGTAATTCGGACGCTGGTGTGGAATCCCGATGACGGGATCGACGTGTACGCGTCTCTCTATCGCGCGGGGAAACCGTTTCACTACATGGAAATCCCCCGCGACCAACGAGGGTTCATGTACGCCGACAAGGTCACGCGACGAGGACAACCAGTCGGAGTCTCGACCTCGCGCGGCTACAGCTACTACTTTCGCCAGATGCTGTCGCTTTGTGTTATCGACGTAGATTGTAGCGAGGTCGGAACCGAGGTTTCGGTAATCTGGGGGGAACCTGGCGAGCTCCAGAAGGAGATCCGGGCGCTGGTCGCGGCGGCTCCCTACAAGAAGGAACCGGCGAACCGACGTTCGCAACCTGTAATTCTGAGTTGATTCTTATCCCGCAAGAAGGCGGGAGAAGGACTTGCACGGATGGATAGGCAGCTGAGGACGATGGTTCCGGTTTCCGGCTACCGCCGACCGGTCCCAGGCACCCAACCCGACTACCTGCATCCGTCTTACGTCTCCAGCCGCAAACGGGCGCCGTCCAAATCGTTGATAGCGATGCCAGCCACCCTCACCGAGCTCACCGGCCCTCGCTTTGCACCCGAGCACCTAGCTGCGCACGAGAGCGATTTGACGCGCCAGCATGGCGGCGCGCCGCTCGGCGAGCGAATCATCGTGAGTGGCCGGGTGGTCGATGAAGAAGACCGCCCAGTCGACGGCACCCTCATCGAAATCTGGCAGGCAAATGCGGCCGGACGTTACGCGCACGAGTCCGATCAGCATGATGCGCCGCTCGATCCAAACTTTAGCGGCGGCGGACGTCTGATAACCGATGGTGAGGGCGGGTACGCCTTCACCACTATCAAGCCCGGCGCATACCCGTGGGGCAATCACGCCAATGCATGGCGGCCTGCTCACATCCATTTCTCGATCTTCGGTCCCGCTTTCGCAACTCGACTGGTCACGCAGATGTATTTTCCAGGCGATCCCCTGCTCGCAGCAGACCCCATATGGAATTCAATCGCGGATGAGAACGCGAGGAATCGACTGGTGAGTGCGTTCGACTGGAAAACAACTTCGCCGGGATATGCGCTCGGATACCGCTTCAACATCGTGCTGCGCGGCCGCGAGCAGACACCGATGGAGGGGTGATATGCGACTTGCCGCGACGCCCTCGCAAACGGTTGGCCCGTTCTTCTCGATTGGCATGCACACCGTCGACGTCGCAATCGAACCCGGCGGTGAACAGTTGACTATCCAAGGCCGGGTGCTCGACGGAGACGGTAATGGGGTCAATGACGCTGTCATCGAGACCTGGCAGGCGGATTCTGCAGGCCACTATGCGGACCGCTCGTCGCGCGGTTGGGGGCGCGCTGTGACCGACAGCTCAGGTAGTTTTCGCTTCTCGACCACCAAGCCCGGTCGGCTGGCAGGTGTCGGCGACGTGGTCCATGCGCCGCACATTGCGGTCACTATTTTCGCCCGTGGCCTTTTGCGGCATCTCGTCACGAGAATCTACTTCCCCGACGAACCATCAAACGCGAGTGACCATATACTTGGTTCAGTGCCAGACGAGCGCCGAGCGACTTTAATTGCGCGAGCGGCCGGTCTAAACAGTTTCGAATGGAACATCATCCTCCAGGGGCAGGGTGAGACCGTGTTCTTCGAGTGCTGAGGCAATGGATGCTCACCCAAGACTGCTCGACCCGCTGTTCCGTGGGCCGATCGGGGTTTTGTTCAACGACGGCCATCGCCTCCAGCGGATGCTCGATTTCGAGGCGGCGCTCTCGCGGGCCGAGGCCAAGACCGGCGTAATTCCGGCAGCGGCCGTGCCCTCCGTCGAGGCGAAGTGCCGGGCCGAATTGTTCGACTTTCAAGCACTTGCGAGTGCTGCTGTGAGCGCGGGCAACCTCGCGATACCGATGGTCAAACACCTCACCTCTCTGGTGGCAAGTGAAGATCCGGAGGCCGCGCGGTACGTCCACTGGGGAGCAACCAGCCAGGACGTAATCGACACGGGGTTGATACTGCAACTGCGCGAGGCGTTCGATTGGATGGAGCCTCAGCTTCACGCCCTCGGTGAAGCGATTGCGAACCTGGCGGACCACCACCGCGAGACGTTGATGGTGGCGCGGACCCTGCTACAACAGGCGCTGCCGACGACGTTTGGGCTTAAAGCCGCAGGATGGCTGGACGCCGTGGCAAGGCATCTCACGCGCATGCGCGAGATTCGGGGCAGGGACTTGACGCTGCAGTTTGGGGGCGCTGCCGGGACGCTCGCGGCACTGCGCGAAAAGGGAATTGCGGTGGCCGGCGCCTTGGCCGACGAGCTGAAGCTGCCGCGGCCGAACGCTCCCTGGCACTCGCACCACGATCGCTTCGCGGAGATCGCCGCGGTCTTGGGTCTATTGGCCGGCACCCTGGGCAAGATCGCGCGTGACATAGCCTTACTGATGCAGACCGAGGTCGGCGAAGTGCGGGAGCCCTCCAGCAACGAGCGCGGCGGGTCATCGGCGATGCCCCATAAGCACAATCCGGTGGGCTCGGTGGTCGCCTTGGCCGCCGCGACCCGCCTCCCGGGCCTGGTCTCCACGATGCTCACTGCAATGACCCTGGATCATGAGCGCGGTGTTGGCGGATGGCACGCCGAGTGGGAAACGCTCGCCGACATCGTGACGCTGACTGGCGGCTCTCTCTTTCACATGAGCGGCGTGGTTTCTGAGCTGCACATCGACGGCGACGCAATGGCTAAAAATCTGCAGCGTTCGCATGGGCAGATCATGGCGGAAGCGGTTGCGACGGGATTGGCGGAACGCCTGGGCCGCGCTGACGCTCAGATGATCGTCGAACAGGCGTGTGCCAAGGCAGCCGCCGATGGCACCGAGTTGCGTGCCGCCCTCGTAAGCGACCTGCGGGTGAGGCAGGCTTTGCCGGCTGGAGATCTCGAGTGGCTCCTGAGTCCGCACAACTATCTCGGATCGTCCGAGAAATTAATCGATCGGATACTTGCATCGTGGCACGAGGCCAAATGACTATTCGACGGACCAGGAGACCCGACAAGGGAGCCGGCGATCCGACCTTCGAGAAGGGACTTGCCATCCGGCGTAGGGTGCTCGGCGAAGAACACGTTCGCCGCGCCCTAGCGAGTTCGACCGAGTTCGATAGAGATTTCCAGGACTTCATCACGCGTCAGGCGTGGGGCTCGATCTGGACACGCCCGGGCCTCGACCATCGCACACGCAGTCTGATAACCATCGCGATACTCGCCTCTCTGGGCCATGAGCACGAATTGGCCCTGCACGTTCGGGCTACCCGCAATACCGGCGCGACCGTGGAGGACATTCGTGAAGTTCTCATGCAGGTGGCCGTGTATGCGGGGGTTCCCTGCGCCAACACGGCCTTCAGAATTGCCAAGGCGGAACTGGGTGGCCAAGGCTCCCGACCGGAGGGCCCGCGAGCCAGGCGCTAGTGACGCCCTCCGGGACTAAGAACCCGTTCACATCGGCGATTTCGCATCATGCGTGCGCGTGTGGCAGTGGGCCCCATTGGTTGCTAGACCTCACGACCGCGGCCTCGGAGGTCTGGATCCCGTAAGCTTGAAACACCGTGATCAAAGGAGATTCGGAAACGCGATGAAGATCCTGGTAATGGGTGCGGGCGGTGTCGGCGCGTACTACGGCGCTAAGCTGAAGCTCGCCGGCGAGGATGTGCACTTCTGCGCGCGCGGTGAGCATCTTGCGGCCATCAAGGACCGCGGTCTCACGCTGCGCAGTGCCGACCGGGAAATCGCTGTCCCCGTACCCGCGAGCGACGAGCCCGCGGACTTCGCGCCCTATGAGCTCATATTGTTCTGCGTCAAATCCTACGACACCGTTTCGGCGGCGCAGCAACTGAAAGGAACCCTCGCTCCAGGCGGCATCATCATGACGCTGCAGAACGGAGTCGAGAACGAAGCTGCGCTATGCTCGATCTTTCCGCGCGATGCCGTGATGGGCGGCAATGCCCGGGTAGGCGCGGAAATTGCCGCTCCCGGAGTGCTGGTGCACAGCGGTTACGGCTATATCGAGTTCGGCGAGCTCGATGGGGCCGAGACGCCGCGCGCGCTGAGCGTTGCGGAGGTTTTCCGCCACGCGGGAATCCTGGGGCAGCTCACGCATGACCTGAAAACAATTCGATGGATCAAGTTGATGGGCAACAACGGCATCAACCCCGTGTGCGCCTTGAGCCGCAGCTCGCTGGGTGAAACGCTGAGCGATCCAGGCGGCTATTGGCTCACGCAGCAGTTGATGCTCGAGACGGTCAAGGTCGGCCGAGCGGAGGGAGCAAAGATGTCGCCCGAGGACGCCGAAAGCGCCCTTGCACGGCTCACCAAGATTTCGGCGCTCGACAAAATTCGCCCCTCGACGTTGCAGGACGTGGAACGCGGCAAGCGGCTTGAGTACGATGCCATCACGGGCGCGATGATTCGCGCGGCGGAGCGCCACGGAATCCAGGTTCCGGTCACGCGCGCGATGCATGCGTTGCTGAAACTACTGGACCAGCGGGCGGGTGCATCTCGCGGCTGAGGCATGGACTAGCCTCCCTCAGCCCCCGATGATCCGTTCCACCGCCCTTTGCGCGGGACGGGATCACGCATCAGAGCCAGCAAAAAGGATTTCAACCCTGAGAACTACCTCGTTCCCTTTCGCAAGGAAGACACTTCTGTACCTTCGACCGGTTGATCCTGGTCCATCCTGGAAAACATCGGCATTCAGCAACGGAGCTTACCAGCGCATCCAGGAGGATTTTGCGGCGATTTGGACTCGGCTGAAATCAGCGGCCGCCCGACCAAGCAGGAATCCCCTGGGCGTTACGAATGACTAGAGTCTGATCGCCTCTTTTGACCTCACGCGCGACGATCACATCCTTGTCCTGAAGCTTGGAACCGGTCACCTCAATCTGATCACCTTTCGCGAATTTGAAACCCTTGGATTCGAGAAACCAGGATGGCCCCAAAAACACGGCCAAGGTACCCGAGTCAGTCTTGAGGTTGACATACATTGGGCCGCTCGACTCTTCGCGTGCTTGCGCGCTTGCACCACCACCCGGAAGAAAGGCAGTTTTGACCTGTTCTATCGTACCCTTGACCGTGGTTTCCGTGCCTGAATTGTAGACGCCAGCACTTCCTTGCTCTTGGCACAGAGCGACCGAGCCCGTCACCACGATCACCACGAAGCACAGAGCGAAATTAAATGTCGCTTTCATTGAGCTTAGACCTTTCGGGTACCCTGACCCAAGCAATCGAGTGTTTCACTTCGTCACCTCCCCGAGCCCGTGCACCTGGCCGGCAGTGCATCAAGTTCAACCGCATTAAAACTCCCTTCGGATGGCGAGTTGGCTGGTTGGGGGTCGAATCAGATTCGCACCGGCCCCGCTTTATCGCAAACGCAAAGTGCAAAAGTCTTTCTTGAGGTTCGCCGTGTCCAACCGGTTTTCGACGGAGACACATCACTTTTGCGGCTCTGTGAGCTTGCTGCCCGAGGTGTTGATTCGGCGTTTACCCACGGAGCAAGACGTTCCGGAAAAACACACATCGACACTTTCAGTTTGCATTAGGCAAGGCCGAGTGGAGCTCGCAGCCACTCGCGCGCTGGCGCACCAATTCTTGTCCGGGATCTGGAGCAAGCGTGCGCAGTTCAGAATGCCGCCGCCAGAACCGCATGCCGAGGGACGAGCCGCGGCAGCTTATATCGCCGAGTTGCCACCGCATATCATAATCGTGGCCTTCCAGACGGAGGGCGGCAGTGCTCTTTCGATTCCAACCCGTCACCGCGCTGCTTCGAGACGGGTACGCGGCCGGTCGGCATCTTCTGGTGAACCAGTCTGCGTATCGCGCGCGTGATCAATTCAGGCTCCGGGAGCAGACGCGAGCCCGCCGCTTTGGATGCGTCGACCCCGCAATTTGGCTATTTCGCGTACCCTTTCGTCGTAAACTCCAGCCGTACTTCAAGGATGGCGGCAGCAGAAACTTAGACTATGCTAAAAGAAAAATCCCCGATGAGTTGTACAAATATTCGGTTTCTGGCGTGGACCGGGAGGATAAGCGATGCATCCGCTGAAGGATAAAGCCTGTATTGTGGGGGTCGGTGAGACCGCATACACACGCGGTACCGACCGCAGCGTGCTCAACCAGATGTTGCGCGCGGCCATGTCGGCGCTCGACGATGCGGGACTCAAGCCCCATGATATCGATGGTATCGTCACCGCGATGCCGACGCCGACGGTCGAGCATCTTGCCGCCAATCTTGGGATTCCGGATCTCCGCTATAGCGCGTCGAGCAATATTGGCGGCGCAGCCGCAGTCGCTGCCGTGCAGACGGGCGCGATGGCGGTCGCGCTCGGCCTAGCCAACACCGTGCTTATCCCCGTCGGGTGGAACGCATTTTCGGGCGGAGGCGTACGCGGAGCCGGGCGCCGCAGCGGAGGCGTGCAGTTGCCGCCCTCCTTTGGGTTGACGATGTCTGAGTACTACATGCCGTTCGGGCTGGCGGTGCCGGTGCAATGGCTTGCCTGGCTGGCCAGACGTTACCTCCACGAGTACCAGGTTCCGATAGAAGGACCGGCGGCAGTCGCGGTTGCCGCCCGCAAACATGCTCAGCTTAATGAAAAGGCCTACATGCGCGGCCGACCTTTAACGCTGGAGGAATACCGCAACGCCCGGATGATCGCTGAACCGTTTCGGCTCTTCGACTGTTGCCTCGAGACTGACGGCGCCTGTGCCGTGATCCTCAGTTCGGCCGAGCGGGCACCCGATTTGCACAAACGCCCGGTTTACATCGCCGGTGCTGCTGAGGGTCATCCGCTGCCAGCCGACGACATTCCCGGGCGCCGGGAGTTTCTCAAGATTGGACTGAGGTTTGCGGCTCCAAGGGCACTGGCGATGGCTGAGGTGAAGATCGAAGACGCCGATTTTTTACAGATCTACGACTGCTTCACCCATATCGTGCTGCTGGAATTGGAGGCGCTCGGGGTTTGCAAAGCCGGCGAAGCAGGCCAATTCGTTCAGAACGGTCGTATAGAGCTGGGCGGAGACTTACCGCTGAACACTCATGGGGGCCTCCTGGCCGAAGCGCATGTCGCAGGACTCAATCATGTCGTGGAAGCGACCCGTCAATTGCGCCATGAATGCGGAGCGCGGCAGGTCGCCAACGCGGAACTTGGCGTAATAACCGGGTTCGGCGACCTTGGTGATGGCAGCCTACTGGTGCTGAGGAGATAACCAAATGGCACGGCCCGAGACTTACCAGCGTTTGCTACCTCCTATGCGGGGGCTAGCACACGATTTTTACGCCTTCTGCAAAACGCACGAGTTGCGTTTTCAAAAATGCTCTCGGTGCGGAGGATGGCGCCACGTGCCGCGTGAAATGTGCCCCGATTGCGGTTCCTTCGACTATGAGTGGGCCAAATCGTCGGGCAGAGGACAGGTCTTCAGTTGGGCCAGCACCGACCAGCCGATGCTGCCACAGTTCGCGGACGCAGTGCCGTATGCGATCGCGATCGTCGAGTTGGAAGAAGGAGTGCGGATGGCCACCTGGGTAGTTGACGTGCCTCCCGACGAATTGAGTATCGGCTTGCCCGTAGTAGTGGTATTCGACGACGTGACCAGCGAGGTAACCCTGGCGAAATTTCGTCGATTGCACGTATGACAGGCCGCTGAGACAACCCTGGTGCGCATCTGCAGATCCAGTACCCAGCACGATCTCGCTGCTCCGGACGGCAAGTTGACATCACTGCGAGCTTTCTGGACGGCAAGATCCTGAGGGCGGCCGAAGAAATACAGGGCCGAGACCGGGCCATAGCGATAAGGGCTGCCAAACAGAGAAGAGTAGGCCGTACGCCAGGCAGAGTCCGGGGTGATCGCCGCGGTCACGTGCCACCCTTGGCGTGCGAGAGCCAGGGCGAGGATCGGCCCTTCGCCGACGAACACTACATTGAGAGGATCACCCGGAGTTTGGCTTTCCTGCATCAAGTACCAGCGAGCATCATCCACATCGGGATCGATCTTGTGAGTCGTAATCGTCTTGGTCGTCAGGCGTACGCCAATGTCGCGGCTGGTCTGCCCAGCCCAGACCGGCGTCCCGTTGAGGTTCACGGGGGCCCGCCATAGACGCATGTGATCGCGCGGTCAGCTACCAGAAGGTGGAGAATGAGCGTTGGGAAACGGCGCCACGATAAGAGCCGAGAATCGGCTTCGAGCGTTTGTCCGATGGGTCGGATCGGCTGAGCAATCTCGCCATCGAAGTCCACAAGAACACGATTGCCGCTCTAAAAGGTCACCAAAGGGACCGACACCTGCCCTCCGGGAAAATGGGTCAGACCTGGGACGCGAGGTGCAGGCAGGGGAGGTCGAGGTCGAAATTGCTCGAGTAGCTTATGACGAGCGACCGCGATTTCCGGCGGTAGCAGAACCTGGGGCAGAAGAGGGTTTTCGAATCGTACGAGAGTTGATCAGACGAGGGCTTCGCACTTTCGACCAGCCGGTTGGTCAAACGAACCCCAATCCGCAGTGCGCATATCGCAACGCCACTCCGATACCCTCATAGCGTGGAAGAATGATGCACCGAAATCGAGGTAGCATGGCGGATTTCGCCGTATCCCGCCGGGAGCGCAGATCGGCTCTGTTTTCCAGGAAATAATGATAATTTGATTGGAGTTTCCGGGGAGTTTTTAGGGAACAGTGATCGGTTTCGAACCGACGACCTCGTGCTTGGCCATCGCAGAAGAGAAGAAACGATAGAGACCTCCCCAGATCGCTCGATAGAGCTTGAAAGCGTTGAGTCCCAAGGGCTTTCAGCATTCTGCCATTGCCTCTGAACGGTAATGGCTTTCACCCAATGGTATCTAGTTCGGGCACAAAATGTGGCACCTCAGGCCACAAAATCGGGCACAATTTCGCCAAGCGACGTTATGATTTGCCGGGCAGCGTCCTCGCACTCCGAACCGCAGCGTTGGCCGTTGGCGGCGCTTGATTCGCTGGACCATCATCTTGACGGAGAGTGAGCCCCACCTTTGACCCGGTCAGCAGTACAAGCGAATTGACAACTTCACCGGCGCGGGAAATCGAGCTTCCTTAGCTACTCAGCGAATACAGAAGTCGTCGGGGCTGTCGTGTTGTAGTTAATAGCGATGGTCTCGCCGACGCCCAGCTTGAATGCGCCGGCGGTCAGCCCTGTGGCCGTTCCGTTGATCGCGATCTGGGAAACATCGCCTCCCGTCACCACAATGCTCTTGGGACTATGCCGCACCGTATAGACGGTCGCGCTTTGAGGATTCTGGAGGCCCGCGGCAACCTGATTCGTCAAATCACTGCCGGCGCTTGGCCACGGATTCGCAATTACGCCCACCGGATTGTAGCCCGTGTTGTTGACCACCACCGAAGCGGTGCCGAGCAGGTTGATCAGATTGCCGCCGGCGTTGCTGAGCAAGTTCTGACCGAGGTTCCAACTCTCCGAAGTGCCGGAGCCGCCCGTCATGTCGATCGCCGGTGTCTGCCCCGTCCCTTCGATCCGATTGCCAGTCATGAGGACATGCGTCGCATCGGACAACTGGATTGCAGCTCCACCGGCTGATGAATTTGCGTTCTCGAATACATTGCCGACAATCACGAGATCATGCACCGGGACGCTGTTGGCGATCGCCGGGCCGGCGCAGTTCTTAATCACATTGCCCGAAATCACGTGATGGGAGGTCTCCTTGGGTGAATCCGAGGACGTTGCCGTGAAAAAGATCCCGGTCCCCGGGAGGCCCGCGATCGGCGTTACATTCGCAATCATGTTGCCGACGATGGAGGCGCCGCTTGCACCCGGCCCAATCAGCGAGATGCCGCGGCCGGCCGGCTGCAGGATCGAACAGCCGACGATCGAGCAGTTGCGTGCGCGTAACTGAAAGCCGTACGCTTCGTTGGCGGACGATCCGGTGGCCACCCCGATCCCGCCGATCGCCACGCAACCCACAAAGGCCACATTCTCGGCCGGCTGGTGCGTGTCGAAATGCACCGTATCAGTAAGCATCGAGGTACAGTGTGACACCACGATATTGCGCTGCACGCCGTTTTGAAAAGTGCCGCTGCTGCCGCCCGTCGTTACTGAATGGCGCGTGTGGGAAAAGCGGCAGCCGCTGATGCTCACGTTCTGGGAGGCCCCGCCGACAACGATTCCATAACGTTCGTTGGCGGGCGGCTGGACGTCGCTGATGTGATGGATATAGCAATCCGAAATCTTGGCATCGCGCACGGATTGAAGCTCGATGCCGCTGTGGAAAGCGTCGTGCACCTCGAGCCGTTGGATCTGCAAATTCTCGATGAAGCGGAAGTGGGTAAAGCCCAGCTTCAGCGTCGACGAAGTGGCGTCGGTGGTGAGCGAGAAATCCGATAGCGTGATGTTCTCGAGCATTGTCGGCTGCACCAACTGCGCGGTATCGGCCACGGTATACGTATCAAACACTTGGTCGTCGACCAGGACTACGCCTGAGGCGGCGGTATCCGGCCGGACCTGTTTCACCTCGCCGGCATGCTTGGTGGGAATTTCGGTATCCACCGACTTGTTCGAAAACAGCAGCACGTAGTCGTTGGGCTGGAACGAAGCCGCATCCCCCGCCGCGAGTTGCAGCGAAGTGTCGCCCCTCGCGGTATCCGCGGTTAGCGGACGCGCCGTGCCGAAGGTCAGTTGAGAGGCATCCAGGGCGGGCGACGCCGGGCTTCCGGTCATCATCTGGCTGCTCGCCACAAACACCGTGATACCCATCCCCTCGCCTTGAATCTGAACGTTGCTCGACGTGATCTGGATCGAGCTGGTGAGCGGATAGGTCCCCGCCTTCACGAAGATCTTGCCGCCGGTTGCCGGCAACGCGTTGATCGCCGACTGCAAATCAGTGAAGTCGCCGTTGCCGGCAATATCCACTACAAAAGTAGCCTCAAAGCGGTCTATCGCCATCGGTCGCCCCTATCCCGCGTGTGACTTTGCTGCATTCAATTCTTCCTGAGGTTTACGCGAACCAGCAAGCAGCGGCGCGCGATGAAGCTTATTCCGCTTGGAACGCGATGACGAGTTTCGGCGTTAACTTCCTCGGATGGATCGGCGCCTCGCGGCAAGCGCCGGAGATGATGTACTTCCGGATCTGAATTCCTTCTAAGTGGCTCACTCTGGCCGATTCATATGGCCTTGCCGAGTCCGGTGAGAATGCCTCCTTGCGGGCCTCCTCCTCTGGGCCGTCCGAAACCTCTCCCGTTTAGCGTGATCACGAGCGGACTGCCGCTTGCATTGTGACTAATCGTAAGGTTGGCGCTCCGGACTCCAATCGCCGTCGGCGCGAATCCGATAATCACGGTCAAACTCTGGCCCGGAGCGAGCGCGATCGCCGTCTGCGGGGCGTTAGTAGAGAAGTCGCGGCTCGCGGCTCCACTCAGGGTTATGGCGGAGATGTTCAAAAAGGAACTGCCGATGTTGGTCAGCGTCAAGGTGTCCGCAGTTTCTTCGCCCAGGGCGGCCGCGAAGTTCAGCGAAGTCGCGGAGGCTTGCAGCGTCGGCGCGAGCCCCGTTCCGCTGAGCGGGATCGTCAACGGACTGCCGGAGGCATTGTGCGTGACCGTGATGTTACCCGGCCGGGGTCCCGCGAGCGTTGGAGTGAAGGTCGCGCTGATCGTGCAGGATGCGCCCGCCGCCAAGGTTCCCGGCGAGAGCGGACACGTTGTCGTCGCGGCAAAGTCGCCGCCGGGCGCGATGCTCGAAATCGTCACCGCGCTCTTGGTGTTGTTAGTCAGTGTTATGGACGCAGCAGGGCTCGAAGTCGTTCCCACCGCCTGGGCGCCGAAATCGATTGCGGTCGGCGAGACCACCACCGATGGCAGCGAAATCAGCCAGAACCACATTTCGAAATCGCCGCCCCTGCGGCCGTCCCCGCTCGGCATAAAGAGCCCGGTGCGCTGATTGCCCGACGCGTCCGGCGCCACGGGTCCGCCAAAGGCGTCGCCGTCAAGAAACATCGATGGATTGCCGGCCGCCCAGATGAAATTGCCCTTGAGGGTCAGCCGCGCGAGCATCGGCCCGGGCGCCGGCGTCTGCGCCAGGATTTGCGCAAGCTGGTTTTGAATCCAGGTGGCGGCTGGCGTAGTCGGGGCCCAGTCGATAATCGTCCCGCCACCGGCGGCGTCCAGTGACAATGTGGCGGCCACAAGCGTCGATTGCGCCGCGAACGGCAGTTGGTTGGCCCCAGCAAATTGCGGCACGTCGATAGTCACATAGCAGGTGGGCTTGCTGAGCGACGGATTGAGCAGCAGCGACACCGGGTCGATCGGCGTGTCGCACTGGATGCTGATGCCGCCCGCCAAATCCTGCAACGCGACCATACTGTCGTTCAAGACGACGCCGGCGTTCGGCGACACTCCGCTCGGATTGGTCAGGAACACCGATTTGATGTGGATTCCGGTTTCGGCCAGTGGCGCAAAGAGCTGGCGGCAATCTTCCTCCAGGATCCACGGGGTCGTGCCGAAATTCACGATGCCGAGCCGGCAATAATGGTGGCGGATACCTTGCGGAGGACGAAACTGCGGATTGCCGGCGCTGTCCCGCGGCCAATCCACGTCGCCGGTAACGGTGCGCGCCGGGACGAGCCAGTGATCGCCGGTCGCGTAATTGCCGCCCGCCGCGAAGAAGACCTGGACGCCGCTTTCCAGATCGATCCAGACGCCCTCCTGAATTGGAACATCGCCGCCCGGTGCGCCGGTCGAGACCTGCGCGCCGGACTCGTCCCAGCGGCGGACCTTGGGGTTGCGGACCGTATTATTTGTAAAGCCGTTGATAAAGCTCGCCAGCGCGACAGGGTCTGCCGCAGAAGTATCCGCCGTCAGCACCGGACCCTGCGGCCCCGTCGCGGTCGCCGTCAATTGCACGAGGATGCCCGGCTGCCCGGCCAGCTCCCGCCCATCTTCGGTGAGTTCGACCCACTGCCCCGTGGCTAATCCGAGCGTCTGGTCACGGCCGAGCGAACTCACATTGAAAGTAAGTGAAGTCCCGGTGAGGACCGGCGCGGGCGACACGATCGCGGTTACGACGGAGCCGTTGTCGCGCGACCATTTGAACGTCGGCTTCCCGCCCGCGAGATTGCCTCCCGTCTGCACCTCGACCCGATAAAGCTGATTTTCCAGCCGGCGGAAGCCGGCCCGCGGCGGCAGGATGCAGGCCGACGTGCTCGCTGCCGTAGGCTCCGCGCGAGCGGCCAATTGGCCGGTACTCTGCGGGGTGAAGGTCGGGAAATCGGGCGCCGTCGCGCACGTCGCGTTGGCCGCTACCGGCTGGAATTTCACCTGCCATACGGTCTTGCTGCGCGTGGTGGTATCGGCGCCGCTTGCGAGTCCGAGCGCAGGATCGCGAATCTCACCATCCTCCAGCGCCGTGATGGTGCGCTCCCAAACGTCCAGGTAGACCAGGGCCAGGCCGCTGGTCGGGAGCGCAGCGGGGGCGAGGTTGTCGGCCTGCGTAAGGTAGGTCGTGATCCGCCTCAATTGCGCCGACGTCCCAAACCCGCTGACGTCGTCTTTCAGCGTGATTTGCCCCGACGCAGTTGGCGGCTGGACCTGCGTCTGAATGGGGGCGGGGCCCGTCGCGGCCGCGGAAATCTCCACCCATTGACCCGCGGCGAGTTCGCGCCCGTCGAGCACCAGATTAGTGAGCTGGATCTGTTTGCCGCTTACGATCGCGATCGGCGCGAGGTTCGATTCCAGCTCGCACAGGATGCCGTCGACATACATTCGGCCGGGCGCCAAGCCCAGATCGCTGGAAGCGCCGGCAAGCGGCAGCGGAATTACCAGGAAGCCGGCGTTATCGCGCGGTGCGCCGGTGCGGCTGAGCAGATCGGCGGCCGTGATCTCCGCGCGACGCGCGGTGATATCTGCCTGCTCGTTCCAATCCGCATCGAGGCTCGGGCGTCCCTGCTGCCACCGCACCGCGCTGTAGTGCTTCAGGGGATTGAAAGTGGTTCGAGTAATATCGCTTCCCACACCACTCTCCTTAGGTAACGAAGAAGATTCCGGCCTCAAGTCCGAAGCGTAGAAATTCGCTCAAACTGCCGCGCAGATTGTCTTCGCGCTGCGGCTGTTTCAGGAAATCGAAGGAGCCCATCTCGGAGCCGTCCTCCGCGCCCGTGCGGATTTCCGCAGCGCAGCTCCGACTGAGCTGCGCATAGCCGGGCTGACCGTAGGTGAGCGCCGTAAAGGTCGGCGTCAGGCGCGCCTGAATGGCCGCCTCATCCGGAGTCGCCGCCTTCAGCGCGAGGTCGGGCTGCGAACGATAGCGGCGCGGGGTCCGCGACCCGGGCGCAACGTAGCTGAAGCGTACGCATCCGGTCTGCCGCCGTTCGACGAATACCGGCGCGGTGAAGATGCTGTTGCCGGCCGCGAGTGTCCGCACGCCGCTTGCCGCCGAGGATCCGATCGCGCCGATCACGGTGCTGGTCTGGATCGAGGCATCGGCCGCGGGTGCCGCGATCCCGATGGCTTTCCCGGCGGCGTCGACGATGCTGTCGACCAGCGTCAGTTGCGCGGCCTCATCGAGCGACAGCGGCCCGCAAATGCTGCGGATCAGCGTGACCTGCAGGGAAGGATTGTCGTCGATCACGATAACGGTGAACTGGCGGCTGCTCGCAACGCCCGCCGCATCGGTGACCGTCACGGTCGGATTGAAGGTCCCCGGAGCGGCCGGCTCGCCGGTGATTACGCCCTGGCCCGATAGCGTCACACCAGGTGGCAGAGCGCCCGTGCTCACCGCCCATCGAAACGGCGCCACGCCGCCGCTCACCGCGAGCGCCACGTTGTAGCTCGATCCGGCCACGCCTGTCGGCAATGCTGGAGGCGTGCTGATAACAGGGGTTGATGCGACGGTAAACTGAAACGCCTGCCTGACCGTAACCGAATTGTGGTCACTGCACTGGACTGTAACGGTAGCGGCGCCGGTCGCGGTGGGTGTGCCGCGAATCGATCCGTCCGGCGCCAACGTCAGTGGCGCCGGCAGGGTTCCCGCCGCCAATGAAAAAGCATAGGGCGGCGTGCCGCCGGCAGCCGTGACCGCCACCGAGTAGGGCACGTTGATTTCAGCCGTCGGCAGCGCCGTGGTCGTAATCGCCAACGCCGGCGTGATAATCAGCGAAAAGCTCGCGGTCGCAGAGGCTCCGGCGGCATCTTTCACCTGCACCGTAAATTGGCTGGAGGCGGCGTTTGACGGCGTACCCGCGACAACCCCGGACGCGGACAAGCTCAGGCCCGGTGGCAGGCTGCCGCTTGTTAGCGACCAGACGAGCGGCAGCGTTCCTCCCGTGGCCGCGAGCGATACTGAATACGGGACCTCGGCCGTGCCGCCGGGCAGTGCCTGCGCCGCAGTGATTGCCAGCGGCGGAGCGATCGTCAGGCTGAACTGTTGGGTCGCCGCAATCGACGAACTGTCCTTCACCTGCGCCGCAAAGCTGAAAGCGCCCGCAGCCGTCGGATTGCCGCTTACGCGCCCTGTGGCAGAATCGAGCGTCAAGCCGGGCGGCAGCGCACCGGAGGCCACGCTCCACGCAAAGGGAGCCGTGCCGCCCGCTACCACGGGGTTTTGCGAATAGGCCGCGCCTTGGGTTCCACCCGCGAGTGCGGTTGCAGCGATCACAGGGGTGGCTGCGACAACGATCGTGAACGCCTTGGTCGCCGTCGCAGACGCGCTGTCGGTAATCTGGGCCGTAAAGGCAAACGAACCGGCGCTGGTCGGCGTACCCGCGACGTTGCCGGTTGCCGGATCGAGTTGCAGGCCCGCGGGCAAAGTGCCTCCGCTGACGGACCACGTAACCGGCGGCGCCGCGCCCGAGGCCGCAAGCGTCTCGGCGTAGGTCGCGCCGACCGTCACCGCCGGCATCGCGGCGGTCGTGATCGTGAGTCCCGAGACGATCGCGATCGTGAACTGGCGGGTCGCGGGGGCGCTCGCCGCGCTGTCGGCCAATTGCACGGTAAAGGAAAACGATCCCACTGTCCGGGGGGCGCCGCTGATGGCCCCGGTCGCCGCGGCCAACGCCAATCCAGGGGGCAGCGCTCCCGCCACCAGGGACCACGTGAGCGGCGGCTGGCCGCCCGTCCCGCTCAGGGATTGACTGTAGGCAACGGTCGGAGCTCCACCGGCAAGCTGCGTCGCAGTGATAACCAGCGGAGGAGGAAGGACCGTCAATGCGAAGGTTCCTGAGCGGGTAGCGCCATTGCTCTCGGTCACCGTAATCGTAAAGCTCGCGCTGGCGGTGGCCGGCGGCGTCCCGGTGAGAACGCCGCTCGCGCTCAAGCTCAGCCAGGCCGGCAGCCCCACCGCCGACCACGAATAGACGCCGCTTCCTCCTGTGGCGGCCAGCGTCTCCGAATAGGCCGAATGCAACGTGGCGGCGGGCAGCGGCGACCCCGTCGCGATTGCCAGCGCGGGGTTGACCGTAAGGGCGAACGAACCCGTCCGGCTGGCGCCCGCGTCGCCGTTTACCGTGACGTTGAGATTGAAATTGCCCGCCGTTTGCGGCGTCCCACTCAAGACCCCGGCCGCGCTCATGCTCAGGCCCGGCGGCAGAGCGGTCGCCGACCAGGCAAGGCCAGTGCCGCCCGTGGCCGCGAAGGTCGTGGAATAAGGCGCGTTCACCGTCGCGCCCGGAAGCGGTGAAGTGGTCGTGATTCGAAGAGTTGGCGGTGGAGGCGGAGGCGGCGGCGACCCGTTCCCGTTGACAGGGTGAGGCGCGGGCGCGGGAGTCGCAAACGCGAATGGCGAGCTGGCCTGAGTCGCAAGCGCACCTTGCACTTGGCCGCTCACATGGATCCCGCCGGCCGACGGCTTCAAGGCGCAGTGAGCCACTTGCAGGCTGCCGAGGTTGCCGGGCTCCACGGTGACCGAGCCGTCGATCAGAAGCCCGTTGAGAATCAACCCGCCGGGATTCTGGCTGTTCGGCGCGGCTGTCCCGGTCACCTGCAGGTTGCCCAAGAGATGCGGGCGGATACCTACCGCTTCAAGCGCTTTTTCCGAAGGCTGGCCTTGGCGTAGGCCCGGCCAGTCCGCCGCCACGATCAGCAAGTCGCTGTTGTCGGGAATAGTGATGGACAGGTCGCCCGCGTAGGTCTGGCTGTCGAGTACCGCGATAACCCCGAACGTCCCCGGCGCCTGCGCATTCCAACCGGTCGCGGGGTTGGCGATAGCGTCGCTCAGGCTCGCGAAGATCAGGTTGTTGTCGGCCGCGATCTGCCCGGTTACCGCCACCTGGAAAAGTGGCTGATCTGTGGGAATCGGCGGCATCGAGTCGCCCCGGTCGTAAGGCCCGCCACCCAAATTGCCGCTGAAGGCGTAGGAGTAACTCACGAGCACCTGCGCCGGGTTCGACGGAATCGACCCCGTCGTGAAGAAGAGCCGCCCCAGCGCTGGATCGACCGAAACGCTGATGGGCAAGGTGATCTTCGGCCCGCCCGCAGACGGAGTGTACTGCTCGCTCGCCGGCGGCTGCGGCCAGCTTCCCGGCGGTGACGGCTGATCGCTGAGGTCGCAGATAACGATCTTTTCGGGCGGCACCGGGGTCCCTGCAACCGTGATTTCGAGCACCGGATGCGCGCCGAAATAGGTGCTCGCGGGCAGCGTCTTATCGACCAGCGCCTGGCGCAACGCCTCCAGATCGTCGTATAGGGCGCGCCGTCGCAGCGCGCCTTTGACCTGTACTTCGTCCGCAACCCTCTCGTCTGCGGCCAACGCCTGCGGCTGATTGAAAAGCGGAACGTCGAGGCCCAGCGGGTTGAACCGATAACGGCCGTCGCTGCCGTCAGTAACCGGGCGCGCGGTCGCCTGCGTGATTGGAAAACTTTCGAGCCGCCAGACGTAGATACCCAAATTGGGCGCGTTGTATTTGCCGCCGGCCTGCTCGACCGGACGTACTTCCACGGTCCGGCACGTCCGCTCGAAGGGACCGCCCAAAAGCTCCAGGGCGTTGGTGTCGCGCAGATCGGGCGTGACTACACTCGCCGTGCGCTGATGATTCAGATACTGCGTAATCTCGAGCAGCTCAAAAAATTCGACTACGCGCGCCGACCAGTTCGTGACGTCGTGCGCGAGCCCTTCAAGCATCGCGGCCGTGCCCTTGCTGCGACGATACTTCAGCGTATGGGCCACGAAAGGCCGCGCCGTAAAGGCGCCCCCCGCGATCGGCTTAAGCCCCCGCGCGCCCAGCAGGTCGCCGATATACGGCACGACCCATTCCTGGCAGGTCTCGATAAACCAGTTTTCGTACAGGCCGGCTATGTCCTCGTCGATCGCGTCGAGCTCGCGCTGGATTATCGCGAGCAGCGCGCGCAGCGGTTCGCCCAGCGCGCTGTCACGAATCCGATAAACCGCGGGAAGCAGGCTGTAGAGATCCGGCCGGGTGGGCGTGGCGCTCATGGCTGCATCTCCGACAGCGCGATCCCCGCCGGGTTCACCAGCAGAAGCTCGGCCGGCAGGATGGCGCCTCCGGCCAGGCGCGCGGGCGAGGCGCACAGCATGGGCGGCACGCCGCCGAACCGCCTCACTCCGCCAAGGATTGGTAACAGCCCGCCCTCGAACCGCCCGACGCCGCCAATGATCGGAAACAGCGCGGTCAAGTCGGTTGCGATCACGCCCGCAACCGATTGAATGACGTTGATAACTTCGGCCGCAGTCACCGGCTGAGCGAAAGCGCGCGCGTCAAACGAGAAGGCGTTCTGCAACGCCGTCTGTGCCGCCTGGAGCACATCAGCGGCGACAAAGCGCGGCTGGTCGACCAGCACGCTGGCGCTGATATCGAAAAAACGCGCCTGGTAGTTGGCCGCCAGCACCTGCTGCACCGGATCTTTCGCCAGGCCGATGGCGCCGATCAGGCTGGCGTAGAGCGCCGATTCCGGGTCGACCGCTGCGCCGTTGACGCCCGCGATCGTCAAGTGAACCAGGTATCGGCCGCCGCTCAAGAGCGCCGCGGCCTGAGCCTTGCCGATACCGGCGAAAGCGCGCGCGAAATTCTCATAGTCGTCGAGCGCTACGATTCGGTCGAGCGTCAGCACCTTGAGCGGCGCGTTCTGACGCGCGCGATCAAGGACTTCCGGCCCCGCCCCGCCACTCGCCGCCAGCGGATTGGTCACCGATCGGATGCCGGGCGGGCGCGTTTGCAGGATGGTGAGCGCACCCGCGTCGACGTTGCCGTCCACACCGATTCCCGTCCGATACGTCGCCGCCACGTTCTGATTGCCGCTGGGCAGGCGCGCGCCGGTCACGCCGTCGCCGAACGTGACGGTCGTCGTACCATCATCTTCGAGCCGGACGATGTAGTCCTGATCGGTCGGGGCGGCACCGAAAAGCGCCGGCACTTCCTGCCACTCCAGGTCGTTGACGCGGACTTCCAGAGTGCTTGCGGCGCCGCTTGGAGTCGCGGCCGCCACGTATGTGAGCGGCGGCCTCTTGAGCGTGAAAACCTGATTGCTCTGCGATGCGTCCCCGCTGCCGAGAACCTCCGTAAAGGTCTCGCCGTGCGTCGCCCGCGCCACGTTGGCGTTGATAATCAGCCCCACCTCCTTCGGGGCGCCCGCGGGGCTGCTCCGCACGTAGCTGTTGGCGAGTCCGCCGTCGAACCGAAGCGTCGTGAACCCCCCAACATGGGTAATTTGCTCAAGCGTCAGAACTTCACTCGCAGTCACCCCCGGCGCATCGCCCGCGGTCCGCGCGCCGGTCAGCGCGACCGCCTGCCCGACGCTCATTCCGAGGACGAGGCCGTTCAGCATCAGCTCCGTCGTGCCGGCCGCGATATCGTCCGTAATCGGCAGGTCGATCAAGTCCAGCGCCTCGCTCTGGGCGTAAGCAATTGTGGTTCGCACCAGAAAGGTGGACGCCTTGTCAGCCCCCGTAATTTCGCTGCTGCCATCGATCCGCGTCAGCCGCACGCCGGTGACGCGACCGCTCAGACCGAAGCCCGCCAGCGCTGCTTCGCTCACCGTGCCGACCCGGAAAACCGCCGGATCGCCGGACGGAAATTCGAGCACGATCCAACTGTCGCGCAGGATGCCAGGGACAACCTGCTCCAGATAGAGATCGGCGTTCTGATAGAACTGGTTCGTGATGGAGTCGTTCCAGACCGGCCACCCGCTGCTGTCCCAGTCATTCGGGTAGAGAAAATTGCCCCCCGGGGCGCCCGCCGGCTTCGGAAAGCCCTCGCCAGCCGGCGCGAGCAGGCTGCTGTAAAAAGGGGCGTTATTGCCGAAAATGCCCGCGTGCGTGCGCATGGCGAAGATCCCTGGATCGGGCGCCGGTAGCACCGCCGAAGGATTGGGTGGCGGTGGGGTCGGCGGTGGAGTGGCCGTCGCGAAGGGCGCCAGCGCGACCAGCTTATCGCGGTCCCAGTCGTTCATCGTCACGAAGGCGTTGAGGTCGCTCTCGCTAATGCTTCCCGCCAGGATTGCGCTCGTGTTGGCCAGGTTGAACGCCGCCGGCTCCGGAAAAAGCACCGGCGTTGGAAACTTGACGGGCGTGAATGGCGGCGGCTCCGGGCTCTGCCCAAGATCCTCGCGCAGATCCACTCGGGTCCGATTCAAATTCGCCTGCGCCTCGACTCCGCGAACGATCATCAGCTTGGTCTGCACCGTCGGCGAATTGTTATCGTTCCGTCCCACCAGCAGCAGCCGGTCGCCCTTCTGCAGATTGGTCGCGATACCGGTGAAGTAGATCGAGCCATCAATGCGAATCGCCGGAACGGGGTCCGGAATGGTTTCGCTGGACAGCGGATAGACCTGTGCCTGCGCAGCCGATATCAGCACACCCGACCCGGCGGGGAAGCCTGCGCTGGTGCCGAGTAGATAGAGCCTGAGGCCGCTGGGCTCCGGATCGTCTTTGTCGAACAGATGTTGGGGATCGAAGACCAGCGCAAGGTCCTGCGGCCGGGTGAGACGCGGGCGCAGGGCGTTGCGCGATGCGAACGCCTGAAGGTCCTCGATCGTCTCAAACGTCTGCGGCAGCTTGCCCTGCGCGGGAACGTTCTGAACCTTGACCCCCCTGGAGACGGCGACCGTCGCCGGCGCACCCGGACTGTCATCCGCGGTGAATGCCAGGAAGGCGCTGGCCGCCACACCGGGGCTGAGTTCGTAGCCGATCGTACGCGCCAGCTCCAAAACCGAGAGCCGTTCGGTTGCCGTCCGCAGGTAGCCTTCGTTGGCGATGCGCTCCTGGTAGAAGGTGAGGACATCGGCCACTACCGCCCATGCATCCAACAGTGCGATGACGGGGTCGTCAGCCGCGCGCGTCGTGAGCGCCGCCAGCGGGCGCGAGCCCTGATTCGCACCGTCGGGAATGGCGATTGCGTGAAGCTGCGCGATCATATCGCGCAGGAAGGTCGGGTAGGTCCCGATCCGATACGCCAGCGCGGCAAGCCCCGGACGGTTGAACGGCGCGCTCGGCAGCGGCGTGGAAACGCAACAGCCGCAAGCATTGAGCTTGGGTGTCGGCCCGTTGCTCACGCGCCACCCTCCATGAAGAACTCGAGCCGCCCGTTTTCGGCCTCGTTGGGATCATTGTCCAGGCGTGCGATCTCAAGCCGGGCCATCTCGATTCGCCCGGCCAGCAGCTCGCCGTGCGGTGTCTCGCCGAAGCGTTGAAAGCGATTGGGCGCGTAGGCGGTGGTATCCAACCAAAGCACGCCCGGCACTTGCATCGCCGCGGCCACGATCCGGCTCAAATAGACCGGCTGGCCGAAAGTGAAGTTGTCAGGATGGAAAAAGCCGCGGCGGCCGTCGGGCAGGTCGCGATTGCTGAAGGTTTCCAGCAACGCCTCTTCGACATCGCCCTGGAAGTAGGCCGGCGCGACGTACACGGTGAAGGCAATATCCAGCGGCGCGAAAATCGGCGCCTCCACTTCCAGGTCGAAGCCGGCCAGACGCAGCGGCTCCAGAAAGTCGCGGATTGTGGCGCGAAAAGCATCATTCACCGGCTGGCCCCCGCGGCGCTGCACCGTGACGAACATCGTGTGCCAAGTGCCGGTGAAGCGCAGCGTCGCTTCGGCCTTCTCCACTTCCGGATGGCGGCCGGCGGCATCCGCGTAGTCTTGCTCCGTTACCGCGCGTTGCTGCGTACGGAAGGCCTGTGGCGCATTGAGGCGCACCTCGTCGTCCGGCTCGGGATCGATGCCGCCCTGGCTCGGGAGCGGATTCCGGACATTCTTGATCCCGCTAACGTTGGTGACGACGTGCGCGATCGCTTCGGCGCCGACGTGCCCGGCGCTGCCGTTTCCGATGCGATAATTCGCAGTGAAACCGGCATTCGGTGCCGCGCCTAAAATTCCGTCACCAAACCGCAAGGTCGCCGTGCCGTCATCCTCGGTTTCCACCACGAAATTGAGGTCGAAAGGCCCGGCGCTGAGCAGATCGCGCAGTGGCGTCCACTTCACCTGGTTGGTGTCCGACAAAATCACCGCCGGCGCCGCCGCGCGCGGATCCTGCACGACCGCCGCTGACGCCGCCCGCGCGCTATCGAACGGAGTGGCGAACGTGATCCCGGTGTTTTGCAGGCGGGGGCGGAACCTTCCTGGCGTGAACTCCATTGTCTCGCCTGCGACAGTCGCGCCGTGATCCGCCAGCACCAGGTTGGCGCGCGCGACGCTTACCGCCAACTTCAGCCCCGAACTCGTGGTCGTCGACAGACAGAGTGGAAACGGCAAGGCGTCCTCCGCGCCCCACCCGATCTCCACCACCGCAGTATTGTTCAGAGGGTCGGTACTCGGCTTGGGCGGTGCGGTTAGACGCACGACCCAGCGATGCGCCGGGTCGGCATCCGCCGCGGCCCCGGTGGCCGGGCCGATGACCTCCTCGAACAGCACCGCATCTCCAACCGCTAGTTGAATCGGCCCGCCGTCACCTTGGCTCAGCAAAGTAGCCTCGGTAGCGCCCTTGGGCAGACAGCAGGAATCGTCGCCCCAGGTGTAAAACTGCATCTGGTTATTCGCCGCGTGCAGGGTAACATCGTGGAGGGTCTCAAAAACCACCGCCCCCTGCGTCGAAGCTGTCTGCACCTGGTCGAGGGGGAAAGCGCCGCGCGGCGCGTTCACCTGGGTTAGCATCTGGGTTTTCCTGCCGGCCGAGGGTCCCGGCAGGGTGAGTCCATCGGCGCTGCTGCCGGATGCGACCTCGATATGAACCCACGCCCGAGCGTTCACGCCGTCATGCATCGCGTAGTCCAGCAGGCGCACATGACGCCGCACCGATGTGCGTCTGCGTGCAGTGCCGAGGTAAGCTTCCGTCGCGACCGCGTCCTGGTAATAACTCAGGTGGTCACCGGCGTAGGCAAGTAGTTCAACCAGCGCGACTCCGAGATCGGCCGGGTTCTGTTCCTGCCAAGCGGGCATCGTGACCGACATGCGGTCCAGCATCAGCGTGCGGAAGCTGGAATAGTCTTTGGCGAGATAATCGATCGGCGGCGCGGCGGGGATGCTCTCCGGCGGACAGACCGCCGTCGGCTGGCAATCGAAATCGCTAGGGCACTCAACCTTGAAAGAAAAATCGAGCGCCGCAAACTGCACATCAAAGTTGGACGGCGGCTCGGCGTCCGTAGGGGAGCTAACCACACGCAGCGTGTAAGTGGAAAAATCCCCCGCCGAATCGGTGCGGACTACCAGTATATGATCCGCGTTCGGAAGGCTCGCAAAAAAAGCCCGCTCAGCCGCGTTCGCCGGCGGGGCGGGCACTGACGACGCCGGGAAGATCCAAACGGCGTTGACGGGGCTCACGCGCGTGCCGCCCTCGATGCGCAGGTTTTGCACCGTCAGAGCCGACGCCGGTTGGAACAGATGGACCAGCAGCGTCTGTTGTGGCGGGCTGCCCGCGGGCGCCTGCTGATCCAGCACGTCCAGAAAATCGAGGCCATTTAGCGCCGGATTGGCCAGGACCGCCTGACGCCGCCTGCGATTCTCGCAGATATACTGCGCCGGCATCTTAAACCCCGCGCGCGAATTGCTCGACCTGGCGCACCTGGCTGGCGCGAATTACATATTGAACCGTCACCAGCAGGGTTGAATCCTGAACTTCGGCGCGCACCGCCTCTGCCTGGATCAGATCGCCGAGCCACTGCTGCAAAGTCCCCTGCACCAGAAACTGCGTCGCGGCTGCCAGCTCGTCGCTCGACGGGGCGAACACCATCTGCAAAAGGCCGCTGCCCAGCGTCGGCCGGTTCACTCGTTCGCCGGGACTGGTGAACAACAATTGTTCAATCAGATCGTGCAGATGATCGTCGCCGACGATTGCGGTGCGACCGCGGCCGTCAATCTGAAACGGATAAGCGATATTCATGTTCCGAGAACCCGCGTTTGGGTTAGCGCGACCAGCAGCGGAGTGCCGGTGGGCGCGCACAGCGCCTTGCTGTCCTGCAGCAGCACGGGGAATCCATTGGCCAGAACCCTGGTCGCGGCGATCGAGAACACGCCCGTGACGCACGGCCCGTTACCCGCGGGCGGCGGCGGCAAGGCGCACGCCGCGACCTGGTAGGGAGCGGAGATCAACACCGCCGGCTGGCCGCCGACGAGGACCCGTGGGAAGGTTGCGGTGGGGGTCGCCATGCCGCCGTGCGCACACTTCACCATCGAGCTTACATTCAACAAGAACCCGGGCATCTGGTGCGGCCTCCTTTATGCTGGATGAGAGACGCGAGCGGCCCTCTCCGTGCCATGTGGCCAGCTACACGATCGTCAATGCGCCTTGGTTGATATTCACGGCGGGACCGGTCATCACGATGCTCGCCCCTTTGCCGTTCTGGATGAAAATGCCGGTGTCGTTCACCAGGATGAAGGCGCCGGTTGCGCTCTTAATCAGGATGCCGCCGGTCGGGCCGGGCACGTCGCTGATTACCAGGCCGTTCTGCAGCGGCGTCTGCATCACGATTCCCGGCACGCCGGGCGGAATCGTAAGCGAGAGCGCGGGAACTTCGACCGTCGAGCCCCAGAAGGTTCCGACCCAGATCGGGTAGTCGAGGTCGCCCTGCTCGAATTCGACCCAAACGCCGGCGCCGATCATGGGAATGCTGAACACGCCGGTTTGCGGTCCGCCAACCGGCAGCGACGGCAGCGCCCAGGTCAGCAGCGGGGTGATTGCGGCATCAGGCACCAACACCTGCAACCGGCCGCGCCGCTCCGGATCGACGTTATTGATTACCGAGCCGCGGAACTTGCCTAAAAATTTCTTGCATTCGATCATGCGGGCACCGTCGATACTGTTGAGATCAAACCGTTGCGCGTGAGCGTAAAATCCTGCGTGTACTCGCCGCGCTTCAGATGATGGGTGACGCTGTTGACGAAGTACAAACCATCGAAAGCGAGCCCCGCGCCGCGCACGCCGACCAGCCGGCGCGGCTTGAGCGTCTGCCCGTAGCGCAGCACGTCGAGACTGCCCTGCGCGCTGACCGCGTCAGCCTTCTGCGCGGCGATCGCAAGCCCTCGCAATGCGGCCTGCACCGGCGAAAGCTTCCCAGCGCCCTCCACGTGATCGACCTTCAGGGAGAGCGGAGGAATCAACCCCAGCGGCGGGTTGATCGGCGTAATTTCGGGGACCGGAATTGGAATCGGCAGCTTCGTGATCTCCTCCTGAATCACGAGAATCGGCAACGTCGCCTGTTGGCTGTTGAAACTGAAGCTCAGCGATTCGACGTTGGTGTGCGCGTCCATGTCGATATTCAGCGCCGGTTGCAGCGGACCGATTTTTACCGGCGGTCCCCAATAGGCGACGCTCGTGCCCGCAACCGGGCCCGGATAGACGTGGAAGACGTAGCCGGCTTCATCGGCAAGCTTCTTGAGGTAACAAAGATCAGTCCCCTGATGAATTGGCACGCGGTCCACCGGAATCGGCACGTCGATCAGCACGCTGGGAAACACGAGCGGAATCACTCCCAGGAACGCGTATTTGGCGAGGATCAATAGAACCCGCGCCTCCGGCGGCATCGCCGGGTATTCGATTAGCCCCGTAAAGTCGATGTAATCCATCACGCGCGAGAGGTCTTCGCCTGTGATCGTGAGGACCGGGCCTTGCATGGCGCTGCCTCCGGTAACCTCGTGGTTCGTCATGACGCCGTCGATGAGAACGTCGGGCGTGCCGTTGAGCGTCACGACGATCAGCACGCGCACGAGCGGAATCTGCGCGCCGCCCGCGACCAGAAAAAGCGTATGCAGCGGCGAGTTCTTGCTCAGGTTGAATTTCAACTGGAAGCCGCTCGCATGCTCGGTGCGCGAAGTGACTTCGACGCTGATGAGCGCGTCCAGCACCTCCTTGGAGACCGGCAGCGGCTCAATCGGGCCGATCATCAGCGTAAGGTCGATTCCCTTAAGCATTCGGGGTTCCCGGCAGCCCTTGCGGCAGGGCAATCTTTAGCGTGAGCCCCGGCTGCTCCAGCTCCTCCGGCCGCATCGCGCCATTGGCGTCGCAGAGCCGCCAATAAAGCTCGGGGTCGCCGAGAAACTGCGCCGCCAGGTTGTCCAGCCGCTCGCCCTGCTTGACGCTATGCTCCTGGATTGGCGTGAGGCGGTCGGGCGCGGGGACAAAGCGCCGGCGCACGTAGACAATCGTCTGCCCGTCCGGCGCGAGAAAAGTCGCTGTATCGATGCCGTTGTACCGGCTGTTGGCGGGAAACAGGCTCGCCTTGAGCCCCGTAAATTGCAGCAGCGCCTGCAGGCTTGGCGTGCTCATCAGATGCTCTCCAAGCCCAGCGCGCCCAAGGTCCCCGCGCTGAGCCCGCTCAGGACTTCCTTCTGGATCATGTACGCCATGAAGATATTGCCGCCCTTATCGTTGAAGCCGAGATCGTTCACGTTCAGCACGCGCATCCCGAGGCTGACCCTGGCGCGAATCGGGTTGAGATTGGGGTCGAAGGCCTCCTCGGTGATGCTGAAGTCGCTGATCCGCACCGGAATTATCCGGCTTCGGCTCCAGACGAAGAGACTGAGCGGCGCCTCGACCGGCGCGATTTCGAGCACTCCGGACTGCGCGAGGCGGTTGGCGGCCAAGAGCTGACTGCTCGGCGGATAGACGACGGTCTCGAACGCGGCGAGCTGCGGATGAATTCCAAACTGGGTGACGAGCGGATTTTGATCGGGAAATTCAAGCTGATCGGCGGCGTCGATCTCCGCCTCCAGTTTGAACGTTTCGATCGCCGGCCCGGTTAGCCGCAGCGCTTCGAGGCGGTTCTGCGTCTCGGCCCGGACCGTTTGGGCTTGCAGCGTGCGGGTCAGTGAATCGGGATTGTACTGGAGGATGATCACGCGCTGCACGACGCCGCTGTTGGCGTCGACCAGCACAAGCCCAGCTTTGAGGAGGCGGGGGGAATTAGGGAATGCGCTCATTTGATCGAACTACCTCCGAAGAAGATTCAGTTCGTGACCCTGCATGTTGTCTACCCGCTTCTCTGGAATCGCTTAGCGCTCTCTGGTGACCGACTGGAGCAAGGCCCAGTAATCAATAGCTCCCTTAATCCGGCTCGGTGGAGGATCTAGACCCTGGCTTTTCCAGTCGATCACCCGCCGCTCCTCCATAAGCTCCAGAAAGCATTTGATGGCATCCCGCTCCTCCGGACTGAATTGCGTTGCGCGAGCACGGAAAAAGTCAGCCCTCCATCCGGCTGATCTTCGCGGCGGCGTCAGATTGAAGATAACGAAATCCCTGAGCACTTCGGCCTCTTCGCGGGAACCAAGGCACGCCATCATATAGGCGGGCAGGTAATGCCGGAACGCACTGGGAGTAAACAAGGGTAGCGCTTGCGAATGATCGCGCAACATCTCCCTGGACAAATCGGACCACCTCTGTGCTCTAAAAGCCCGCGCGACTTCCGTGCACTCAGGATCGCCCTCGTGGCTACCAACGAGTTCGTCGTCGCTCGGCTTCGGGGTTTTCGCGAACGCATCTTTAATTTTCGCTGTGACCTCCTCTGCGCTCTGGGCCATGTTAGGGCCCTCCGCACTTGGCCATCATTACCGCTTCGCACTCTCGCAGCCCGGCGTAAAGCTGAGCTATCTGCTGCATGTGCCCTTCGTATCCAGGATCGCCCTTTTGAAAACAGTTCTTCTGGAAGTTCACCCTGGCAGTGATGCAGGCGTTGTAGGCCGCCACTTTCGCCGTAGCGGTCGCACAAGTGTCGTTTTGTATCGAGCATCCGCGAACCCGATCGCACAGCTTCTTCATCGCGTCGTGGAGCCGGTCAACTTCCTCGTTAGTGCACCTGCGACTCTTCGGGGGCGCTGCTGGCTGCGGCGCTGGCGCCGGCTGGGGCGCAGGTTGCGGGGCGGGAGCCACTCTCTGACGACCGGCTACGGTTGATTCTTGGTCGAACCACCGGCGCAACGTTTCGAGATCCGTCTCGCCGAACGGAAACGTTGGTCGTAGGGTTTGCGGGGCGGAGGGTTCGTAGCCCGGCGCCGCGGGCTGATGACAACTTCCGATACAAACGCCCAGCGGGTTCGGGAGAATGACGTAGCCTTGCTTGTGTAAGGCGATCTGGAAGTTGACATAGAAGAGAAGGTCGACAGTTGCCACCGTGATGTAGATTCCCAGCGCTACCGGAATGGCAATAGTAGCAGCGGGAGCAAGCGCTGGAGCCGCCTCGGCCGCGGGAGCGAGAGCCGGAGCGGCTTCAGCAGCGCCGCCCGCCTCGCCTAGCAACTCCGCGCTGCCCTCTATCCCTCGCTCGGCGAACCATCGGGTGCCGGCCCTCTCAAGTGCAGTCTTCGCTGCGCTTCCGGTAGCCGTTTGCGCTGTACTAGGCGCCAAAGCGCCCGCCAGCCCCACTGCCCCCACCCCTCCGAGCTGAAGCCGCGTGGTGTCGAGCCGCGATGAGCCGGATGGCGCCGCCTCGCTTGCCGGAGGTTCGCCCAGCCCGGCGTTCAACCGTCCCGTCCGGTAGGCGTTGTAGGCTTCCTGTTCCGTCAAGACGTGGGAGCAGTCGCCCTCGCGGCATTTCCTCACTGCATTGGCAGCTTCTACCAGTCCCGCCCGACGGTACATCGATTCGACGCCGGGGGCAGACTTCTCATATGGGGCCGAGGGTGCCGGAGACACGTGTACGCCAGGCTCTCCACCGACAGCGGGGGGCGGTTGTTGGGCGGTCGACGCTGGCGGTGTGTTACGTTCCTGGTTGCGGCGCGTCACCTCCGCGTCCAGCGTATCCGAATTCTCTTGTAGTGCCGCGTAATCGGGCGAATCCGGCGTAAGCGATCCCAGCTTCTCTCGCACCTTGTTGACCAGCGACGCAAGGTCTTGCTCGCTGAGGCCGCGCACTTCGTCCGGAGTCAGTTGAGCCGTAAATGGGTCCAGGTTCGTCTTTCGCTGAATGACCGCGGAAGTTCTAAGGTGCGTCGCGCTGGAACCGGCTGAACCTAGCCCCTGTTCGGCTTTGTTCGCCTCTACCTCGAAGAGGTCACTAGGAGGTCCGATTACAAGGTCGCCTCGGCTAAACGCGCCTGACGTAACACCGCCGCTGGCGCCGGTTTGTTGAGTAACGTGCGAGAGTTCGTGTGCGAGCAGCTTCCGACCTCCCATCGTCGCCGGCGCGTATTGCCCCGCTCCGAACACCACGTCCCGCCCGACCGTGTACGCGACCGCACTCACCGCGCGCGCCGATTCCGCGGCCTGATCGTCCGCGTGGATCCGAACTTTGCTGAAGTCGTGGCCGAAGCGCGGCTCGAAGAAGGCCCGCGTTGCCTTATCCAGGGGTCGTCCCGGCGACCGCAGCACGTTGTGTACGATCGGCGGCGCTAGCGACGGCGCGGCGCCGCCGCCGTTCCCCCGGCGCTGCAAGCCCATCGCGTTCTGCTTGCACTCGTCGCATTCGCCCTCGGCCTTCATCGATCCGCCGCAGGCGCATTTGCGCTGCAAGATTCCGAAGAGCGTTCCGGACTGGGTCGGGGCCGCTTTCGGGGCGGGCTGCCGTTCGGTGTTCATCAGGGGTTTCCCCGCGGAATAAACAGCGTCGCTCGTACCTGCCGATCGCGTTCGTCGATGGTTTTCGAGGCGGTGGTGTCGCCGCAGTTGTGGATGCCGTCTTCCAGCTTGGCGCAGGCTGCCGGTATCAGCAGAGGATCGGCCAGGCGGTCGGCGGAGATACCTGCTTCCGCCAGGGCGTGCGCGACCGATCGCACTCGGTACTCGCCTAACTCGCGATTGTGCGCCGCCGGTCCCTCGATCGAAGCCTTGCCCGTGAGTTGCACCTTGAACTGAGGCCCGTTTTTCAGCCAGGTTACAACGCCGTCAAGAGTCACGCTGCCCGGCGCGGTGAGACTGTCGCGCAACGCCTTCTGATCGCTCACGACGGAGCCCGGCCGATCGAGCTTGAAGTAGATATCCATGCTGACCGTGAGCGGCGGCGTCGGCGCAAGGTTTCGCTCCGGAGGAGGAAGATCCGAACGACTCGGATTCCCGCCGTCCTTGGTCCCGGTCCCCGGCAAGCCGGGAAGCGTCGGAGTGAGGAGGTCGAATTTCACGCAGTCCGCGCCCTTGGCGTACCGGTCGGTCGGGCAACAGCGGCCGAGGATCGTCAGGCGGTAGGGCGGGCAGCAGCGGTCGACCGACGAACCCTCGCAACACATCCCGTCCACCCGTTTGCGCCACCCGGGCGCGCAGTCCACGTTTCCGGCGCCGCCTTGTCCCGAGCCCTTTAAGGCTCCGAGACCCTTGTTGATATCTTCGAGTGATGGCGCATCGATCGGTCCCGGAATAATCGGCTTGATATCCAGACGGTCCAACGGAGACGGTAGCGGGATCAGGGGCGGTGGTTCCTTCTTGGTCTGATCATCGCTCTGAGGCTGGCGGCGCAGGCGCGGCGGTTCCTGGATGGCCGGCGTTTGCGGCACGCCCCCGCGTCCCATCCGTGCCGCCTCGCGCTCGGCGGCATCGCCGGGCGCACCCAATTGGATCTGCTCAGGGATTCCTTGTGAGCCGCTCCCGGTTTGCTGCATCACGTGCGCAAGTTCGTGCGCCAGCGAATCCAGACCTGCCGCGCTTCGTGGCTCGTATTCGCCGCGATTAAAGACGACCTCATTCCCCACCGCATAAGCCTTCGCGTTCACCGCCTGCGCCGATTCCGCCGCGCGCGCGTCGGTATGCACCCGCACGCGGCTGAAGTCGTAGCCAAAGCGCTTCTCCATCAAGGCGCGCGCCGCCATATCCAGCGGCCGGCCCGGCGAATGCAGGACTTCGCGCACGATCGGCGGAACTCCGCTCATGCCATTCCGCCTAGCGCCGAAACGCGCGGCGGCGGCATGATTCCGCATAGGCGCCGACGACTTCGCCGCGATCTGCCGCTCTCCCATCATCGCTTGCCGTGTCCTCCCGTCAGTCCGCGATGCACCGATTGGGCGACTTGAATGCCGATCGCCTGGGCATTCGCGCCCTGTGCGATCCGGAGCGATCCGCTGTCCACCGCGGGCTTGCCTCCCGGCGCCTGCCTCAGCCGGCCCAGGCCGCGCTCGGCGATCAGCCGCGTCAACTCACGTCTGATCCCTTCGGCGATCCGGAAACGATCGCCGGGAGGGAATCCCTCGAGCGCCAGTTCGTCGATCCGGACCCTGACCTTCCCCGCCTGCGTTTTGTCGATGGTCGTGCGCATGGCGGGTTCAGATCCATCCGGCCACTTCGGCGTCGGTCAAAGGACGCTCGAGTTTGGCGAACTCCGTGCGCGCCGCGCTTAGCAGATGCGCCATCCGTACCGGCTGCCCGGCTTCGGCGGCAAGAAACGCAGCGCCCAGCGCGATATTCCGAATATGCCCGCCGGCGGCATTCAGGCGCGCGAGCCGGTCCAGTCGCAGGCCTTCGACCGGAGTCGCGGCCGGGAAGATCCGCCGCCAGATCTCGGCGCGTTGCGCCGCTTCAGGAAAGGGAAATTCGACAATGAATCGGAGGCGGCGCAAAAAGGCCGGGTCGAGCGCCGATTTCCGATTGGTGGTCAGGATGGCGAGCCCGCGATACGCCTCCATCCGCTGCAGTAAGTAGCTGACCTCGATATTGGCGTAGCGGTCATGGCTATCCTTCACCTCGCTGCGCTTGCCGAAGAGCGCGTCGGCCTCGTCGAAGAGCAGGATCGCGGCGCCGCTTTCAGCCGCGTCGAATATCCGCCGCAGGTTTTTTTCGGTCTCGCCGATGTATTTGCTGACTACTTGGCTCAGATCGATCCGGTACAAATCCAGGCGCAGGTCGTTGGCGAGCACCTCGGCGGCCATCGTCTTGCCGGTACCGCTGGGCCCCGCAAACATCGCGCTGATACCCAAGCCGCGCGACCCTTTCGAGCCGAAGCCCCAATCCTGATAGACCTGTGCGCGATGCCGCACGTGGATCGCAATATGGCGCAACAGGCCCAACTGCTTTTCGGGCAACACCAGATCTTCCCACGCCGCGGCGGGCTCTATTCGTTGTGCCAGCGCCTCCAGACGCGGCCGGGCGTGGAGGCGGCAGGCATGCCAAAGCCGGTCCAGCGCCGAGGTGTCGGACGGGGCCGAGATGGTGGGTGAAGCTTGATCGGATTCGGGCGCGAGTTCACCCGCGAGTGAACGGATGACGCTCGCACTTAGACTGAACTGGCGGCCGAGCCGGCCGAGCGCGCCGTTCAGAGACGGGAACGGAGCCAGGGCGCTGCGCCAGATTTCAGCTTGTTCTTCAGCCGTAAGCGGGCTTACCTCGACAAGCTTGAGCGCGCGCGAACCTCCCGGCCGCGGGCCGCGAGTCGACACGAAGAGCGGGCTGCGCAATCGCTCGATCAGCGCCGCAAGCGCGCTCTCCGCAGAATTCTCCGGGCCTTCGGCCTCGTCGGCCTCGACTAAAAGCGCGCTCCCGCTCAGGGCCGCCTCGCGGTCCCAAAGACGCACGAATAGATCGATCTCGCCCGTGGCGCGCGGAATGTCCGGGGCGGCGATCGAGCGCAAGTTAAGGCCCGCCAGAGCCGCGGCCGCCGCCGCAATTTCCGCCTTCGCCGCCCGATCAGCCCCGCACAGTTGAATTACCGGCAACAGCCCGTGATTCGATGTTCGACGCCACGCCGCGCCTGCTTCCTTCGCGATCGTCTGATGAGAAGGGGGCAGTTGCGGCGCGGCCGGTTCGGGCTTGAGCAGCGGACGAAGCCGCTCGTCTATCACCTGGATGCCGGTGAGGTAATGCAGGATGCGCTCGTCGATCCGGATTGGGCTGCTGGTTAGCTGATCGCCAGACGTCACCTCGATCAGGCGCCAATAGCGCAGGGGGCGTGACGGCGAGAGTGCGCTCCAATGGGCGTCGGAAAAGACACCTAAGGCCATACCAAAAGTCGGCCGCGAGCCGCAGAGATCCGCCAGCTTGGAGTCCAGTTCGACGCCCGCGCACAGCAACAGGATCTTGCGCTCGAAGGTAGTCAGTCCCAGGGTTGCGCACAGGCCTTCGAGTTCGGCCGGGCGAGCGGCGGAGGCGTCTTCAGCGGCCCTCTCCGGACTTGCGGCGCTTTTGCCGGCGTCGGCTAGAAAGGCTTCCACCGCGGCGCGAACTTCTGCGATCGCGGCGGCCAGCCGGCTTTGATTCTCTTCGCACCAAGCGGCCGGCGCGCTCATGGCATAGCCACCGTCGGACCGGAAAACCCGGCGTTCAGGAGGCTCTCAGCGCCGTCGATTTGCACTCTCACCAGGTAGGTACCCGTGGGCACGCCGGCGAAATCGACATTCACCTGGTTCGAGTCGGCCGACGAGATAACGGGCCGCGAGGTGAACGCGGTGGGCGGATTGGCCGCGAGGTTGTTCAACAACACCACGGCGCGTTGGCCCGTGCCGATATTTGGCGCGAGGGTCAGCGTCACACTCGTGACTCCCGGCGCTTGCGCCGCGGCTGCGACGGCGGTAATCGTGGGCCGCAAAACGAACGGTGCCACGTTGGACTCGAAGGCGCGATGCGGTGTCGGCGGCGTGCCGATCAGAATCTTTTGAATCACCTGAACGCCTTTGACGCCGGCGTGGAGGGCCGCCGGCAGCGGCAGGACGACCCGGGTGTCGCTAACCGTCGGGGGCGACGCCTCCTGGCCCTCGATCAAGACCAGCGTCACCGCGCCTTTCAATTGCCGTCCCTGGATTAGGAGCGTGCTGCCGGTCACAATAGGTTGATCTGCACCGGCCTCCGCGATCACGCTATCGATCTGCGGCTCCCGGAACGGAGTGACCGCGAGATTGCGCGCGGCGACGGGCAGCGTCGGAACGGGTTCGTCGTCGCTCTCGAGCAGCACGACTGAGCCCTGGTAGGTCGCCGAAAGCGTGTACTCGATCTGGAAAAAAACCGACCAGAGCTTGGAAAACTCTTCCAGGCTCAATGAGGTCGGCGTGAATTTGACGCGCTCCACCTGGTCCGCCAGATCGGACGCGCCCAGAAAGCCGAAGTCGCCGATCGCTTTGGCGATAGCGGTCGGAGAGATCAGCGGCTGCGCATGCAAGGTCGTCGCCACCGCGCCGAGCAGCAATTGCGGCTGGAGCTGGCTATCGTCGCCATGAAACGTAAACAGGTAGTGCAGGTCGAAAGCGGCCTGCGGCCGTTTGACGACCGTTCCGTCCGCCCGCCGCGTCGGCAGATCGCCATTTCTGTAGGCCGCATTGGGCGTCACCTGGTAGAGATACACATTGACCGCAGGCGCCAGGGGCGTGCCGGCACTCGAATCCGGCCGGTTGAACCCGACGACCGCACCCGCAACCGCGTTGGCGACGGCAGGCTGCAACACCTCGCGCAAGGCCGCAGTCACGGTGGCGATCGCCAGCGAGTTGCTCATCGCAGGCCTCGATCGCGCTCTTTGAGGTAGTCGGCGAGCGAGAGCGCCGAATCTGCCGCGCGCCGGGCAGGAGCAGGTTGGGATTCGGGGAGGACGGCGCGGACCTCGATTCGCCCGATGCTGACCTCGACCGTGGTATCCGCGGATTGCCGTTCCCGTTGCAGGGCTGCTTCCGCTGACGATCGGCGCGGGGCCGCTGGGGGCGCGGGACGATGGAGCGCCGGCGGGTTGACCGCGCGGTCCAGCGCGTCAACCGAGCGGTCCGCCACGGCGAGCCCTTCAGGTTTCGCCTGCGCGGTGGGCGTCTCCTGGGTGGGGCGGCGCATGGGTAACGCCGGCGCGCTCGAGCGCCTTTCTGCGGCGCGCGCGATCGGTCGCTCAGCCGGCTCTGGCGCGGCGGGCCGCGGTTGGGCGAACAGAAGTTCCGGGGCGCCCGCATCAGCTCGATCTATCTCGGCGCCATGCGCCTCCTCCGCCGATGATTCCGGCGGCGGCGACTCCTTCGGCAGAACTCGTTGCGTGGTCTGATCGATGCGGCTCGGGGATTGATGATCCTTCGCCGCGCCGGCGTCCTCGCCGATCATCAGCGGCGCTTTGCTCGCGTGAACCTTGGGTGTTGCGTCCTTGCGGATCGGTTCGGAGTCGAAGCGCGGGCCCGTCGGGTAACCCAGCGCGCGCGCACGGTTTGGCCGTTCCACCTGCGCCGGCGAAACGACCGATTGCGGCGCGGGTGGCTCGACGGCGGCCTGCGGCGCGGGCGCAAACCGCGCAGGAGTGGCCGGTTGCGCCACCGCCGCCATCCCCAGCGTTCGCTCCGCCAGCCGCGCGAAGAGGTCGCCCATCAGCCCGCCATCTCCAGGTAATAGTTGCGCCGGGCGATGCTCAACCCGAGGATGTCGGCTTCGCTCCATCCGTACACCCGAGCGAGCGTGTGGACCTCCCCCAGCAGTCGGCGCGCGAGGGCGTCGATTTCATGCCAGAGGAAATGGGCAATATCGAAGGCGAGCGGCCAGGCGTGGCCACATGCGGCGCAGCGCAAATCGAGTTGGATGTCGATCGTCGGATCGAGGCGCTCGATCTGCGCCGCCAGCTCCGCGACCACCGGTTCGGGCAGCGCTTCGGATGCGACCGGCGCGCCATCGCGATGCGTCTCGAGCACGCATCGCTCGAGCAGCCGCTGCCGCGCCTGCGGCGCTTCTGCGCAGGAGGCGATCGCCGTCAGGTCAGCGCTGGCGGGCAGGCGAAATTCCACGACGAAGCCGTCTTTGGCCAGCCGGTGCGGGCCTCCCGCATCCTGCGGCGCCGCCTCCGTAGCGAGAAGCGCAATGTCGACCGTGAATTCGAGCGCGGCGGCGCAATGTGGACAGTTCGCGGCCGCCGTCGCGACAGGTCCGAAGATGCTCTCGCGCAGCCGTAGCAGGCCAGCGTCGCGCCGGCCGAGCGCGAGCGCGGCAAGTTCCTCCGCAGCGGCGCCGGGGCGCGCCGCCGCCAGGAGGACCAACGCGCGTTCGACCGGATTCATGCCGAGCCCTCGTTCCCAAACGGCGATGATCGCAGACGCCCCAAGGGTTGGCATAGGTGTTATTGCGCCGGCAATGTGAAGCTGGGCTCGGTGGGCTCGGTCACGGAGAGATCGCGCTCCCATCCTTCGTTTTCGAGCTTGATCATTTGGATCGCCACCGCGTTGGCGTTGGCGTCAAGCTCGGGCAGCGGATGATACTCCGACACCCAGCACCGATAGATTTTGTAGCTGATCGCGAGTTGGCCGGCTTCGTTGTAGAAATCGAGGATGAAGTCCTTGCGGAAATCCTTCAGCGAGACCTCGGAGCCGAGGCCCGCGCCGAAATTCCAGACTTTGTTCGCCCACTTCTCGAATTCGGTGTCGTGGGTAACGCCGCGCTCGAGGGTTATCGGGTCGTACTCATTGCGTCCCGGCGACTTGCGGCTAGTGGAAGGATCGCCGCCCTCGCGATGGCTCACGACCTGGGTCGTGCGCTTGAGCCCGCTGACCTTCGAAATCCCGGCAACGTAGCGCCCGTCCCACTTCACCCGGAAGATGAAATTCTTGTAGGGATCCCTGCGCTGGGTATTCACACTGAATTGCGCCATGGGTTGACCCTCCTCCGCCTTAAAGCTGTCCGGCCATTTGCTGAATCTGGATGATGACGAACTCGGCGGGCTTGAGCGGCGCGAAGCCCACAATGATGTTTACGATTCCGTTGTTGATGTCGGTCTGAGTCGTGGTCTCACTGTCGACCTTGACGAAAAAGGCTTGTTGCGGCGTGGTCCCCTGAAACGCGCCCTGGCGGAACAGGTCCTGCATGAAGGCGCCGATGTTGAGCCGTATCTGCGCCCACAGCGCCTCGTCGTTGGGTTCAAAGACGACCCACTGAGTGCCGCGAAAAAGGCTCTCTTCGAGAAACAGGGCGAAGCGGCGCACCGGCACATACTTGTAATCGTCGGCGAGTTGGTCCGCGCCAAAGAGCGTGCGGGCGCCCCACGCGATCGGGCCAAAAACGGGAAAGGAGCGCAGCGCGTTGATTCCCAGCGGATTCAAGACTCCGTTCTCGCCGTCCGTCAGTTTGTATTCAAGCTGCTGGACCCCGGTCAGGCTCGCATCAGTTCCCGCCGGCGCCTTAAAGACGCCGCGGGTGGCGTCCGTTCGCGCGTAGAGGCCCGCCATCGTCCCGCTGACAGGCGTCGGCCGCAACCGGAAACCGTTGAGCGGGTCCGGAATGTCAAGGCGAGGGAAATACATCGCGGCGTTCCGGTTGCGCAGTGAGGCGTTCGTGTCCAACCAAGCCGCGATCGCCGTTGGACTGTCGTTGGCGCCGACCGGTCCCGGGCCTTGCGGGGGATCCATCAGATAAAACGCGCGCCGCTGGTCGCAGAGGGAATTGGCGTTGGTGGCTACTTCAAAGGCGTGGTTGTCGGTGCCAGCCGTCATCCGCGCCGTCGCCGGGATGCACAGGATATTGAACAGATCCGCGTTGACCAAGGCGAACATGCCGGTCTTCAGATTCGGATCGCCCGACAGTCCTCCCGCCATGCCGTCCGGATCGGTGGCGAAATTCCATATCCCGTTGCCGCCGGACTGGGGCGAAACCTGCGCGCCCGCCGCGGCTCCGCCAACGGTATATTGCTGCACGTTCGCGGCGCCGGCGGCGTCGAGGCCGAGTGCGGTAGCCAGCGTCCCGGCGCCATCGGCAAACTTCAAAATATCTGCAGCGTTGCCCGTGCCGGCTTTGAACTGGAGGAAAACCTCGGTGGTCGCACTGCCCACGAGTCCCACTGTGACCGTCGCCAGGCTCGAATCAGCAGCACGGATCAGGCTCTGCAACGTCGCCGCCAGCGATGCCAAAGTCGCGGGAGGCGTAGCGCTCAGGGTGATTGTTTTGGCGGGATTAGCGTTGAGCGCCACGGTCATCGAGTCGCTCGCCTTGGGCACACCCGCAGGCAGTTTGCCCAGGGCAAATGCGCTGCTGAGCGTGCCGGTTTGAGCAGGCGGATGAGTAGACGTGGGCGTCGCCGTCGGCAGCGCAAGCTGGATCAAGCTCGAGGCGTCGTTTACCGTGGCCACTGCGTCGTTGGCCTGGGTGCTGTCGATAAGCAGGTTGCGGAAGGTCTCTGAGCTGAGCACCTGCGGCTTTCCCGCCACCAGCGTCACTTCGGTTACGGTCAGGTTAAAAAGCTTGGTCGGATCGGTCGTGCCGTAGTCCACGTCGATCCGGACATTGTTGCCCCAGTTGCCGGGGCTGGCCGCGCTCGCCACCAAGACGTTGTTCCCCGCGCCGTCCTGCAAAGTGACAGCCGCCGTCGTGGCGGGGTTGGCGGTCGACGTCGTGCGAACCACCCAGGCGGTCGTGCCACCATTGAGAAAAAACTGCTGGATGGCGTAGCTCGCCTCGCTCAGCAGGTCGAGCCCGCCGAACTGGCGCTCGAAATCGCCGAAACTGAAAACCTGGACCGGCTGATTCAGCGGACCTCGCGGGAAGTAATCGACAAAGGCCGCGATCGCGGTGCTCACGCCCGTGATTGCCCGCACGCCGCTTGGAATCTCTTCGATATAGACGCCTGGATAAGTTGGGGTAACCGCCATGATCGGTCCTTCCTTCCATTCGTGTTCGCGCAAGCCGGCCAAGCTGATTTTTTATTGCTGGATAACCACCAACCTCCTGCGCTGGTGATCCCTCGGCTGCGCCGACTATGCGCGCCTGGATCTCCAAATTCGCGGACGCGATCCTCACCGGGTGGAACTCGCCCGGTTGCGGCGGTATCAGCGCTTCGGGAGAGGAGAGACCGTAGATGGCTCGAAACTCACATCGTCCCTCCCTTGCGCATCCTAACCGCGCCGCGCCGAACAAAGCGATCTGCGGCCTTCGTCGACGACGCAACGTTCTCCGTTTCCCGCAAGTCGCCGGCGCATTTCCCGTGAGTCGGGGACAACTTTCTCAGCTATTAACAGAAAATCAGTTGGAACTAAAGGAAACCGCAAGTTTCGGCTGTTCACTCCGCATTCAGTGCCGGCGCAACTCGCCGGGGAATCTTACCGCGACCCAATATTGCGGGGAGTCACTTACAAAGCTCCCTCGACCTGCTCGCCATAAAAGGAAGAGTTCTTGAAACAGCCGTCTTCCAACTAGTTTGACAATAGGTCAGTAGAAATTAATCTGCCGCCGCATACAAGCGGGAGTCAGCGTTGCGGGCAACGGATTAAACGCCAGGTGGACCACATCAAGCTTCGTCTGAGCGGAGTGTCGATCTTTGTGGACTGGCCGTGCTTTCGGGCCTGCTCAGTTCCCGAGAATCGGCGAAAGCGACAAGGACCGGCAAAACAAACCCTATTGGTACAAATTCGTTTTTCAAGGACAGCTCGTCCGCGAATCTGCGAAGACGAATTCCAAGACGGTGGCGCGCGAAGCTGAACGTGCTCGCCGTTGTGATCTTGAACTCGCGATCAATCGGGTTTCGCGACCGGAGCGCGTGCCCCTTTTCTCCTCCGCAGCCAGTGATTGGCTCAAGACTAAGCAGTCACACTGAAGGTCACTACAAGCAATACGTGGCCAGCCTATCCTGTCAGTTTGGGAAACGACTCGTGTGCGACATAACGGCCGAGGACATTTGCGAGTTGCAGGCACTCCGGCAGAGTCAGGGAAAGTCCGGACGAACGATCAACGCTATGGGTGGGGTGCTGCGCCAGATATTCAAGCATCAAAATCTGCGGGCGCTGCATGCCGACCGAGCGCGTTTCTTTCGAGAAAGACGCGACATCGGACGCGCGATTTCTGTCGAGGATGAAGCAAAGCTTCTTGATTCGATGCAAGGTAGCCGCTCACCGAGTCTAATGCCTTTGTTCGTCGTCAGCATCGACACTGGGCTGCGCGCTTCAGAGCTACGGAATCCGTATTCGCGATTTGCAGGTAAGCTGGGCTGACCGAGAAATAGTTTCCGGAGAGCTGGTTGCGGCGCGTTCCAAAACAGAGGGGGGCACTGGCCGCATTATTCCGTTGACGCGGCAGGTGTGCCAGGTCCTTTCTTCTTGGATCCGCGAAAGCGTCGTTAGCGAACCGGATGCTTACCTCTTTCCTAAACACCAGATTGGTTTTGAGGGTAACAGTCGCCGGCCCTTGATTTACGGCATCGACCGAAGTCGTCCGATGGCGCAATGGAAGTCAGCTTGGAAAGCTGCTCGTCGGCAGGCAGGTGTCGACTTTCGCTGGCATGATCTGCGCCACACTTTCATCTCCCGGTTGGCTGAGAACCCGAGAGTTAGCGAGCAAACCATTACCGCCTTGGCCGGACATGTGTCCAAGCGGATGCTTGAGCGATACAGCCACATTACGAGCTCAGGCGAAGCGAGATGCGATCTCGATGCTAGAGTCGCAAGCGGGATGGGCACGAAATTGATGGGCACCCCGGGATGAGTCGAACCTGCAGGTCGGAACCGACCAAATCGTTAAGACTTTGAATTTGCAAGGAAATTCTTTGGAGCGGGTGATCGGTTTCGAACCGACGACCTCGTGCTTGGCAAGCACGCGCTCTACCAACTGAGCTACACCCGCTCGCGAGGCCGGACTAAATCGTTTATCGGGCGTCTGGACGCAAGTCAAATCAAACCGCCGCGCGCTTGCCGGCCGCGCGCAGGGCGGGCGGTCTCAGCGCGCGCAGAACTTTCAGGTAGTAATCGATCCCGGACCATACCGTGACCACCAGCGCGATCCACAGCACGAACATCCCGAATGCGAAGCAATCGACGTGAAAGTATGTGTAGTGAATGAGCAACCCGTGAATCGCGATGACCTGGATCGTCATCTTGTACTTGCCGAGCTCGTCGGCGCCCATCACCATTCCTTCGGCCGCCGCAACCGCGCGCAGACCGGTCACCATGATTTCCCGGATCACCAGCACCACCACCATCCAGGCGGGAACATGGGGCGAGCGCGCCATCCCGGCGAGCATGATGAGTGCGGTCGTAACCACCAGCTTGTCGGCCATCGGGTCGAGGAACTTCCCGATCGCGGTCACGGAATTGTAGCTGCGCGCTATGTACCCGTCGAAGAAGTCGGTGATGGTCGCGAAGAAGAATACCGTCGCCGCGATCGCAGACGGCAGCGGTCCCGTGTGCATCAGCAGCCAGACCAGAAGCGGCACACAGGCGATCCGGAGGAGAGTCAGGACATTTGGCGTCGTCAGTTCCACGCCTCACTCCGCAGCGGCACCTGTTTTCGACAATAAGGCAATCCGATAACTGGCGCAAATTGGCCGTTTGCGGGGCGGATCGAGATGAAACCCGACCACATTGTTGTTGACTGGTAACAGTTCTGCAACGTAGCGTCTCTCTAAGGGTCCCCATGTCAGCAGCGGACCAAAGAGTGGGCAGGGTTGGATGAAGCATCGGTTCCAGAGTGATTTTCTCGTCATTGGTGGCGGTATTGCAGGGCTGATGTTCGCGATTCGTGCCTCGGAATTCGGCACCGTCACGGTGCTGACCAAAGCCGAGAGCACCGAAGCCAATACCGCTTACGCGCAGGGCGGGATTGCCAGCGTCTGGAGCGTGCACGACTCGTTCGAATCGCACATCGAGGACACCCGGCGCGCGGGCGCCGGGCTCTGCGATCGCGCCGCCGTGGAAAGCATCGTTCGCGAAGGTCCGGACGTGGTCCGCGAGTTGATCCGGCTCGGCACTCAGTTCAGCAAGTTCGAACATGGCGACGAGGATGAATATGACCTCGGGCGCGAGGGCGGCCACAGCCATCGCAGGGTGCTGCACGCGCAGGATTTGACCGGGCAGGAAATAATGCGTGCTCTGACCGACGCGGCCCGCGCCATCAAGAATATCCGCACCCTGGAAAATCACGTCGCGGTCAACCTGCTGGTGGAAAGTTCCTTGGACGGTAGGCCGGGTGCGTGCTGGGGCGTTTACGCGTACGACCGCAAGTCGCAGACGGTTAACCGGATTCTGGCGCGCGCGACTCTGCTCGCCACCGGCGGCGCGGGCAAGGTCTATCTCTACACCACCAACCCGGACATCGCGTCGGGGGATGGGGTCGCGATGGCGTATCGCGCCGGCGCGACCATCGCGAACATGGAGTTCTACCAGTTCCATCCGACCTGCCTGTTCCATCCGGCGGCAAAATCTTTCCTGATCTCCGAAGCTCTGCGCGGGGAAGGTGCGATCCTGCGGCTGCCCGACGGAACTCCGTTCATGAAGAACTACCACCCGGACGCGGAGCTGGCGCCGCGCGACGTGGTCGCACGTGCCATCGACTCCGAGATGAAGCGGCACGGCCTGGACAACGTCCTGCTTGACTTGAGTCATCGCGATGCCGACTTCATCCGCGGGCGCTTCCCGAATATCTACCGGCGATGTCTCAACTTCGGCTTCGATCTCACCACCGGTCCGATTCCGGTGGTTCCGGCGGCGCACTACATGTGCGGCGGTGTACAGACCGATCTGAATGCCGCGACGGGAATTCCCCGTCTCTACGCGGCCGGCGAAGTCGCCATGACCGGCTTGCATGGCGCAAATCGTCTGGCATCGAACTCTCTTCTGGAAGCGGCGGTCATGGGGCGGCGCGGAGCCAATGCCGCAGTCGAGATGATCAGATCGGCCAAGGGCGCGCCGCCAGAGTTCCCGGAGTGGGACCCGGGCCGCGCGATTCGAAGCGAGGAGCGGGTGCTGATCACGCAGAGCTGGGACGAGATCCGCCGCCTGATGTGGAACTACGTCGGAATAGTCCGCAGCGATCGCCGCCTGGAGCGGGCGTTGCGGAGGATCGAGTTAATCAAGGAAGAGATTCACACCTACTACTGGTACCACACGATCGATTCCGACCTGGTCGAACTGCGCAACCTGGCAACAGTGGCCGAACTCGTCATTCGCTCGGCAAGGGCGCGCAAGGAATCGCGCGGGCTACACTACAATATCGACCATCGCGACACCGGCGGAGACGAGTGGCTTCATCCGACCGTGCTTCGCAGGGAATAACACCGGGGCTCTGGAACCCCTTGCCCCCCAGCACGGTGGAATTGATCCAGGGATGAGGCGGCGCTGGCCGGGGAACGCGACCTAGGACACCGGCACCGGCTGGCGGGTCGGGGCTTCGGCGTAGGAGAACGACAGCCCGTCGCCTTCCACATCCACGGTTACACGGCCACCCTTGGTGAGTCGGCCGAACAGGACTTCGTCGGCAAGGGTGCGGGCGATTTCGCTTTCAATCAGCCGTGCCAGCGGGCGCGCTCCGAAACGTGGTTCATAGCCGCGTTCTGCCAGCCACTTCTTTGCGGCAGCGGTTGTGGTCAGCACTACCTTCTGCTTGTCCAGGCGGTCCTGAAGCTCGCCCAGGAATTTGTCGACCACTTTCTCGACCACCGGGGCACTCAGCGGAGCAAATTCGATCGTCGCCGACAGCCGGTTGCGGAATTCGGGGCTGAACATCCGCTCGATCACGGTTTTCGGCGTGCCGGCACCTATCCCGCCGTGAAAGCCAATCATCGAACGTGCCAGCTCCTGCGCGCCGGCATTGGTCGTCATAACCAGCACGACGTTGCGGAAGTCCGCCTTGCGGCCGTTGTTGTCGGTCAGAGTCGCATGATCCATCACCTGCAGCAGGATATTGAACAGGTCCGGATGGGCCTTTTCGATTTCATCGAGCAACAGCACACAATGCGGGGTCTTGTTGATCGCATCGGTGAGCAGCCCGCCCTGGTCGAAACCGACGTAGCCGGGAGGCGCGCCGATCAGACGCGACACCGTGTGGCGCTCCATATATTCCGACATATCGAAGCGCAGGAACTCGACCCCCATGGTCTTGGCAAGCTGACGCGCGACTTCGGTCTTTCCGACCCCGGTCGGACCTGCGAACAGGAACGATCCAACCGGCTTGTCCGGATGGCTGAGGCCCGAACGCGCCAGCTTGATCGCGCGTGCGACCGCCTCGATGGCGGTGTCCTGACCGAAGACCGCCTGCTTCAAGTCTTCCTCGAGGCTCTGCAAACGTGTCCGATCGGTTGAGGAAACCGTGCGCTCGGGAATCTTCGCCATCCGCGCGACGGTGCGCTCGATGTCGCGGACGCCGACCGTGATGGGGTCCAGTGAGCCTTTGGCACGCAGGTGCCCTGCGACTCCGGCCTCGTCCATCACGTCAATCGCTTTATCGGGGAGGAAGCGATCGTTGATATAGCGTCCGGACAACTCCACCGCCAGGCGCAGTGCCGGTGCGGTGTAGCGAACGTTGTGATGTTTCTCGTAGTACGACTTGAGTCCGTCGAGGATCTGTACGGCTTCCTCCTGGCTCGGCTCGAGCACATCGATGCGTTGAAACCGGCGCGCGAGGGCTTTATCGCGATCGAACGATCGCTTGTATTCCTGATAAGTCGTCGACCCGATGCACCGAAGGTCGCCGGAGGCGAGTGCGGGCTTGAGCAGATTGGAGGCATCCATGGTCGAGCCGGAGGCCGCCCCCGCCCCGACGATGGTGTGAATCTCGTCGATGAACAGGATGCGCTTGGGGTTTCCCACCACCGCCTTGATAACCGCCTTCAGGCGTTGCTCGAAGTCGCCGCGAAAGCGCGTGCCCGCCAGCAGAGCGCCCATGTCGACCGCATAGATCTCGACGCCCTTCAGCGCCGCAGGCACTTCGCCGTGATGTACCGCCAACGCCAGCCCTTCCGCGAGCGCGGTCTTGCCCACCCCTGCCTCACCCACGAACACGGGGTTGTTCTTGCGGCGGCGCAGCAGCACGTGAATCGCCCGCTCGAGCTCATTCTTGCGGCCAACCAGCGGATCGATTTTGCCCTGCGCGGCGCGTTCCGTCAGGTTGATGGTGTAGGTCTTGAGCGCCTTTGAGGGCGAGACCCTGCGCTCACCTTCTTCATCGCCGCCGGCGCGCGCTTCGCGGCCCTCTTCGTCGTCGCCCTCTTCTTCGGTGCCGCCGACATCCTGGTCTTCGTCGGGGCCGGCCTTGGAGACGCCGTGCGAGATGAAATTGATCACGTCAAAGCGACTGACGCCATTCTCCTGGAGGAAAAGAATCGCGGGGGACTCGGTTTCGCGGAACATCGCGACCAGCACGCTCGGGCCGTTGATCTCGGTACGGCCCGCGGACTGCGAATGGAGGGCAGCCCCCTGCAGCGCGCGTTGCACGCCAATCGCGTAGCGCGGCGCGACTTCCTCCCCTTTGGGCAGCCGCTCCATTTGCTCATCGAGATAACGCTCGAGCTTGCGCTTGAGGGCATCCAGGTTGGCGCCGCTGTGCTTGAGCACATTGCTGGTAGTGACGTCATGCAGCATCGCGTAGAGCAAATGCTCCAGGCAGACATATTCGTGGCGGCGATTGACCGCCTCGGTCATCGCAAGCTGCAGGGTTATCTGAAGCTCCCGGCTGATGTTTATAGATGAAGGCATGATCGGCGCGATGCCTTTACTCCTTCTCCATCGTGCACTTCAAGGGATACTCCGCCTGGCGCGCAAGTTCCTCCACCGTTCGCACCTTGGTCTCTGCGATTTCGAACGGATAGACGCCGGCTACACCCATGCCGTTCTGGTGCACGTGGAGCATGATGCGGGTCGCTTCGGCGTGAGGCTTATGAAAGACCGCCTTCAGCACCTCGACCACAAATTCCATCGGGGTGTAGTCGTCGTTCAGCAGGATAACCTTGTAAAGCGGGGGCTTGGCGGTTTTGGCCCTGGTCTTGGTCCGGCGTTCAGTGACGGTACCACCCTGCCCGCCCTCGTCGTCATCGCCGTCGCCGCCCGCGGTCTTGGCGAGCGTGATCCAGCGATATTTGCCGTCGCGGTTCATAGACCTTGCTGACGTAATAAAGATAGCAGATCCTCGGCGATCAGGGAGCAGCCAGAAGCTTCTCGCAGATTGGCGACTTGACTTGCGTCAAGCGGCCCGCAGTGCTTTGACTCGGTTGACAATTCCGACCCAAAACTACGCCATTCTCGCAGTCACCGCTCTTTTGCCTGCGCATGGCAAAGTAAGCGCTGTCGCTGCTGCGTGCGCCCGGATGAGCGGAGCGCGAGCGATGGTTTGTTGGGTGCGCCAGGATTGTTAATCTTCATCCGGCGCGAGGAGCGCCGCCGTGGACCAGAACCGGTCAGCCTGGGGTGTGCCGGGTTCTGGGAGGGGACCCCGCGTCCTCGCGTGAGACAAGATTGAACGACGCCGGACAACAATACGAAGCGCAGATCATCGAAGGAATCGAGAAGGTGCCGCGCGACGATTGGGACGCGATGCTGGCGCCCGACGACTCGCCGTTCGTGGAATGGGATTGGTTGCGGGCGATGGAGAAATCGGGCTCGGCGGCGCGCGACACCGGATGGGCGCCCTTTCATATCGTCATCCGCTCACAGGGTGCGCGCAAAATCATCGCCGCGTGTCCGCTCTACCTGAAATCGCACAGCATGGGCGAGTTTGTCTTTGACCACGGATGGGCCGATGCGGCCGAGCGCGTGGGAATTCGCTACTACCCCAAGGTGGTGGTCGCAGTACCCTTCACGCCCCACACCGGACGGCGACTGCTGACCGCGCCGGGGACCGATCGCCTGACCCTCTGTGCGATCCTCGCGAACGCTCTGGTTAAACTGTGCGACGACAATAAGCTGTCTTCGGTGCACGTAAACTTCTGCGCCGAGGATGAGGCCGGCCTGCTGGCGCGGGCCGGATTCCTGGAGCGGCACGGCTATCAATACCACTGGCAGAATGCCGGGTTCGCGACCTTCGACGACTACCTGGGGCGCCTGAAGCACAAGCGGCGGACCGCGGTGCGGCACGAGCGCAGCCAGGTCCGGGAGGCGGGCATCGAGGTCCGGGTATTGGCGGGGGAGGAAATCGCCGACGCCATGTTCCCGACCATGTTCAAGGTGTACCTGGCAACGATCGAAAAGTTGTACTGGGGCCGCCAATACCTGACGCAGGAATTTTTCACCCTGCTTCGGCGATACTTCAAGCGACACTTGAGATTTGTCACGGCCCGGGATCGGCGCGAGATCATCGCGGGTGCGATCTGCCTGGAAAAGGCCGGCGTGCTGTACGGGCGGTACTGGGGCTGCTTCCGCGAGGTCAGGTTCCTGCACTTCGAGGTGTGCTACTACGCGGGAATCGAACATGCCATCGCCCACGGCCTGAAACGATTCGAGCCAGGGGCGGGGGGCGAATACAAGTGGCTGCGCGGGTTCGATCCAGCCCTGACCCGCAGCATGCACTACGTGTCGCATCCGGGTTTGCGCAAGCCGGTTGGAGATTTTCTGCGCCGCGAACGTCACGAAGTTGCGCGCTGGATCGCCGCGGGGGGCGAGCGCAGCCAGTTGAAACCGCCGCCGCCCAGTGACGAAGAGCAGCAGTAGAACGAACCCCGCGGAATTCTTGCCCACCGAGATCGAGCAGACCCGGCAGCACCCTGGTTGCGACTCACAGCTTGGTCGTCCGGGTGCCCGGTGGTGGGTTTATTTGCCTTTACCGGCAACCATCGCGATCGGCGGAGCTTGCGGTTCCGGCACCGGCTCACCGGTGAGATTCACCACCTGATTTCGATACTTGGTCAAGTGCCCGCGCGCCACCTCGTAAGCCTGCTGTGCCCGACCGAGAGATTTGCCGATTTCCTCGAAGCGGTCCTCGAAATAGCCGAACGCGCTCTGCGCCTTGCGTAGTTCCTCGGTCGCGCGTTCGTAGCTCTTGGCGAACTCGTACATCTTGAAGACCATCTGGATGGACTGAAGAGTGATGATCAGCGTATTGGGAGACACCGCGAACACGCGCAGTTTGTTGAGGTACTCGCTCAAGTCGCCGTTCAGGACCGCTTCCATGTAGAGGGTCTCGCTCGGCAGATACATCAGCGCCATGTCGGTGGTGCCGCTTTCGGGCCGGATGTATCCGGCAATGCGGCGCGCCTGCTCCTTCATGACGCGAGCAAATTCCGCCCGCGCGGCGTCCAGTGCCGTCGGATCGGAGTCGCCGAACAGCGGGAGTACCTGCTCGCGCGGAAACTTCGCATCGATGGGCAGATTGCGCTCCGGAAATTTTATGATCGCGTCGGGACGTCCGGAAACGTCGGCTCCCAACGACGTCTGCAATTCGTACATGTGTGCGGGCAGGAAATCCTCGAGCAGACGCTCGAGGCTGGCCTCGCCGAACTTGCCACGCAGATGCGGCATCTTGAGCAGATTGTTCAGATCATTGATCGAAGCTCCGATCGCCCCGACGTTGCGCAGCTGCTCCTCGGCGGCCATCAGGTGCTGCTGAACCTTCTCAAACTGCGCGAAGCCTTCTCTAATATTCTGATCGAGCTTGCTCTGCACCTGGTTGGTGATCGCCAGCAGTTTCTGATCGATCTCGAAGCGCACCGATTCCAGACCGTCGCGCAGCTGCGAAGTCAGCGCGGTGATCTCCAGTTTGAGAGCGCCGGCCTGTTCCTCGCGCCCGGCCTTGAGCTGCTGCTCCAGGTCATTTTTCAGCCCGAGAAAGCCCTGCGCGATTCGATCGGCGGTCTCCTGGCGCAGATCGCCCTTGGTATCGCTCAGGCGCCCGGCCATGTCGGCTGTCGCGCGGACGAACTTGGCGTCCAGGTCGCGCGCGACCACCTCGAGCTGCTTCACCAGTCTGTCGAAGGAATTTGCTCCCGCGTACGAGCGTACCAGGAGGATCGCGATTGCCGCGATCGCAACCAGGCCCGTTACTGTCAGCGCCGCGACCAGCACCACCTCCACCATGTCAACCCCTCAGGCATTATCTTACCGCCCCTCGTTGCGGCGGTCTAATCGCGCCGATGCGGGTCTGCACAACCCCTGCTATGTTGCCCTGCACGGACCGTGAAAGACCTGCTTAAAAAGGGCTCCATCATCATCGTGCTTGGCACCGGGGGCGTGGGGAAAACCACGGTGACGGCGGCGCTTGGGATCGCCGGTGCGGAGCGGAATCTGGATACTGCATTGATCACGGTTGATCCCGCGCGCAGGTTGCGCGACGCGCTGGGCTTGAAACGGCTCGGCGGCCGCCCCACCCGCCTCTCGCGCGGCCACCTCGCGGCCGCTGGACTTGATCCCGCGCTCAAGCTGTCCGCGATGATGCTCGACGTGAAAGGGGCGTGGGACATGATGGCCGAGCGGTTTGCGCCCGATGCCGCCACCCGTCGGCGAATTCTGCAAAATCCGTTTTACGAGCGTCTCACCGCGGAATTCGCAGGGGCCGAGGCCTTCGCGGCTTTGCAGCAACTCTACGACCTGCACGAAACCGGAGGATTCGAGCTCAAAATCGTTGACACTCCGCCGGCGGCCCATGCTTTCGAATTCCTGGAAGCGCCGGCGCGTTTCACCCGCCTGCTCGACTCGCGCGCGGCACGGTGGATTTTTACCCCATCGCTTTCCGCGGGGCGGCTTGCGGTCAAGCTCGCCAGCCAGGCGGCGCGGTTCGTGGTACGCGAACTCGAGCGATTCGCGGGCGGGCGGGTACTTTCGAGTGTGTCGGATTTCTTTGCGGCAGCCTCGGAGAGCGTCGACGCGGTAGTCGATCAACTGCGCAAGACCGAGGTGCTGATGCGTTCGGACGCGGTGCGGTTCGTGATGGTAACCACACCGGAGGCGGACCGCCTGGTTCGAGCGCGGGAGTTGATCGACGAAATGAAGGCAGATGGGTTGTCGCTATCCGCGGTCGTGATCAATCGCTTCCTGGGCGAGCGATCATTGCGTGAGGCGGCACGTGGTTCGGCTGGGTCCGCGCTGGAATATCTCGACGAAATTCGCAGCCTGGAAGGTGAGCTCGCCGATGATATCGCGAAGGGGAACGGTACCGGAGCAGTGATAAACCACCTGGTTCGCCATCGCGAACAGACCCGCAATGCGGTCGTTCGGGTTGCCGAATTCGCAAGGCAGATACCGCCGCAGGTAAAGTTGGCGGTCGCGCCTGAACTCGGGATGGACGCGATGCACGACCTCGGCGGGTTGCACCGAATCGCGGGATTTATGACCAGCGGGATCGACATGGTCGAGGTCCTGGAAAACGCGGTTTCAGGCGGGAGCGTGGCGCGGCGATCCCGGCGCGCCGTGTTCCGATGAATGGTCGAGGCAAAGAGTGCCCGGACCGGGGCGGGATTAGATCAGCCGCGCGTGGCTTGAATCGCGGGGGGCGGCGCAGCTTCCCTTCCCGCTTCTCTTCCGAACTCGGACCCCGCAGTCTGCCGCGGCCAAACCGGCTTTCGCTGGCGCGGCTGCAGAAACACTGCACTTCACCGCAGGAGCTGCCGAAATAGCACCGGTGGCCCGTTGCATCGGGCGGGCCGCGTGATCAACTTTACTTCTTTGTCGCCTGGCTTCGACCCGCGACTGACGACGATGGCAAAGTTTCTCCGCATCGGGGTTCATCATTCGAATGTCTCCGGATATACCTCCAAAGCCTGGTCGGTCCGGCGGGTGGGCACGAACGTGCTGCTGAAATGGGGGGTGGTCGAGGTGCGAGGGCTGGGCCGTAACCGGCGCGTCTACTGGGCGGTCCCGCCGCGGGAAAAGACCATCCGCTGCCGCACCGCTCAGCGCGCGAGCGCATACGTAAAAAAGGCTATCGGCCGGAGGGTCAGTCACCAGTACGAACGGTTACCGGACAATATGCCGATCCGGCCGCGACCCGCACGCGCGAGCGCCGAATCCGCCCGGGCCCTCGCCACCATCCTGCTTATCGACATTGTTGGCTCGACCGCGAAAGCCGCACAGCTCGGCGACCGCCGCTGGACCGAAGTGCTTAATCACTACTACGCGGCAGTTCGCGGGGCGCTTCGCGCCAACCGCGGCACCGAGATAAGCACCACCGGTGACGGGATGCTCGCCACGTTCAAGGTGGCGAGCGCGGCAATTCGATGCGCGTCCGCTATTCGCCATGGTGTTCGCACGCTCGGTCTGGAAATCCGAGCGGGGCTGCATACCGGCGAATACAAAATGATCGGAGGTGACGTGGTCGGCATCGCGGTTCATATTACCGCACGGGTGGCGGCCAAGGCGGGCGCGAGCGAAGTACTGGTCTCGAGCGCGGTGCGGGACCTGGTGGACGGGTCGGCAATCAGATTCAAGGATCGCGGTGTTCACCGGCTCAAGGGTGTGCCCACCGGATGGCGCCTCTACCTGGCCGAGTCATGACCGGGGATTTTCCAGTCATCGCCGCCGGTCAGCAACACACCCGGCCAGGATCGGCGCGTCGAGTTCCAGCTTTTATTCCGGGACCGTCGAAAATCCGCGTTGCCAGCCGACTTTCGGGTTCGCTTTTCTCGCGACTGGTCAGGGCCACGATGAGTGAGTAAATTTACTAGGGATCAAGGTCTTCCATGGATTGGTTCAGCAAACGAGACGATCACGACCATCATCGCGCGACCCGCGGCGGACAGCGTCCGTCGGTCAGCGAGATATCCGACGAGCTGTTAATCGGCGAGTATCCCGCCCTCGGCGACATCGAATGGCTCAAAGACACCTACAACGTCGCCGCGGTACATAACCTCCAGGACGATGACGACCTGCGTCACAACGGGCTGGACCTCAAGCAGCTCCGGGCCGAATATGATGCCCGGGGCATCCGTTTTCGGCGCACACCAATCCAGGATGGCAGCGCCGATGCGATGGCGGACCGGCTCGCGGTCGCCCTCGCCGACTTGCGCGAGCTGGTCGATGGGCATGGCCGGGTTTATTTGCATTGCAACGGTGGATTGAATCGAGCCCCTACCCTTGCCATCGCCTTCCTGCGCGCCCATCGGTGGATGTCCCTCGAAGAGGCGCTCGCGCTGGTCAAAACGCGGCGCGCCTGCGGACCATTCATGACGGTGCTCGAAGACTATTTCGGGCCGCGGGATTTCAAACCGGATCGATAAAATGAGCGCCGCGGCGGGAACCTTGTCCGGACCGGTACCGAGGCAAAGACTTCTCACCGCCTTCGCCTGGGGTGTGCATTTGTACACCGCGCTCGGCGCCGCGGTCGGACTGCTGGCAATCTACTACGCTTCCGAGGGCGATTTTCGTGCCTCGTTTCTCGCCATGGCGGCCGCGACCCTTATCGATTCCAGCGACGGACCACTGGCCCGCTGGGTGAAGGTCAAGCAGCGAATACCCTCCTTCGACGGCACCCTCCTCGACAACATCGTCGACTACCTGACCTACACGGTCGCGCCGGTCTTTCTGATGATCGAAGCCGCCATCATTCCCTCTACCCATCTCGGCCTGTTGCTCGCGTGTTTCGTCATGCTCGCGAGCGTTTATGGTTTCTGCCAGACCAATGCCAAGACCCCGGACCACTATTTCCTGGGCTTTCCCAATTACTGGAACCTGGTGGCCCTGTATCTCTTCTGCCTGGATGCATCACCGATTTTTAACTGGGCAATCCTCGCGCTGCTCGCGGTGATGGTGTTCATTCCGATTCGCTACATATATCCCAACCGCACCATTCCGCTGCGTCCGGTGACCCTCACCTTCGGAATAATCTGGGCGGTAGTAACCCTGGTGATGCTGTTCGACCTGCCTGCGGTCAATCCGATCCTGCTTGCGGTTTCGCTCAGCTTTATCGCGTACTACCTGGTCGCTTCTTTTGTCCTGCACGCGCTCGCACTGCGAGTTCGCCCGACTGGAGTGCCGGTCGTCGAATGAGCGCGGTGGAGGCAGCCGTCGCCGTGCCCGAGCCGTGGCTGGAAATAATCGAGGGCGACTCCCCTATGCTTCTGATCGCGCCCCATGGCGGGCGTGCTGGAAAAGCTGCACAGGCAACCCTTCACCCCAAGGTCAACGACCTCCACACCGCTGAAATCACACGCGAACTTGCGGCACGCCTGCACGCATCCGCGCTGATTAATTCCGCGATGGACCGCAACCTCATCGACTGCAACCGCATCCCGCAGCTCGCGGAACGCGCTCCCTGGCTGTTGGAGATTCTCGCCCAGCGCCTGGCCGCGTTGGTTGAGCGCTTTGGTCGCGCCACCGTGTTGCTGGTTCACGGATGGAACATCATCGAGCCGCGTGTCGACTTTGGACTCGGCGTGCGCACCTATGGTCGGGAGCTTCGGCCAACGGGTTCGGCGCGGGTATCCGCCAGCGACAATTTCATAAATGGTCCACTGCTCTCCCTTGCAGCGAAATTGCGCGCCGCCGGGATTACCCCGACCTTCGGGTTGCGCTACCCAGCCGGCGGAATCCATAACCTGGTCCAGGCCTTCACCGAGCGGCATCGCGAAAGTCCGCCATCTCCGCTCAGCCGTATCTCCGCCATCGCAGCGCGGGGAGTGGTGGATGCGGCTCAGCTCGAGTTGTCGGTTTCAGTAAGATTGCCCGGCGCGCTTCGCCAGCGATGCGTGGAGGCCATCACAGAAACTTTCTCGGGCCCGCCGCAAGCCGCTGCCCCATCCGATTCGCATCTCTCAATCGTTCGCACGCCGCTCGCCTCGCGCGGTGCTTCGGCGACCGCGCCGGTGCGGGTCGGGATGGAGTTCTATGACGCCGCGTCAGGAATCGGCGCGATGGCCAGCTTTGATCTCGGGACCCCCGGCTTCGGCGCGCGAATCATGATGCTGCTGGGGGAGCGCCGGGTAATTCTCTGTACTTGCGAAGGCACCACCAAACGCGAGCACGACCGGCTTTCGCTGGGACCCCTTTCGCTGGCAATTCGCGGGAGTTCGCTGGTCCTCGAGTTCGCGGGCGCCGCCGTCGTGGTCCCGGATGGCTCGACCTACTTGAGCATCGAGCGCGCGCTCGCCACCGGCATCCTGGATCCCCGCGCGCGGGTGACCGTGGAGGTACCGCTCTCCGGCGACGGCCCCGATCCCTCGGTCTTGTTCGGACCCGGAGCGATCGAAGGCGCGGCGCGAGATATCGCGCCCGTGTTTTCGATAGCCACCGGCGAGGCTACCCTGGAAGGTCGGCACTATAGCCTGCAAGCGAGCACGCGCGCCGGGGTTTCCTTTACCGGCCTCGGCCCTCAGAAGTTCAACGAGCGCAGGATGATCTGGGCGCTGGTCCATGGAGAAGACCAGGCGCAAGATGCAATTGAGCTGCGCCGCATCGATGGCGATGGAGAGACCGAACAGCAGACCGCGCGATTGTTCTCCGACGGAAACTGGTCGACATTGACCCTGACCAGTCTTGCCATCGAGGCCGGCGCCCCAGAGTCGATGCCGCACCGCCTCGAAGCCTCGGTCGCCGCGAGCGCCGGAGATTCCTTCAATCTGCTCGGTACGCCGATTGCCTTTGTTCCACTCTCGCGTCCGGGATTGAATGGCAGCCGAATCTACACCTCGCTGGGGTTCGGGACTTTCCAATGGGGCACCCGCTCTGCGTCGGGCATGTTTGAGTATTCCCGCCGGGTGGATCCGGCCTCGGCGAACGATGGAGACGGCGGCGACTCGGACAGCGATTAGTTCGGTGCGCTGGGCGCCGCAAAATTCTGCCCGGCTCCAGGAAAGCACCACGGCACTACGCTCGACGTTGTGCGGGGACTAGACGCTCGATGGTTGTGGCAATCTCAACCAGGATCTTCGCCAACGGGCTGTCGGCGAATTCATGAATGAATAACCTGCCGCGATCGGACGCTTCGGCAAGACGCGGATCGAACGGGAGGCGTCCGATCACTGGCAGTTCCAGGTCACTCGCGGCGCCTGCCAGACTGCCCTCGGGCATGAGCGGGCGCACTGAACGGCATCCGTCGCAGTTGAACCCCGCCATATTCTCGATTAATCCGAGCACCGGAATCTCGATACGGCGCGCCACCCGCACCGCCTGCTGGGTCGCTTTGACCGATTGCGCCGAGGAATGGCTCACCATCACGATCCCGTGGGGCCGCACCATGCGCGCGACCGCGTACAGGTCCTCAATCCCGGGGGCAAGGTCGACCAGCGCGAAATCGAGCGCTCCCAACCGCGCCTGGGTCAGCATCTGAAACAGCGCATCCGACTCTTTGGTTGCGGTCGGCCGGGCTGGGGACGTCGGCAGAGGCTCATTTTCGGGCTCGACAAACGCGACCGGCGGCGGCTCGACGCTGGCGAGCAGATCGCTTGAAATCACCCGCAACCCATGGGGGCCGGCCGCCGGTTCGATGCCTTCCACCAGGGGCAACCCGCGGGGCTGCTTCATGCCCAGCATCCCGATGATACTGGGGGAATTCAGGTCCGCGTCGACGATCGCGACCTTCCGGCCGCGGCGCGCGAGCGCCCCGCCAACGTTCGCGGTGATTATGCTCTTGCCCACGCCGCCCTTGGCGCTGGCAATGAGCAGAGTGGCTCCGATGTCGGCCAGGTTTGCCCGTATGCGATCGGGACCGCTTTCGGCGCGGAACGTGTCGCCCGAATCCGCGCGCTCTGCGAACTCGCTGAAGATTCTCATCTCGGCCGCCGGATCTCGGTGGGGTCAGACTCAGCCACTGCTTCCCCGCAAACTGCTATGGGCAGCGTGGGCCCCCACCATCATATCCGCGAGCACCGGCAGGACGCACCCCGGGACAAGGGCTGCGCCCGCGGCGGTGCCTCGCCGCGGCCTCAAGCGTTCTCCTCGTCGGCGTCGGTCGAGCCGAGCTTGCGATAGGTGTTGCGCTCGTCATCGTAGCGCCGCTGGCTCTTCGCCTCGCGCTCCTGATCCTGCTGACAATCGCGGCACAGGCGGGTAAATGGCATAGCGTCGAGCCGTTCCTCGGCGATGTCGAGTCCGCAGGACTCGCATACCCCGTAGCTCCCGTCATCCAGCCGCTCGAGCGCGTCGTCGATCTGCTTGATCTTGATACGCTCGCGATCGGAGAGGATGAAATTGATCTCGCGGTCACGCTCTTCGGACGCGAGATCGTAGGTATCCATTCCCTCGTCCTTGTTGCCCTCGCGCTCGGCGCGGAGTTCCGAGTCGATTTCGCTGAGCAGCTTGGTCTTCACGTCCTGGAGGTGCTCACGCACCTTGGCCAGGAACTTCTTGCGGCTCGCGGCGGCTGCTTTCTTTGCCATGGCTTGCCACCTTTCTCCTGTCGTTCACGCGAATGCTTCGGTGACCCGCGCGTGGAGGTCATAGGTAAGGGCCTTCTCGATCCGTGCGCGCACGAACTCGCCTGGCGCGGCCTCTCCTTGCAGAAAGACCGCACCGTCGATTTCGGGCGCCTGCCCGGGCGTTCGCCCGCGCATCCGCGTGGCGCGTCCAGGCACCGGGCCCTCGACCAGCACTTCCATCTCGCGACCCACCAGCTCGCGATTCTTCTTCAGGGATATTTGCGCTTGTGTCTCCATCAGTTCGGCCCGACGCGCGCGCTTGACCCGCTCCGGGACCTGGCCGGAGTGCGAATACGCAGCGGTATCTTCCTCGCGCGAATAGGTAAAAACCCCCACCCGGTCGAACTCCACCTCGCGAACGAAATTCACCAGGCGGGCAAACGCCGCGTCGTCCTCGCCGGGGAACCCGACGATGAACGAGGTCCGCAGCGTCACCTGCGGAACCCCATCGCGGATGCGGTCCAGCAGTTTGCGCAACGAAGCACCCGACCGCTCCCGTCGCATGGCTCGCAGCACATTGTCATCAGCATGTTGCAGGGGTATGTCGACGTACTTAACAACGTTAGGCAAGGTCGCAATCGCTTCCAGCAGATCTTCGGTAACGAAATTGGGATAGCAGTAGAGCAATCGCACCCAGCGAATCCCCTCGACCGCCGAGAGCTTGCGCAATAGTTGCGCAAGCGATGACGGCGGATTCAGGTCACGCCCATAGGCAGTGAGGTCCTGCGCGATGAGATTCAGTTCGCGCACGCCCGAAGCGGCCAGCGTTTGCGCCTCGGCCAGCAGGTCCTCGACCGGCCGGCTTTCATGAAGGCCGCGAATCTTGGGAATGATGCAGAAGGCGCATCGATGGTTACAGCCTTCGGAAATCTTCAGGTACGAGGTAAAGAATTCTGGGGGACGTACTCGCGCCGAGTCCGCGCGCCCAAGCAGGTGTGCCGCGCCGCGATAGGGAACCGGGCGCGTTTCCGGCAGTTCGGTGCGGCGGAGCAGGTCCGCCAGTTCCAGGAAATTGCCCGTACCGACGAAAACATCGACCTCCGGCAGCATTTCCCGCAGCTCCGCACCGTAGCGCTGGGAAAGACATCCGGCGACCACCAGCCGGCGTCCGGCTGCGTGTTTTTTCACCTCAACCGCTTCCATGATAGCGTCGAGCGATTCCTTCTTGGCGGCTTCGATGAACGCACAGGTGTTCACCACCAGAACCTGCGCCGCCTCCGGATCCAGGGTCACCTCAAAGCCGGCCTGCGTGAGCGCACCCAGCATCAATTCGCTATCTGCCAGATTCTTTGGGCAACCCAGCGTGAGGAGGTGAACCTTTTCCATCTAGCCCTTAATCCTTCAGGGGGCTTTATTTGTACTCGCCGTCTGCAAGCGAAGCAATCGGGAAAGCAAGCACGGTGCCAAACGCGCGATTTAGCTCCGGAACGCCTTATTTCAACGATTCTGGCCGCACTATGTCGGCTCCGGGAGGTACCACAAACTTAAACATCGAGTCTGAAACGGGAGTATTGTTCACGATGTCCGTGAACTTGAGGCTGGTCACATTACCCAGTTGATCGATCACCCGGATGGTCTCCACATCGTAGCTGTTTGGATCGAGCCCCAGCTCCACCGTGTTTCCTTCGCGCTTGGGCACCAGCTTGAGATTGGTAAGTCCGTTGCTCGCGCCGTCCAACAACGAGGCGTTGAAGTCTTTGGCAACATCGCCCACGCCCAGCAAAAATTCCGTGGCCCCGGGCGAACGCAGTTCCTGCGCCAGCGGCGCCTCCACTACCTGATTGAGCTCCGGGTCATAGTTGTAAAGCTGCATGCCGTCGCTGACGACCAGTTCCTTGGACGGCTCGTCGAACTCCCACCGCATCCGTCCGGGCTTGAGGAAATACACCCTGCCCGTCCGTGTGCGTTTGGGTGCGCCGACCGCGGCAATTTCCTCGAAAAACTTGGCGCTGAAAGATCGGGTTTCGCGATAATGTCGCTGCAGGCCCTCAAGCGCTTTCGCGAGGGTGTCGCTTCGGGCGTACGCGACGCGAGGACCGGAAGCCCAAAGGCCTGCTGTCGAGAGCATCGCGAAGGCCAACCCGGCTAACCGGAGACGGTTGAGTTTCATGACGCCGCGCGCCTTAGCTCTCCAGCCCTCACAATCTAGGAAGACGAAATTCGAGCGCGTGCGCTTCACGCGCACGCTAGGTGGCGCTGCGAAGCCGTACCTCGCGCGGCCGCGCGCCGTCGGCCGGCATTACGATGCCCTCGCGTTCCATCTGCTCCACCATCCGCGCCGCGCGATTGTAACCGATTCTCAGGCGCCGCTGGATCATGGAGATCGAAGCCTGGTTGGTTTCCATCACAATGCGGACCGCGTCATCGTACATCTCATCGTGTTCCTGGTCGCCCTCCGGACCACCATCCTCGCCGGGCGCGGTAGTTTCCAGAATTTCCATTCTATACTCGGGCGACCCCTGCGCGCGCAGAAAATCTGTCAGCCGGCGGATTTCGTGCTCCGACACGAAGGGTCCGTGCAGGCGACGAAGCTTCGCGGTGCCCGGCGGCAAGAACAGCATGTCGCCCGCGCCGAGCAACCGCTCGGCTCCGATCGAATCGAGGATGGTGCGCGAGTCCACCCGCGAAGTCACCTGGAACGAGATTCGCGCGGGAAGATTCGCCTTTATCAGGCCGGTGATTACGTCGACCGAGGGCCGCTGAGTGGCGAGAATCAGGTGAATTCCGGCAGCCCGCGCCTTGGCCGCCAGCCGCGAGATATCGCGCTCGATGGTCTTGCCCTCGCTCAGCAGCAGATCGGCCAGCTCGTCAATCACAATAACGATTTTCGAAAGTTTCCTGTGTTCAAAGGGCTGCGCAGTCACTTCCTGCCCTTCGCTGGGAACCGCGGGTTTCAACTCGACCGGCTTGGTTCCGGCCGCGAGTTCCTGGTTGTAGCTGTCGACATTACGCACCCCGAACTCCCGCATCATCAGGTAGCGGGTTTCCATTTCCTGGGTCGCCCACAACAACGCCGCAGCGGCCTTAGCCGGATCGACTACCACCGGCACCAGCATGTGCGGGATACCCTCGTATACCGAAAGCTCGAGCATCTTGGGATCGATCAGTATGAAGCGCACGTCGTCGGCGGTCGTATTGAACAGAATCGCCGCGATCATCGTGTGAATCGATACCGATTTACCGGTCCCGGTCGCGCCCGCGATCAGCAGATGCGGCATCCGCGCAAGGTCGGCAGCCACCGGCCGCCCGGCGATGTCCTTTCCCAGCGCGATGGTGAGCTGACTGTTCTCGGCGGAGAACTCCTCTGCCTCGAGAATTTCCCGCAGATAGACTCGCTCGCGCTTGCGGTTGGGAACCTCGATTCCAACCACCGCCTCGCCCGGCACCGGCGCCTGGATTCGCACGGCGGCAGCTCGCAGAGCCATCGAGAGGTCGTCCGAGAGATTCACTATCTGGCTGACTTTGATTCCCGACCCTGGTTCGAACTTGTACATCGTGACGACCGGCCCCGGTTGAACCTCTACCACCCTCCCCTCGACCCCAAAGTCGGCGAGCTTTTGCTCCAGCACGCGGGCGCTGCGCTCCAGGGTGGATTCATCGACCTGGGTGTGTTCAGCCGGCGGCATGTCGAGGAGCGACGGCGGCGGGATCTTGTACGCACCGCGGGTACGGGGTTTCGATGCCAGTGCATCCCTGCGCTTGTCGCGCGAGGGCAGTTCGCGCGTTTCGATCTTGCGGACCTTAAGCGGCGGCCGCTGACCGTCAGCCTCGACGACCCCGTCCACGACCTCATCACCCAGTTCGAAGATCCGCGGCGACCCGGGAAATCCGTCATCGCCCCCGCTTCGAGGCCGGACCAGCCCCGCACGCATTTTCCCCCAAGCCGCGGCCGCAAGTTCGGTCGGAGCGCGCTTGAGCATGAGCGCGAGCCCGCACACCATCGCGAGCACCGCGACCAGATAACCTCCCGCGAGGTTCAGGGAAGCGGTCAACACCCCCGCCACCCAGGCACCCACAAGCCCCCCGGTTCGCGGGCCGCTTAAGTCGAAGAGTCCGCCGGCGGTCGCCAACGCCGCCAGCAGGATCGCACCACCGAGCGCCTCGCGGGCCAGGGTCAGCGGTCGCGTGCGGGTCCACACGCGCGCCGCCAGTGCCCCCACCAGAGCCAACCCGGCATAGGCCTGATAACCCAGAACCCCGCCCAGCACGGAACCGAGCGTCTCCCCAACCGGTCCGCCCAGATTGGGAACCCGTCCGAGGTCGAGGCAGGCAAGGCTGACCGCGGCAAATGCGACCAGCGCTATCAGGGCAAGCGCGCTCAGCTCCTCGGCGATTCGGCTGCGGGGCGCCGCCGTTTCTTCGAGCGCTGCCAGCGCGGGTGGCGCAGCAGTCTCGGAAGAAGATTTGGCGCTCTGGCGGGCGATCTTCCTACACCTCCACCACGTGCGGAACGACCAGCGGCCGCTTGCCCAGCTCCTCGCTGAAGTAGCCGCGAATCGTCCGCACCACCTCGTCCTTCAGCGTTATCGCGTCGGCGCGATAAGGTCCCCCGAGGTAGCGCAGGCGCGCGGCCAACTCATCGCGCGCGCGCCGCATATGCTCGGAGGTTCCGTCGCCGCTCACCACCCCCCGCGAGACCAGGTCCGGTCCGGCGATTATTTGGCCGGTCTTCGCCGAAACGATGAGGATCGCGGTGACGGTTCCTTCCTGGGCCAGCACCCTGCGCTCGCCCAGCACGGCGACGTCGCCGCGCGCACCGCCCTCGTCGATCATCACGCGGCCTGAATCGACGTTCTGACCACGGTGAGCCTGCGTGCCATTCAAAACCAGCGTGTCTCCGTCTTCAAGCAGGAAGCAATTGCGCTCCGGAATCCCCGTCTCGATGGCGAGCGCCAGATGACGCGCGAGATGGCGAAATTCTCCGTGAATCGGCACGAAGTACTTCGGCCGTGTAAGCACGAGCATCTCTGCCAGTTCCTCCCGGTTGGCGTGGCCCGATACATGCACCGGCGCGACCGCATCGTAGAATACCTCGGCGCCGAGCTTGTAGAGCCGATTGACGAGCGTATTGATGGTGCGCTCGTTACCGGGAATGAAGCGCGAGGACAGCACCACCACGTCTTCGGGTTCAATCTGAATCCGCGGATGGGTGCCGTTTGAGAGTTGGGCCAGCGCCGAGAGCGGCTCGCCCTGGCTGCCGCTGGTCAGATATGCAACCTTGCGCGGCTCCAGAAACTGGGCCTCGGCGGCTTCGATGAAGGCGCCGGGGTGAAAGGGAAGCTGCCCGGTTTCGAGACCGAGGCGGACGCTTTCACTTATCCGGCGTCCGAGCGGAGCCACGCGGCGTCCCAACTCCGCCGCCACTTCGGCGACCTGACGAAAGCGGTGGAGATGCGAGGAGAACGCCGAGAGGAAAAACCGCTGACGCGATCGCGACATGATTTCGCGCAGGACCGGTTTGAGCGAACTCTCGGAAGGGGTGCGCCCGGCCCGTTCCACGTTGGTGGAGTCCGAAAGCAACAGGACGACTCCCTCGCGTCCCAGTTCCGCGAAGCGTTCGCGATCGAAGACTCCGTCGTCGACCGGGGCTTCGTCGATTTTGAAATCGCCGGTGTGGACAATGGTTCCGGCCGGAGTGCGAATCGCAAGAGCAACCGAATCGGGAGTCGAGTGAGTGACGCGAATCGGCTCGACTTCAAAAGGACCGGCCAGAAAAGGTCGCCGCGGCCGGATCGACACCAGCGAGACTTCCTCCGCAAAGGCAGCCTCAGCCAGGCGGCGCCGGACGAACGCCAGGGTGAGATCCGTCCCATAGACGGGAACCTTGATGCGTCGAAGCAGGTGCGGCAGCGCCCCGATATGATCCTCGTGAGCGTGGGTAAGGACGATTCCCTCGATCTTCGCGCGGGTGCGCTCGAGCCACGCGAATTCCGGGATAAGGACCCCGCCACCCAACTCGGGCTGGTCGGGAAACATCACGCCACAATCGATGACCAGCGCGCTGCCCGAGCATTCGATGGCCATCAAGTTGAGGCCGATCTCGCCCAACCCGCCAAGCGCAACCAATCTGACCGGAGTGCCTATTGGAGTGCTCCCCGCCATCGCCCTTGCCCGCCCTGCACCAAAATGAATTATATAGCGCCGTGGACGGACTCGAAAGTCGCGACTGGCTTGGCCGCGAGCGCTCAGGAAGACGCGGTGCGTCTTCGGTACGAGACCGAATAGCCCGCGGGGCGAGCTTGCAGGATCGGATCGTCCGAAGGCTCGACCCCGTCAATAAGGCGCATCGGGTCGAAGACCATGGTGCGCTGCAGCGCGTCGCTGTTCTCCACGATCCTGCGCACTTCGATCGTCCCCAGTTCGACCACGGGTCGCGTATCGGGCCACGTTTGAGTGGCGTCGGTAATCTGATCCCGCTGGCCGCCAACTGGACGACCAGGCGGAATCGGGGCGCTTGCGTTTTTCAATCGTGCGGCGAGTTCTTCGAACAGGTAGTTGGGCGATCGCGAGGCAGCTTCTGCGGCGCGGAGATGATGCTCCTGTGCGACGGGATGGATTTGTGAGCGGCCAAACTGCTGTTTGCCGGCGCGATTGGTAAAGCGAAACGCGTTCACACCGTAAAAACTTTCGGTCGCGAAGCTGGCCGGCGCGGGCTTCGGCGCCTGGGCAAACTTCGCCGCGGCCGGATGGCTCTGGAAGGAACTTCGCAATTGGCTTCGGATCGGGAGTGCCGGGACCGCTGACTGCCAGCGCCCTGAGAAATGCGGTCAGCTCTTCGACGGTCGAGGTCGGAAAACCGTTGTACGAGTGAGCCACGATGTCCGTTGTCGCAGCGCCACCGGGAGCGTAAAAGCGAATCGCCGTGCCGCGCGGATTCGATTGCGGATCGTTGTCCGGCAGTTGCGGCAGACCGGTGAAGTTGGAGAACCGCACGGTCACGGGCACTGGCGGCCCTTGAAGATGAGCCGCGCGACAAAAGTCGACCGCCACCGACGCCGGGGAGAAAGAGCGCTCGCAGATAACGCCCTTCGCATGTGCCCGGCGAAACCCCGGATGTTTGCCGAACAGCGCTTCGAAGCGTCGATAGCTTCCTCGTAGAGTTGCTCCGGCATGGTTCACCTCCCGTCGCGGTCTGCACGCGACGCTTTAGTTTTCCACCTGCTTTGGCGCCTGTGCAAAGGTCGCAGTGACTCGCTTGCCTAAGGCGTGAGGCTCGGCATAGCTTCAGCCGTGGAGGTGGCGCGCGAATGTCCGTAAACAAGGTCCTATTGATCGGAAATCTCGGACGAGATCCGGAAGTCCGCTACCTGCCCTCCGGCAACCCCGTGGCAAACTTTTCCATCGCGACCAGCGAAAATTACACCGATCGCAATGGCGCCAAGCAGGAGCGCACCGACTGGCACAACATCGTTGTCTACGGCAAGCAGGCCGAGCTCTGCGGGCAATACCTCAAAAAAGGCCGCCAGGTTTTCGTGGAGGGGCGGATTGCCTATCGAAACTACGAGGCCAAGGACGGGAGCGGCAAACGCTACGTAACCGATATCGTGGCGCAACGCGTGCAGTTCCTGGGTGGACGGGCGGGCGCGGGCGCCGATGAGGCAGCGGACTTTGGCGCCTCACGGGGCGGCGGTCATCCGGGTGGCGGCGATCCCCCGCCGATGGACGACGAGGACATCCCCTTCTGACCTCCGCCGAGCGGTGGCTCGGAGCGCCAGGCAGCGTGGGTCGGGCCACGGGCCGGAGGCAACGCAACCCCGCGCGAGCAAGCATCCACCGCGACCCGTGACCAGGTCTGCCAAAGATTGACTCGGGCGCATGCGCCGCTGGTGCTTTCCTGCATGCGAAACTAGGCGCCCACGCGAATGCGACGGATCTGCGGGCGTGGGGGAAGCGAACTCACTTTTGCGGTGCGAACCGACTTGAAGAACTCCCCCAGCGATTGCCGCAGTTCGCCCATCGCGAGCTCTCTGAAATTGTCCGGCAGTCGATCGAGCTTCGCGCGCGCCTTCGCGTAAAGAGACTCGGCCCCTTCGCGATTTCCGCGTTCGAGGTGGAGGATTGCCACCGCGGCTTGAATCAACCCTTGGATGGCGACCTTATCGTCGCCCTCGGATCGATTCCACACGGATTCCCACGCTTCGTGGCACTCAAAGAACTGACCGGCGTTGAAGAGATCGATCCCTTCCTGGAAGTAGTCGCGTCTCTCGTCAGCCATCGGGAAGATGATCGAACATTCGCCAGACTCTGAGAAGCGGCCTGAAGCCCCCGAAGCGCGGGATTCACAGCCTCGGTGACAAGCAGGTTGGGCACAGGGGTCTCAAGGAAAAGAACCGCAGCAACCTTTTCACCCCGCCCCGCAAGGCGCGCCCACCCGCAGGCGTCCTCGCAACGGCGCGCCTTCGAAGATCGATTTACCGCCGGCAGCGAACCGACGCGGACGACAACGGCCGTAGCCCCGGTCAACCTCGCAGCTCCGGGCGCGGCCGCCTACGCGGCACCATGACGAAGCAGGCGTCCCGGATGGGCTCCCGACTCGCGATCGTTTTCTATCGTCACCTGACCGTTGACCATTATCGAGCGGAACCCTTCGGCCTTGCGCACCCGTCGCCACTCTCCACCCGGCAGATCATGCACGATCTCCATCGGTCGTACGTGAAGTTTTTCGTAGTCGTAGACTACGACGTCGGCCGGCGCGCCTTCCCGCAGGAACCCGCGATCGCGGAATCCGGCGCACAGCGCGGGCAAAGCGCTCAAGCGCCAATGCGCTTCCTCCAGGCTCAACATTCCCCGCTCACGGACCACCCGCTCCAGCAGGTCGGTCGGATACTGGCCGCCGGTAAAGAACTTGGTGTGCGCGCCGCCGTCGGATACGCCCGGAATCAACCACGGGTAGTCGAGCATCTCTTTCAGGAAGTCCAGGTTCTGGTTCGGGCCCGGTGCGTAGAACTCGGTGCGCAGGTCGTCGGCAACCGCGACGTCGAGCATGGCATCGACCGGGTGCTTGCCGGTGCGCTCCGCCAGTTCGCGCAAGGTCAGGCCCTCGTACTCTTTGAGTTCAGTTCGCGCGGCGGTGGTAATGAAGATCAGATCAAATTGATCGGTGATTATGCGTGGCATGGGGGCGCGCAGCGCCTCGCGCCGCGCCGGATCGGAAAGCTTGTTCTTGCGCTGCTCGACCGTGCCGGTGGTCGCCTCGGCCCACGCTGCACATTCATCGAACAGGTTCCAGTCCTCGAAGGTGAACGCCATCCCGGTGTCAACCGTGACCGCCTGGCCGTAGACGCGAAGCCCCCGGTCGCGACAACTCTCGAGCCACGCGATGTTCCCGCGATGCACGAAGGGCAGGCTGTCGCGCGGCTGCACGACGTTGAACAGGACCGGGCGCCCGCTCACCTCGGCCAACTGTTCGAAGTGACGCAGGTCGTGCTCCGGATTCCCACTTGCCAGGGTCATCTGGATGAATCCTTCGTTGCGCCGTCCCAACACGCGGGCCAGCGCGAGGCAGGTGTCATCCGACATCAGGTCCGAAACCATCGGCGTTCCGTCGAAGTCGCGCTGCACGCATGCCGGTCCGTTGGGATCGAGCCGCTGCGCCGACCATCCGCACGCCCCGGCATCCATCGCTTCGTCGAGGAGCCGGCAAATTTCCCGTTCCTCTTTTTCGGTCGGCGGACGCGACTTGGCCTCCTCGAGGCCCATCACCCAGGTAAGCAGTGGTGACACCGGCACGTAGGGGAGAATGTTCAATGCTTTCGGATGTCGCTCGATACTGTCGAGAAATTCCGGGAAGGTGGTCCAGTCCCACGGCATGCCGGTCTTCATCGATGCGTACGGGATCGCCTCGACGCGCGTCATGGTGAGCATCGCGCGCTCGCGCCCATCCGGATGCACGGGGGCGAACCCGAAGCCGCAGTTGCCGATGACGATCGAAGTCACTCCGTGCCAGCTCGAGATCGAGCAGTACGGATC
>JAFAHS010000435.1 GCA_019237115.1 Deltaproteobacteria bacterium
TATCCGAACTCAAGGGGCTCAACTCCAGTGTCCCGCTGCATTCCCATCTGGTACCGGTGATGCTCGATCATCTTCAGTTGATGCAGTCGGATCCTATTCATTTGCCGCTGCCCCGCGACGGGCGTGCAAAGCGAATCGTGTCCCTGCTCGGGCAAGAGCCTGCCAACCGAAGACCGCTCGGCGAGCTCGCCAAGACCGCCGGCGCCAGCAAGCGCACTCTCGAAAGACTGTTCAAGTCAGAGACCGGACTGGGCTTCGGCAAATGGCGCCAGCAGTTCCGCCTGGGTCATGCGCTGCGGCTGCTTGCCGCGGGTCAAGCGGTGACCAGCGTGGCACTCGATGTCGGCTACGAGAGCCCCAGCGCGTTTATCTCGGCCTTTCGCGTAACCTTCGGGCAAACCCCCGGGGAGTATTTTCGCTCGGCGTAATCGCTCCCGGCCCCTTTGCAAGCGGCCAGCGCGGGTTGCGTCGATTTTGCGCAGCACTGCGATCAGGCAGCCGTTAGCCTTCGCTCCGCTTCTTGAGCCCCTCCTGGTAGACCTCCCGTCGACTGCGGCCGGTCAGCCTCGCGACAATTGCGCTCGCCTGTTTCAGGCCGATTCCCTCCTCCAGCAGCAGGTCCACACTGATCGCTTGAGCGCCACGCGCCGTCGCGCCGGCGGCGGCACCCGCGACGACCAGCGTGATCTCGCCGAGCGTCTCGGCGTTGGCGAATCTGGCCGCCAGCTCGCCGAGCGAACCGCGCACGGTTTCTTCGTAGGTCTTGGTGGTCTCGCGCATCACCGCCGCTTCGCGCTGCTCGCCGAAGATCGAAGCCATCGTCGCCAGGGTCCCTCCAAGACGGCGAGCGGCCTCGTAAAAGATCATGGTACGCGGTTCGCCGGACAGTGCCTCGAGCTCCTTGCGCAGCGCGCCCTCGCGCGTGGGCAGGAACCCCTCGAACACGAATCTGTCGGTGGGCAGACCGGCGATCGACAAGGCAGCGATCGCCGCCGATGGGCCGGGAATCGCCTTCACGACAATCGCTGCATCGAGCGCCGCGCGAACCAGGCGATAGCCCGGATCTGAAATCGCCGGCGTGCCAGCATCGGTCACCAGCGCGATGCGCGCGCCGCGCCTGAGTCGCGCAACCAGGTCGGGCACCCGTCGTTCCTCGTTGTGCTCGTAGTGCGAGAGCAGTGGCTTGCGCAGGCCGTGCGCGGCGAGGAACTGCCCGGTCCGGCGGGTATCCTCGCATGCGATCAAATCGACCTCTTCCAGCACCCGCAACGCGCGCGCGCTTATATCGCCGGGATTGCCGATCGGAGTTGCGACCACGTACAGGACCCCGGAGGAATCTGCGGTGCTGCTCAAAACCGCACCGGAGTTGGGTTTGTCGGGGGACAATTGGCGACACTACAATGGGACCGCCCGGCTGAACAGGAGCAACCGCCAGTGGCCGAATCGGAAAGGGGTATTCTGTTAATTTCGTGCATCGATCGCCCTGGCATCATCGCCCGCGTCGCCGGCCAGCTGTTCCACCTCGGCTGCAATATTATCACCTCCGACCAGCACACCGACGACGCCGACGGACACTTCTTCTGGCGCATCGACTTCGAAAGCAGGCAGCTTTCGCTTTCTGAGGTCGCGCACAATTTAACCGGCAACCTCCCCAGCCTGCTGACGTGGGAGCAGTTACGGTGGCACCTCTACGATTCTTCCAAGCAGGATCGGATGGTCATCATGGTCTCGCGCCTGGCGCATTGCATGATGGACCTGCTGAGCCGCCACCGCTTCGGCGAGCTCGAAGCCGAGGTCGTCGGCGTCATCAGCAATCATCCCGATTTGGAGCCGCTGGCGCGTCCGTTCGGGGTTCCCTTCGACGTGATTCCCGTCACCAAGGACAAAAAACCGCAGGCCGAGGCGCGGCTGCTCGAGCGTCTGACTGAGCTCAATGCCGATACGGTGGTCCTCGCGCGTTACATGCAGGTTTTGTCCGGCGATTTCCTAAAAAAATGGCGGAAACCGATCGTGAACATCCACCACGCCTTTTTGCCGGCGTTTGCGGGTGCGAGTCCGTACCGTCAGGCGCATGACCGGGGGGTTAAACTAATCGGTGCCACCGCCCATTACGTGACCGAAGAACTGGACGCCGGCCCGATCATCGCGCAGGCCACCACGCCGATTACCCACCGCGACACCATTGCGGACCTAACGCGCAAGGGCAAAGACCTGGAAGTAATCGCCCTGGCGCAGGCGGTGCGAGCCCACCTGCACAAGCAGGTGCTGATACATCACAACCGCACCATCGTGTTCGAGTAGCTCGCGACCCCGGTCCTGGGAGCAGCCGGGAGTGGGACCATCAGCGCGACAGAACCCATCCGCCGAAAGTTAACCGCGCGCGCGAGGGTTGTTCGCCTGGTTCTGGCGCCCGAGCTGAAAGCGGTCAGGAGTTGAGGCCCTTTTTCGCCTTCAGCTCCTTGAGCAGCGTATCGATTCTCTGTTCACGCTCGAGCACGTGGAAGCGCAGGTCAACCTCGTCATCCGTTCCAGCCAGTTCGTCGCTGGCCCTGCCGAGCGCCTCTTCGCGGGCGACCTTGGAGCGCATTCGAGCGAAGGTGCGGCTCTCCCCGTTGGGTGCTTGCGCGTCGGCCGCGCGGCGGGTGGCGCGCGACCGTCGATGCTGCACGATCAGCTGGTCGACCTTTTCGCGGGCTTCGACGAGCTTTACTTCGAGCCGCTTCAGCGCCGCTTTCAGGGCCTCGACCTGCGCCTCCTGGTCGGCGATCTGCTGATCCAGGCTCTCATTGAGCTGCTGAAATCTCATCGCACGCTCCAGGGCCGCGCGTGCCAGTCCGTCGTCGCGCTTGTCGACCGCCAGCTCGGCCTTGCGCATCCACTCGCCGTGCTTGTCGCCGGTCTCGTTTTTCTTCTTCTCCAGCAGGTGCAGGTCGGCCAGCGCGATCGCCACCTGGGTCTTGACCTGTATGAACTGGTTTTCCATGTCGAGAATCACCTGCTTGAGCATCTTCTCGGGATTCTCGGCCTGGTCGAGCAGATCGTTCAGGTTGGCCCGAACCAGCGTCGCAACACGATCTAGCAGTGCCATAAAAACCTCCTCGCTCGCGTGGGTACGGGTCGCTTGGTCGCCATCGGCCTGGGCAATTTCGCCGCACCCGGCGCCCTACTTGCGCTCGCCATTCTCCGAGCCGGCGGGGTGCTCCGCCTTGTCGCCGATCATGCGAACTTTTTTGATCAGCTCGGACATCTGCATGCCCGACAGCGCTTCGAACAGCGCCGGCACCTGGGCCGCCATCTGGGTGATGTCGCCGGTAATCTTGTGCAGGCCCGCGGAATCACCGTCCCCGGTGGAAACCACCGTGATGCGATCGACGTTGGCCAGGGGGCTCGCCAAAGCCTTCACCACCTCCGGCAGGCCACTGATCAACTTGTCCGCGACCGCGGCCTGGTTGTATTCCTGGTACGCCTCCGCCTTGACATTCATCGCGCGGGCCTCGGCCTCGCCCTTCTTGAAGATAATTTCCGCTTCCGCCTCGCCTTGCGCGCGGATCGCGCTGGCGCGCCCTTGCGCTTCGGCCATCATGCGGGCCTTCTCGGCTTCGGCGATGGTCTGGATGCGCTGGCGTTCGACCTCGGCCTGTTTGAGCACCGTGGCGATCAGTTCCTTTTCCCGGCGCACGATCTCCGCTTCCTGCACCTTCACCTGGCGCTCTTTCTCGACCTGCTGGACCTTGACGGATTCGGCCACCACCTGTTGCTGCATGACGTTGGCCTGAATCTCGTAGGCCTTGTCGGCCTGCGCCTGCTGGCGCTTGACCAGCTCCGCGTATTCGGCCTTCTTCACCTCGAGGTCGCGCTGCGCTTCCGCCTGCCGCGCCAGCGAGGCGGTTTCCGCCGCGACCCGTTCCTGATCCGCCTGCGCCCTGGCGATGGCCGCCTCGCGCACCGCGATCGCCCGGCGAATGGCGGTGTCGCGGTCCGCCTCCGCCGCTGCCACGTCGGCATCACGCTTGATGCGCGCGATATCCGGGCGGCCCATGTTGGTGATGTACTCGTTCTTGTCGCGGACCTCCTTGATGGTGAAGGAAATCACTTCAAGACCCATCTTGCTCATGTCGTCGGCGCAGGTTGAGCGCATCCGATCGGCCACCATCTCGGGCTGCTTCACGATCTCTTCGACGGTCAGCTGTCCGATGATTCCGCGCAGGTGCCCTTCCATGACCAGGCGAATCAGCGCCTCGCGGTCGGATGCGGGTTTGGTGAGGAACTGCTCCGACGCGGTCAGAATCGACTCCGGATCCGACTTGACCTTGATTTGCGCGACCGCTTCGACCGTCACCGCCACCCCCTGCTTGGTGTAGAGGTCCTGCTGCGGGGCGACATCGAAAGACATCAGCTCCAGCGACAGCTCGCGGCAGTTTTCCACCATCGGGAAGATGACGGTGCCGTGTCCCTTGATGACCCGGGTGCCGCGAAATCCATACACCACCAGCGCCTCGTGCGGCCCGGCCTTCCGGTAGAGCCTGGCAAACACGACCATCACCAGGACCAGGGCACCGACCGCGACTACGGCAACGATCACAGCGTCGGTCAACACGTCAAACATATTTCCTCCTCGCGGAGCTCACTGCAGTCGCAACGACTGCTGGTGTTAAGTTTTGGCCTCACCTCCGGCCATTTCCTCGAAGCGGCGTACGTACGCGATCCCGTGTTCGTAGCGGGTCACGACAACTTCGGTGCCGCGCGCGAGCGCCTCGCCGTTTTCGCTGCGCGCGCCACAGGTATTGCGGGTGCCGGCCTGGGAAAAGATGATCTCGCCGGTGCCGCCCGCGCCGACCGGACTGACAATCCGCGCCAGGACTCCCACCCGATCGTAGTCGGCGGGATCCAGTTCGCGGTCATGTGCGAGCAGCAGCTTGACCACGAACCAGAAGATGATGGCGGCGCCAACGGTTCCGGCTCCGCCTGCGAACGACAGAATCAGCAGCGCGGCCAGGGGCGAATGCTCGGTGAGCAGATAACCGGTGGCACCAAACCAGGCCAGAAACACGGTCATCGTCCCCAGGTTGAGGACCGGCAAAGAGCCGCGCTGGCCGCCGGCATCCGGTGCGTGCACCTCGGGTAGCCCGGCATGCCCGTGAAGCAGGTGCGGGAGATGAAAGTGCGGCAGGTGAAAGTGCGCCAGGTGCAGGCCGCCGAAGAGAAACGACACCACGCTCAAGGTGGTCCCGACCAAGAAACACACCAGGTAGAAAGTCGCCCAGGTCATGGACGGACTCCGAGGGATTTTCGTTGGTGGGCCTGGTTGCGCGGGTGCCCGCCCAGGTCCGGTTTCAGCACTTCACTGAGCCGTTCGAGCAATTGCGGCGCCTCCAGGACCGCGCCCAGCAGGATCAAACACTTGCGCGTGTCGTCGTGCCGGGCCACGCGCAGCAGCGCCTCGCTCACCTCGGGATCGGATGCGAATTGCTCCGCCCCCTCGATGAGCCACAGGTCGAGGCGATCGCGCATTGCGCGCAGGTCGCTGGTCAGCTCGGTGTGGTAGCCCTCCGGGTCATCGACCAGGTACCCGGGATGAACCTTGAAAAAGCGGGCCAGCAGCATGCGCGAGGCATTGGTCAGATGAGGGCGGGCGCCGCTTTCGATTTGCGACAGATAGGATTGGCTGAGTCCCGCGCCCACTTCCTTCTTGAGCGCGCGGGCCAGGTCCTGCTGGGTCATCTCGCGGCCCATGCCACGCAGGGTCCCTTCGACCAGACGCAGATAGCGCAGCTTCTCGCTCAGCTTCACCCCGACCTCTCTATCACAGATTGTAATATTAGTATTGCAATCTGTTAATGTCAAGCGAGGCCGAGGAGCCCGCTGGCAGCCGCTCCTGCCCGGGCCGCTGCTTCACGACGATCCCCCCGGTTCTGTGGCATATTCGACCACGTGCCGACGTTGCGCGAACTGTTCAGGAACAATCGGAGATGGGCGAGCCGCATGGAGCACGACCACCCCGGCTTCTTCGGCCGGCTGGCCGCACAGCAGGCGCCCGAGCTCCTCTGGATCGGATGCTCTGACAGCCGCGTCCCCGCCAATCAGATCGTCGACCTGTTGCCGGGCGAGGTCTTCGTCCACCGCAACATTGCGAACGTGGTCGACCACGCCGATCGAAATTGCCTGGCGGTTATGCAGTACGCGGTCGGCGAGCTGCGCGTAAAGCACATCATGGTAGTCGGCCATTATCGCTGTGGTGGGGTCCGCGCCGCGCTCGAACCCTACCGGGGAGGTCTGGTCGACGACTGGCTTGCTCCGATTCGTGCCCTCCACCAGCGCCACCGCGCGTTCTTCGACACCTGCCCGGGCGGATCCGCACGCTGGGACAAGCTCTGCGAGCTCAACGTACTCGAGCAGGCCCGCAGCGTGTCGCAGGCCACCGTGGTCCGGGAGGCGTGGGCGCGCGGCGAGAATCTGGCGGTCCACGGTTGGATCTATTCAGTCGCGGACGGACTGCTGCGCGACCTCGAGGTCACGGTCGCCAAGCCGGAAGAGGCAAACACAGTCTTTGAAGGGAGACTCGCGCAACTGCTGTAACTCGCTGCGCAGGGTCGGCATCCAGTCCCTCCTCGGTCGCCGGAAGCTGGCGGCGGGTGCCGCCAGGGCGCGACTTCCCCGCCCGTCTGGGAGCGCCGCGAGCTCTGCGCGCCGCGCACCCGCCGTCGGTTGACTTCCCGCCGGATCGGCTGGCTCGCGGCCTGCCGACGACCTGCGGAAACGATGCGCGCTTCGCCGGTTCGAGGAAGGCGGCTTACGCGGGCCCGAGGAAGAAATTCAGCGAGCGATTGGCGAATGTGATGATCGGCGTCCAGTAGATACCCAGTGCAATGGTGGCCGACGCCAGTACCCCCATCAGGCCGTAGTTCCAGGTGTCGCCCGCAACCTGGCCCTCGTCGCCGTTGGGCGAATCCAGGAACATGGTCTTGATCGGACGCATGTAGTAGTAGAGCGAAACCACCGAATTCATCACGCCCACGACCGCAAGCGCATAGAACTGCCCGCGGATGACCGCGGCGAACAGATAGAACTTGCCGATGAACCCGACCGTGAGCGGAATGCCCGTGAGCGACAGCAGGAAGATGCTCAGCGCGATCGCCGGCACCACTCCGCCCCGCCATGCAAGCCCTCGATACGCATCGATATCTTCACGACCGGTACTGTTGGCGACGATCATCACGACCAGGAACGCGCCCGCATCCATCAGGTAGTAGGCGAACAGGTAGAACAGCATCGCGCGGATTCCGTCGTTGGAGAGCACCACGAACCCCATCAACGCGTAGCCCGCCTGCGCGATACTCGAATAGGCGAGCAGTCGCTTCATGTTGGTCTGCTGCAGCGCGGCGAGATTGCCCAGGGTCATCGTGATGACGCAGATGACCATCAGCAGCTGCGGCCAATCGACGCCCTTGGGCACCTGCCAGCTGCCGCTTGCGGTGAGCGAGGAGATGGCGGGAAAGAAGAACCGGGTCAGCAGCGCGAACCCGGCGGCCTTGGATCCGATCGCCAGAAAGGTCGTGATCGGAATCGGCGCCCCGGTGTACACATCGGGCGCCCACATGTGAAACGGGACCGACGCGACCTTGTAGCCCATCCCGGCCAGGATCAAAACCAGCGAAATGAACACCGTCAGCACCGGGAGCTCGCCGTGGGTGGTCAGGGCCTTGTTGATCACGGCGAAGTCGAGCGAGCCACTGATTCCGAAGATCCAGCTCATCCCGTAAATCATCGTGCCCGATGCGACTCCGCCGTAGATGAGGTACTTGAGCGCGGCCTCCAGCGAGCGCCGATTGTGGCGCAGAAACCCGGTCAGAATGTAGGAAGTCAGGCTCACGAACTCCAGTGAAAGATAGGCCATCAGGAGATTGGCCGACTCCGCC
>JAFAHS010000061.1 GCA_019237115.1 Deltaproteobacteria bacterium
CGGGATATCGCGGCCACGATCAAGAAGCGCTTCGCGGGCATCAGCCGCCTCAGCTTTGATATGCCGGTGCGCAGCGACCAGGATCGCGGAACGCTCAAAGAGATCGTGCAAGACCTGAAGAAACCATAGCGATCGAACCGCTGAGAATCAGGCGAGCGGCGGATTGGTGTCCGCCCACAGGCGGCGCATGAACTCGATGTGCGATTCTACCGCCCACAGGGTCTCGGTAGCCGCGCTTTCCGGGATGGCCTGAAAAATCGAGCCGGCGCTGGAGTCGCCGTGGTCCTTGTCGACCTTCACGTGCACCGAAAAGAAGAGCAGGGCCTCATCGGAGAGGTGGTAGTGGCGCTGCAAGCCATCGATCACGCGAACGTACGCGTCGGGATTGAAAAGCTCTGAGCCCAGGCTGATTCCCGCCAGCGTCACGTACCAGGGCTTGGAATCCGCCAGCCAGTACATCCAGTGCACCATCGCGGTCGCATCGGGCGTCATGCGAGCGTGCAACAGCTCCTCGCGAGGGATTCCAATCGCTTCGCCGAACTCGAGATACAGCTCAGGATGAGACCGATTGACACCTGAGACTTGCCCTAACTCCTCTTCGATGAGGTTCTCGACGATGGCCTTACGCGCGGGGAAGTCATCGCACTTCGCGTAGATCAACCCCAGGATGTTGGCGTTGTGGCCCTTGTTGCCGACAAAGAGCTGGGTTGCCCAGTGCCTGAGCTGGGGCATGGTCAGTTCGCCGTGTTCGATTTTTTCGATGGTCGGATGAGATTTGAGCGTGCGATTGTTACGCTCCAGGCGCTTGATCAGAGCGTCGAGTTCGTGAAGTCCTTTTTGTACGTCCATGCCGGTACCTTTTGCCGTGCTGTTGCTAAGCGCGATGGTGAGTGTTTGCGCTGTCCCCGGTTTTGCGTCGGTGCTCGCGATCGATTCTCATTTCGATATCGCGCCGCAGCTCCGCCTTTTTCACCTTGCCAACGTTAGTCAGAGGCATCGAATCGATTACTTCAAGACGTTCGGGCCATTTGTAGCGGGCCAGCCCGCGCGCGGCGAGAAACTCGCGCATCCGCTCGAGCTCCAGACTCGCGCCGGGCTTGAGCGTCACGAACGCGCACGCACGTTCTCCGAGCAGCTCATCCGCCATCGCCACGACGGCAGCGGCCGACACGGCGTCATGAGCGATCAGATGGGACTCTACCTCTTCGGCGCTAATTTTTTCACCGCCGCGATTGATCTGGTCTTTGATGCGTCCCACGACCACCAGGTTGCCGGAGGAATCGCGGCGAACGAGATCACCGGTGCGATAGAAGCCGTCGGAGGTAAACGCCTCGAGATTGCGTTCGGGGGCGCGGTAGTAGCCGCGAATGGTGTAGGGTCCACGACACCAGAGTTCGCCGGACTCGCCGGGTGCCACTTCACGCCCCGCACCATCGACGGTTCGGATTTCATCGGCGGGCGAAAGTGGTCGCCCTTGCGTCGAACATGCAACCTCATCCCGGTCATCCAGGCGCGTATAGCAGAGCAGGCCTTCCGCCATTCCGAACACCTGCTGCACTACCAATCCCGGCCACGCGCGCTTTAGCCTGTATGCAGTTGCCTGCTGGAGAGGTTGCCCGCCCACAGTGATGATCCGCAGCGCATCGAGCTGTCGGCGCTCGTGCGCCGGCAGGTCAAGCAGGGTGATCGCAAGAGTCGGGACACAGGGCAGGTGAGTAATCCGCTCGCGTGAGATCGTTGCGGCGAGTTCGGCAGCCCGAGTGTCCTGGCTGAAGATCGTCACACCACCCGCCAGGAGAGTCCCGAGCAGACCGGGACTCGCCAGGGCAAAGTTGTGCTCCGTCGGCAACACAATCAGGATTCGGCTTTCCGCTCCCAGTGCGCAGACCACGGCCGCCTCGCGCGCGTTATACAAGTAATCCGCATGGGTCCGCGGAATCAGCTTGGGCAGGCCGGTAGTACCGCCGGAGAGGAGAAACAACGCGACCTCGAGTGGGTCGCCTTGCCGAGCAGCGAGTGGTTCTGAACCGGGGACCGGCTCGTGCAGGTCGATGGTGCTGGGTCTTGCCGAGGTGCTGAAGACCAATTTCAGCGACGGGATTTCTTTGGTGAGTTCCCCCGCCAGCTTGGCGTGGTCAAAGCCGCGGTACTCGGGCGCACACGCGATGGCCTTTGCATCGCTGAGCTTCGCGAGATATTCCAACTCGGCTCGCCGGAATGCGGGTAGCGCCATGATCGGAATGACGCCCAGATCGAAGCATGCCAACGAAAGACTGGCGAATTCCACGCAGTTGGGAAGTTGGACGATTATTCGCTCTCCGCGCTGAAGCCCATGCTTTGCCAGAACATCACGGAAGCTGCGAGCCTCTTCCAGCAACTGCGCGTAGGTAAGGGTGCGGCTCGCATCTGCCACCGCGATTCGTTCCGGGTGCGCGAGCGCCGACGCGGACACCGCCTGCGAGATGGTCTCGGCGCACCAATAACCTTCGCGGAGGTAGCGCTCCCGAAATTCCACGGGATATGGCGTACACCCATCCAGCATGCCAGTGGCCGGCTAGCGGCGGGCGATCGACCCGGCGATCATCCCAAACACTTCGTCCATTATTCGTGTGCGCTGCTCGTAATCCCGAGCGGGTTCGTACCAGGTGTAAAACCAGTTCATCGCGCCGAACAAAAGCGAAGTCACAATCCGGCTGCCTTCGCGATCGAGGGGATGGCCCCGCTCCTCGGCGAACTGGTCGACTATCCTGCGGCACAGCCGGGAGTAATCACGCTTGAGGCGCGTGATATCGGCCGAATAGCGGCCGGTCAGCGAGTCGGCCTCGCGCACCAGGACTTTCATTTCCGGGAGATTGTCCATGTGGTACTCGAGATGACCCGCGATGAATTTGCGCAACCGGGTTGCCGCATCGGGCGTGGCGCGCGCGGCTTCCTCCGCGCGTTTAAGCAGTTCTTCGAACGCGCGCCGTGAAATTAGGTAGAGGAGTTCTTCCTTGTTTCGGAGATAGTAGTAAATCCGCGGAAACGAGATGCGCGCGTGCGCCGCGATGTCGCGGACCGAGGCCAGGCCGAAACTCTTCTCGGCGAATACCGAAGCTGCGGCGCGCAGAATGTGATCGATGTTGGCGTCATAGCGCTCGTCTGGACCAGCCGGTTTCGCGCCGGTCTTGAGCTTGACCATCCGTCGTGCGGCGGCGGCCTGGGTGGCGGCTTTCTTCAAGTTCTGTCCCCGCCTTAGTCGCCCTACAGGAACCTGCGACCTGCCGTGGGGTCGGGGATTGGCACCTCGAGGCGGTTGAGCAGGGCGTTTACTTCCGCCTGAAACTCGTCGCGCATCTGCTCGTTGGTGCGCCGCCGCAAGCCCCAGCGCAGGAAATCGTGCTGGCGTTTGGATCCGGATTTACCGAACATGTCCAGCCCGGCGGGATACCATTTGCTGAGGTAGTGAACCAGTTTCTCGCGCCCGTGCTCGGGATCGCGCTGGAGGTGGCGGCGCAGCAGCTTGTACCCGAATGCCGCGTGGCCCAGTTCTTCTTTGTGCACGCGGTCCGCGATTCGCGCCAGCGGCTCGTAAGAGCATCCGACCCATTCGTAGCCCATGTACGCGCCCTGGCGGTCGGCAAAGAAACTGAACAGACCGTACTCGATCCAGTCCTGCGCCTGATCGCGCATTTCGAAGATATAGATAGGCATCGGCGTCGCCATGAACGCCTGGTCGACATGAACGCCGAGATCCTCCAGCAACTTCATCCAGTAACTCGCGTGCCGCACCTCGTCGGACCAGAAAGCGGCATACTCGGCCTTGTCCTCGGGAGTGGGTGCCATCGCCAGCGGCTTCATGAGAGTACGCTCCGCGGCGAGCATGTACTCGGACTCGATGCGCGATTGGATTGAGAGCATGCGCACCAGCAGGTCCTTGTACTCGACTGGCAATTCCCGAGGGCCGGAAAACTTGAGAGTTGTGCTTGGCTCCAGGTCGGACATCTAGGGTTGCTCCGCGAACGAGAGTTGATGTTCTGAACGATAGTTCAGATATTGTTTCCGATCAAGATCTTGCGTGGAGAAACAGATGGTAGCAAAACCCTAGGACCCCATCGAGAGTTGCTGGCCAAATCTGTTTGTCTCTTGGTCGGACTGGTTCAAGTGGCTTGCGTACTATTTTGGCACCACGGTGTCCCAATGAACAGCGCGCCGCGGTGATGGACCTTGTCGTTCACGTCCTTCTCTCCAGCGATAAGCAGATAAATGACGCAGCGCTGGTGGAGACTCTTCCCATAAATCCTATGGAGGGGCTGGCGTTGTCGACGGCTGCGATATCGTGCTCGTCCCCCGTTGATCCGACGGTTCAACCATCATTCGCGCGGGATTGGTCAATAGACGATAACAAACACCGCTAATGCGCCACCTGCGCGTACCCAGTTTGAGATCTCAACTTCCAAGAAGCCGGGAATGAAAGCTGCAGCGCCGGCGGCCGCCACCGATAAGATGGTTCGAAAAACGAAAACCTGGAAGGGAGTGGGACGTGGGTAAGCGATTGCCAAAACAAGAATCGCGGATATAGTGCTTGCTGACGCAAAGGCCCGCCGACGATAATCACCCACCGTGAACGGTGTGCACGACATGGGTGGGATGGACGGGTTCGGTCTGATTCCGATAGAGCGGACCGAGCCGGTATTTCATGCCGAGTGGGAGGGGCGGGTCTGGGCAATATTTCTCAGCCTCCTACCCCGGTTGCGGGGGTTCCGCCACGCGATGGAGCGCATCCCGCCGGCGGTTTATCTAACTTCGAGTTACTACGAACGATGGCTTAACGCGCTGATTACCTCGTTGGTCGAAAGAGAACTGCTCAAACGCGAGGAACTGATATCGAGAGGGGCTCATCCAATCGCCTTGACCCAACCAGCCGCGCTTCGTAAAGGAGCCCTCCAAACGGCCCCACGCAAAAGGGCCCGCTTTGGCGAAGACGATCGTGTGGTCGTGCGCAACATCAACCCCACTGGTCATACGCGTCTCCCGCGCTATGTGCGTGGGAAGCGTGGCGTGATTCATCGCGATTGGGGCATGTACGTTTTCCCCGACAGCAGCGTCCACAATGCCGGGGAACGCGAACAGCATGTCTATTCCGTCAGCTTCAAGGCGCGAGAGTTGTGGGGCGATGGTGTGCCCCCGCGTGACACCGTGCGGATTGATTTGTGGGAAGACTACCTGGACGCGGATCGCGTCGGCGCACGGGCCACGAAGAAAAAGGCGCAGCCCGCTCGAAGAACAAAACGTATAGGCGCAGTCCACGTCACTCTTCCGACCGGCGCGGACTTTATCAATCAACGGCTTGGCGAAAGACCTCGGCGAAAGAAACCAGGGTAGGAAATCTCTGCGATCGAATCAGAATTGGTCCGAAACCATTCGACAGGATCCTGGCTTCCAAAACCTACACTCCTTCTGGAAGCCAAAGAGCGCGCGATAGTAAATTGCGTGCTGGCCCTGCCTTCAGGGCTTTCGCTGACGAGACGCGGGCCTGAGACCTTCAGCCGCTTACACGACGCAGCCTTTTAGTTTCGGTTTCCGAGCCGATCCGGTGCCCGTCGCAAGGTGAGGTCCAAGTGGTGCTCGCTTCATACAAGAGGA
>JAFAHS010000483.1 GCA_019237115.1 Deltaproteobacteria bacterium
TCATCAACCACCATACCTACAGAGCCTTTAACGCACGCCGGACCAATGCCACTATCCTTCCTCGTGGCTCGCCAATTATGTGAAGGTCTTCCTCAGATCGGAGAGCTTCCGGATGGACTACAAGATCATTTCATGCGACGACCACATTGACCTGCAGATGCTGCCCGACGACCTGTGGACGGAGCGCCTGGCGTCGTCCATGCGGGATCGGGCGCCGCGGGTCGAGGAGCGCGAGGGCCGCGCGGTCTGGGCGTGCGAAGGCAAAGTCTGGGGCCCATGGTTGGGCAAGCGTCGCGCACCCGGGGTGGCCAAGCCGGCGAGCCCGGTTGTCAATGCGTTCGACCGCAGCGGGATCACCGAACAGAGCGACCGCCGTCCTGGCGTCGCCGCGCTGCGATTGGCCGACATGGACCGCGACGGTGTGCAAACCCACGTGATGTTCGGTCCGGTGGTCTCGATCATCGCCGAAGATCCAGCGTTGCGCGATGCCTGCTATCGCGCATACAACGACTGGCTGGCCGAGTTCTGCGCCGCGGCTCCGGACCGCCTGATTGGCGTGGCGATGCTGCCCGAGTCTCCGGAAGCCGCTTTGCGAGAGCTGTTGCGGCTGGCCGCGCGCGGCAGCTTTCGCCAGGCCAACCTCCAGATCGCCAACCTGAGGCCGCGTCTTCACGATCGGGCGTGGGAACCGTTTTGGAGCGCGCTCGAGGAGAGCGGGCTCATTCTTTCCTTCCATGTGACCGTGTTTTTCGGCGTTCCCAACGACCCGGCGGCTGGCAAGCCGGCCAGTGCATTTACCGCGACCAAGGCCTTTATCGAGCAATTCCTCGATCCGTTCGTCGATTTGTTCGCGTGGGGCATTCTCGAGCGCCATCCGAAGATGCGGCTGGTGATGGCGGAGAGCGGGCTCGGCTGGCTGCCGTGGGTCGTCCAGGATCTCGACTATCGGCACTGGCGGCTCTGGGAAGCACGCGAGTACTGGGACCAACACGGCGGCATCGCCCTGATGATGAAACCGAGCGAGCTCTTCAGACGACAGATCTATACGACCTTCCAGGAGGATCATGTCGCTATGTCGCTGCTGCCGTTTTTCGGCGACGGACATGTGATGTGGGCCTCCGACTATCCGCATCCCGACAGCACCTGGCCGAACTCGCGCGCTACCATCGAGCGGCAGATGAAGTCACTGTCCGCGGAGATGCGCAGGAAGCTCACCCACGACAACGCGGCACAGCTTTACGGATTGAGCTTCTGAGCCGCCGGCTGGCCGCTCCCGCAACAGCTAAATCAGAAGCCAAAGGCAAGCGAGGGGACCAAGAGCTCTCAACAGGAAACGCCTCACTCTTGGACTACCGGGAGATACCCCTCGGAGTGTGCACAGGCAGGATGGTTAGCTGACCGGTGATGGGGTTTTTTCCCACGTAGATTTCGGTTTCGTAGACCGATCTCAGATTGCTCTCGGTTAGAACTTCGGATGGTGTGCCGTAGCCGATTACCTCGCCGGCTCTGAGCAACAGCACCCGGTCGGCATAGGCCGCCGCGACATTCAGATCGTGCAGAGTAGCTACCACGGCCAGGCCGCGCGCGGTCGCCAATTCCCGAAAGCGTGAGAAAATTCCCACCACGTGCTTGAGGTCCAGGAAAGCGGTCGGTTCGTCGAGCAGCATCACGCGCGGCTGCTGGGTGAGCGCGCGCGCCAGGAACACGCGCTTGCGCTCGCCTCCCGACAATTCCTCGATGTGGCGATGCGCAAGCGCCAGCAGATCGAAGCGCTCGAGCGCCGCCTGCGCGATCTCGAGATCGTGACGGCTCTCGAAGCGAAATGCGCCCAAATGCGGCGCGCGTCCCATCAGCACGATCTCCAGCACCGTGAACCGGAACGCGACCGTATTCTCCTGGGCGACGGTGGCTACCTCGCGCGCGATCGCGCGTCGCTGCAGCTCCTTAAGGGGCCGGCCTTGCAGCTCCACGCTCCCTTGCCACGGGCGCATCGTGCCGCCGAGCACTCGCAGCAACGTCGACTTTCCGCTGCCGTTGGGACCGACGATCGCGAGCAGCTCGCCGGGCGCGACTTCAAGCGAGACCCCGCGCAGGACCGGCACACTCGTATAGCCCGCCCGCAGGTCGCGTGCGGTGAGGGCGGAATCGTTAGGGGCGGTAGCGCTGCTCACAGTCCCAGTGGCTTTCCGCCTTCGCGGCGCAGCATGTAAACGAAGAACGGACCCCCGAACAGCGCGGTGATCGCTCCGACCGGAATTTCTGCGGGCGCGATTGCAACCCGTGCAATCAGATCCGCGATGACCATGAAGCCCGCGCCGCCGATCAGCGAAGCGGGGATCAACAATCGATGATCGGAGCCGAAGGCAATGCGCAGCATGTGCGGGACGATCAGTCCCACGAAAGCGATGATGCCGCTTACCGAAACCACCGCGCCGACCATCACCGAGGTCGCCACGAAGATAAGCCGGCGCAGGAAGTCCACGTCCACCCCCAGCTCGGCCGCGGCTTCGTCGCCGAGGCTCAGCAGGTTCATGTCGCGCGCATGGAGCATGAGCGCGACAAAGCCACCCAGGCCCAGCACCGCGACCAGCACGACTTCGTGCCAGGTCGGTGCCTCCAGGCTGCCCATCAACCAGAACAGGATCGTGTGCGCGTAGTAGAAATTGACGACGCTGTTGACCACCATGATCGCAGCGCCCCAAAACGCGTTGAAGATCACGCCGACCAGCAGCAGGGTAAATGGCTCGAGCTGACCTTCCACTTGTGCCAGCCGATAAACGGCCACGGTCGAAAGCAGCGCCGCGCCGAACGCAACCAGCGGCACCACCGTGGTTTCAGACGCGCCGATGCGGGTCAGGAACACCAACGCGATAATCGCGCCGAGCGCGCCCCCGCCCGAGATGCCAAGTATGCCGCCCTCGGCCAGCGGATTGCGCACCAGCGCCTGCAGAGCGGCACCCACCGCCGCGAGCACCGCGCCCACGATCACCGCCATAATCAGTCGCGGCAGGCGCGCGGCGAAAAAAATCGCGTGATCGGAGCTCGACGCATCGGTGAAGGCGTTGATCAGGCTGATGTGCACGCTCCCGAACGTGGCTGCAACCACCACGGTCACCAGCAACCCGAAGGTGAGCAGCATGAGCACCGAAACCATCCGCGAGGTGGTCAGGTACGCACCCGCGACGGGGTCGTGACGCGCAGAACTCGCAGGCAGCGTCGTCACCGGGGTTGGCCTCGCGCCGGCGTCGATGCGGGGAACGCTCCCGGGTGAATCATCGCGGCCAGCATCTCCAGTGAAGTTCCAATGTGCGGTCCGGCATGCAGAATCCGATCGCTAGGGTAGCCATAGACCCGATGATTTCGCACCGCCGGAATGCTCGGGTACTGCTGCCAGAACCGGGAGGGAGCGGCGGGGTCGGATCCCATCTGCCCGTCGAGTATCACCTGCGGTTTCATGGCGAGGATGTACTCGATGCTGAGTTTGGGCCACTGCTGCCCAATCGAATCCGCGATGTTATCGGCATTGGAGAGCCGGAGCAGGTCATCGAGGAAGGTGCCGGATCCAACCGCTATCAAGGGTTCATGCCCCACCAGCATCAACACGCTAACCCGCGGCAGTGTGGATACTCTGGTGCGAACCTCACCGATTTGCGCGTCCAGTTTTTCCAGCAACCGCCGGGCGGCGTCGGAGCGGCCGGTCTTGCGCCCGATCTCGCCAATACTGTCGCGGATCTCCGCGACCGAATCGTCGCGGATGGTCAGTATAGAACAACCGGTTTCCCTCAGCGCACGAATTTGCCGCATTTCAGAGGACAAACCAATCCCGATCACGAGGGTCGGACGCAAGGCGATGATCGCCTCAAGATTCGGGGTCAGAAATGAACCGACCCGGGGCAGGCGCGCGGCCTGGGGCGGGAAGTCGGAGTATTGCGATACTCCCACCACTTCATCGCCCGCGCCGAGCGCGAACAGGATC
>JAFAHS010000159.1 GCA_019237115.1 Deltaproteobacteria bacterium
GGGCGTGAACGATTCCCGCTTTCTCCACGCGGTATTCGATCTTTCCCCCCTTCGCGTCACGCACGGCAGCAGCGACGTCGAACGTCACGGTGCCGACCTTGGGGTTGGGCATCAGCCCGCGGGGACCGAGAATCTTCCCGATCCTTCCGACCTGTCCCATCATGTCCGGCGTCGCGATCACCCGATCGAAACCCAGCCAGTTCTCCTCCTGGATCTTCTTGATGATCTCGTCGCCACCGACAAAGTCGGCTCCGGCTTCACTGGCTTCGCGCTCTTTCTCACCCTTCGCGATAACCAACACTCGTTCGGTCTTGCCGGTTCCGTGCGGCAGCACCACGGTGCCGCGGACGTTCTGGTCGGCCTGGCGGGGATCCACCCCGAGCCGCACCGCGACTTCGACCGTCTCATCGAATTTGGCCAGCTTGGTGTCGGTGACCAGCTTGACCGCTTCTTCGAGCGGATAACGCTTTTCCCGATCGATCTTCTTGGTGGCTTCGCGATATTTCTTGCCTGCCATCGCCCCTCGTCCTCTAGTCCTGAATCTCGATTCCCATCGAGCGCGCGGTCCCCGCCACGGTGTTGACCGCGGCGGCGAGATCCGCGGCCGTGAGATCCTTGATCTTGGTCTTGGCGATCTCCTCAACTTGCGCGCGGGTGACCCTGCCCACCTTGTTCTTGTTGGGAGTCGCGCTGCCCTTTTCGAGGCCAGCCGCCTTGAGCAAGAGCACCGACGCCGGCGGACTCTTGGTTACGAAGGTGAACGAGCGGTCCGCGTAGACCGTAACGATCACCGGTATGACCAGGCCCTGCATGTTCTGCGTCTGCGCGTTGAACGCCTTGCAGAACTCCATGATGTTGACGCCGCGCTGGCCCAGTGCCGGACCGACCGGGGGCGACGGATTCGCGGCACCCGCCGGTATCTGCAGCTTGATCTGACCGACTACTTTCTTAGCCATTTTCCAGACTCATCCACGGGGCTCCGTCACGACCGGGGGGAGCGCACACCAGGTCACGATTTCTCCACCTGTACAAAGTCAAGTTCCACGGGAGTGGCGCGCCCGAAAATTGAAATGAGCACGCGCACCTTGCCCTTGTCGGGCTTGACCTCTTCGACGGTGCCGTTGAAATCCTGGAATGGCCCATCGACGACCTTGATTGCTTCGCCCACCTCGAACAACACCTTGGGCTTGGGCCGCAGCGCGCCCTCCTCCATCTGCTGTTCGATTCCAAAAACTTCGGACTCGGGCACCTCGGGAGGATTGGTGGAGTGTCCGACGAACCCGGTGATCTTGGGGGTGTTCTTGATCACGTGCCAGGTTTCATCGTCGAGAATCATGTTGACGAAGATGTAGCCCGGGAAAAATTTCCGCGACGCGATCTTGCGCTGGCCGCCCTTGCCCAGTTCCTGCACGCGTTCGACCGGCACCAGCACCTTGCCGATCTTCCCATCCATGTGGAGCGAGCGGACCCGCTCCTCGAGCGCGGCCTTGGCCTTGTGCTCATAGCCCGAGTACGTGTGGACCACGTACCACTTCATCCCTTCCGGCTTAGGGTTCTCGTCGGGTTTGCGGCTATCTTCTTGCGCTTGCGTCATCGCGAGGCTCGATCACGAGCCCGTGCGGCTGCTTCGGGCCGTATCACTCCTCAAAAAACTTCCATTCCGTCGTTCAGCTAAGCAGCGCCCGAACAATGCGAGTCGCGCCCAAGTCAATCAGCCCCAGCCACAGCGCCATCACGAACGAAAGAGCCACAACGACAATCGTCGCCTGGATGGTCTCCTTGGGCGAGGGGTAATAGACCTTCGAAAGCTCGATCCAGGCTTCCTGGACAAAGCTTACGCCCTGGTTGAGGTAACTTTTTAGCTTATCCATTTTCTACTGTCCGTACAAGGGAACCGTGATGGCGGGTCAGGCAGGATTCGAACCTGCAACCCCCGGATTTGGAGTCCGATGCTCTGCCAATTAGAGCTACTGACCCTCGCGTTGGGGCCGGTGTCACCTTGCCGCCTAGCTGACCTTGGTCTCTTTGTGCAGCGTGTGGCTGCGACAACTGGGGCAGAACTTCTTGATCTGGAACTTTTCAGTCTGCTTCTTCTTGTTGCGGGTGGTCATATAGTTGCGCCGTTTGCAGCCGTCACACGCCAGTCCGATTAATTCCCTGATTGCTGCCATGACTGTTTTCTATCTTCCCTCGCGCCCCACTCGATGCGCGCTCGCGTCGTTCAAAGCCCACGGCGGGAATCGAACCCGCGACCTCTTCCTTACCAAGGAAGTGCTCTACCGACTGAGCTACATGGGCAAACCTGCCATCCAAAAGTTTTCTCTGCGCCGAATCCGGCTGGGTTGGAGCGGGAAACGGGACTCGAACCCGCGACCCCGAGCTTGGAAGGCTCGCGCTCTACCAACTGAGCTATTCCCGCTCTCCTGCCATCTGTATCTTGGTGGAGAGGGGAGGATTCGAACCTCCGAAGGCATAAGCCGGCAGATTTACAGTCTGCTCCCTTTGGCCACTCGGGAACCTCTCCGCAAGGCCACCACCTTCTGAGCCAAGCCGATGGCCAGAATTGAACTGGCAACCTACTGATTACAAGTCAGTTGCTCTACCTTTGAGCTACATCGGCAAACAACGTTTAAAGAGAAAACGGTATTCGGATGATACCACATAGTCAAGGACGAGCAGAATCCGGCCCTTTCGAGGCACCTTCCGAACCGGAGTTCGGCGGCAAATAGAACGCTGTTACTCCGGGAGCTGCGTCAAGATCATCCGGTGGTTTGGACTTTCACTGAGTCAAGGCAGGCCCGGTCAAGGATTCCGCACAATGCGCCGCACCGATCGACTCTTCGAGATCATCCAGCGCCTGCGCCGCAATCGCGTGGTCACGGCCCACGCCCTGGCCGAGCAGCTTCGCGTCACCGAACGCACGATTTATCGTGACATCCGCGACCTGGTGGCAAGCAAGGTGCCGATAGAGGGCGCCGCTGGCATCGGCTACTCGCTGCGCAGGGGCTACGACCTGCCCCCGCTGATGTTCAGCGAGAACGAACTCGAGGCGCTCCTGTTCGGAATTCGCATGGTGCAGAACTGGAGCGACAAGGAACTGGGCGATGCCGCGGACGCGGCGCTGGCAAAGATCGAAACCGTCATACCCTCAAACTTGCGACGGATGGTCGACGACCGGTCATTGTGGGCGCCCAAGGACGTTCGCCGCGTGACTCTCAAATTCGACTTGCGCCGTCTGCGCGGCGCCATTCGCGACCACCAGAAAATTTGTTTCCGCTATCATGACGAAAAAGGCGCCGAGACCAGGCGCACCGTGCGCCCTCTCACCCTGTGGTTTTATCCGCCACTGTGGATGGCAGGTTCGTGGTGCGAACTGCGCGACGATTTCCGGTTCTTCCGAGCCGATCGGATGGATGAGGTCGAGTTCCTCGACCAATCGTTTCCGCTCGAGCCGGGCAAGTCGGCAGAAGACCTGTTTCGCCAGCTTCTGCGCAAATCGTGACCCACCCCTGACGCCGGCTGTCAGGAGGCCACCTGGCCGAAGCGTCCGAACGCTCCCTGCTGACATGGCCCTGTCAGCAAGGTCGCGCGCGTCCGTATCACTCAAATGCTAAATTCGTTCTCATCATTCAACGGCTGCGCTCAGCGGAGGGAGGAGGTTCATGGCGGTTAAGCTTCAAGAACGTCAGGTACCACGCGATCGCGTGATCGTGCTCGTGTCCGCGGAGGAATCGTCCGGTGCGCTGTTCCGTTTCGAATACATCGCAAGGGCCGTGACGCCCTCGCCGCGCGACCACATCCACACCCAGCAGGAAGAGCGTGTGGAAGTAATCGAGGGCACGGTGCGATGCCGGGTGGCAGGAGTCGAATATGCCCTGCGACGCGGCGAGAAGGTGACCATCGCACCGGGAACCCCACACGCGGTGTGGAATGACGACCCGCGCGGGTCGCGATCCATAGGCGAGTATCGCCCGGCAATGAATGCACAGGCGATGTTTCGGGGATATATCGACGCAGCGGCAGGGCGGTCGCAATGAGCGAGCAGTGGTCCGAAACAACCACCCCCCGAACAGTCGACGCCGGCCAACCCGCAGAGCCGATGTGCACAGACGCGAAGCCTAGCCGGCTCGCTCGCGGCGGCGAACGATTTCGAACAGCGCAACCGCCGCCGCGACCGCAACGTTGAGCGACGCCACTTTGCCGCGCATTGGAATCGATACGACGAAGTCGGCGGCTTTTCTCACGATTGGGCGGATACCCTCGCCTTCGGACCCGACCACGATAACCAGCTTGCGCGCGGTGTCCAGCTCGTAAACCGAGAGCTCGGCGCCCGGCGCGAGCGCGACAATCCAGTAGCCGGCTTGCTTGAGCATCTGCAGAGTGCGCGCGACATTGCCGCAGCGCGCGATTCTCAAATGCACCCACGCGCCCGCCGATGATTTTACCGCGGCCGGGGTAACCCCCACCGTGCGATCGCGCGCCAGCACCAGCGCACCGATTCCTGCACCGTCTGCCGATCGCAGCAGGGCGCCGAGGTTGCGCGGGTCGGTGACCCCGTCGACGAGCACGATCGGATCGGGGGCATCGCGGACGACGTCTTCGAGGTCTGCATATTGGTACTCGCGCACGATTGCGGCGACGCCCTGATGACGGGCGTCGCGGTCGACGAGCCGCTCGAGCTCGCCTTCGCGCGCGATTACGACGCGGCCTCCGGCGGCGCGCACCCGCTCCGCTGCGTCGCTGAACCGGCGCTCATCTCCCGCCCTCACGTGAAGCGCCTCGATCGAATCGGGTGCGGCCAGAACCAGCTCGCTAACCGGCTCCGCTCCAAACACCACGTTTGGACCCCCACGCCCTGGTTCTCCGCGCGGCCCCTCGCGCTGCACAGAAGGACGATGGCGGAACCTTCGCATTGCTCGGCAATTCTATCAGGGTGTTGAGTAAAACCGCGCAAGGCCTAAAATGCTGTGGTCGACCCTGCTTCTACCGTGAACCTTCGTTGAGCCCTTCCGTCCCCAAAGTTACCATCCTCGATCGCTACGTCGCCTGGGAGGTCCTCGCTCCGTTCCTGATGGGCGTCGGCCTGCTCACCTTCGCGCTCGTGACCGGGCGCCTGGTCAAGCTCACCGAGATGGTCGTGAACCACGGAGTCACGCTCGGCGAGGTACTCGGCCTCATCGGCTACATTCTTCCCGCGTTTCTCGAACTGACGCTGGGGATGGCGGTGCTGCTCGGCGTGCTGCTCGGATTCGGACGGATGTCAGGCGACCAGGAAATGACCGCCGCGCGCGCCTGCGGCGTGAGCCTGTATCGGATCGCGGTGCCCGTGATGGCGGTCGCGCTGGTGGTCTATGCGATTTCGAGCTGGTTTGCGTTCACGGTGCGGCCGTGGGCAAATCAACGCCTGGAAGATCGCCTCTATTATCTTACCCGCACCAAGGCGGCGGCCGGACTTCGCGAAAAGGTTTTCAACGACGACCTGCCCGGGGTGATGATCTACGTCGATCACATTTCGAACGACGACGGCACCCTGCACGGGGTGCTCATCTCCGACTCACGCGATCCCCACCAGCAGACCACCATCATCGGCAAATCCGGCATGGTGCTGCCCGACGACAAGGGCGGCACGACGCTGCGCCTGTTCGACGGATCGTTATACGGCACCGAAGCCAACACCGATCAGAGCCGGGTCACAAGTTTTCGCATCTACGATCTGAGTTTTCGTCCCAAGGAAGCGGACCTCGGCTCCGACCGCGACCCCGATCAACTTCCCTACCGCGAGCTCAAGGCGCGGATCGCCAAGGCGCGCGCGACCGGCAAACCCGACTACGAAGCGGAGACCGAGCGGGCCGCCAAGTACACCGTGCCGCTGGCGACCTTGATGTTCGCGATGCTGGGAATCGCCCTGGGCCTCAAACCCGCGCGCGGGGGCCACTCCGAGCGGTTCGGGGTCGCGGTAGGACTGTTCTTTTTCTACTACGGCCTGATGCGAGTGGGACGGACACTGGCCGAACGCGGCGCGCTGACCGCGTTTGTCGCGATGAGCATCCCGGATCTGGTGTTTATCGCGCTGGCGGTCTGGCTGTTCGTGCGCGCTGCCAAGGACAAGGGCAACCAGGGGCGCGGGCCGGGCGACATCATCTGGGACCTGGTGGAGCGCTACGAGCGGAGCAGGAAGGCGGCGGCATGAGACTGCGCCCGCGACTGTCCCCGGTGATGGACCGGTTTCTGGCAGGCCAGTTCTTTGGCCCGTTCATGGTCTGCGTTGCGGCGTTTACCGCGGCGTACCTGCTCGGCGACATGTTCGACCGTTTCAATGATCTGATCAGATACGGCGGCCTCGGGCTGCTCGGGCTCGAGTACTTTGCGCTCAAGGTCCCGCTCATCGTTACGCAGATCCTTCCGGTCGCCTGTCTGGCCGGAGTGCTGCTCGGATTTGCGATTCTGAATCGCTCGGGCGAGGTGCTCGCCTGTCAGCAACTCGGGATCAGCCGTCTGGAGATGGCGATTCCGGTGATGTTCGTCGCCCTGCTGATAGCCTCGTTCAACTTCCTGCTGAGCGAGACCGTGGTGCCGCGCGCAACCCGGCAGGCGAAGTACCTGTACCACGTCGAGATGAAGAAGCGGCAGCTGCAGAGCGTTTTCTCCGACAAGCGCATCTGGATTCGGCTGCGCAGCGGATTCGCCTCGGCCGACGCGTACGACAAGAAAAAGGCCGAGCTGCAGGGTGTCACCGTCTACCACATCGGCGAGGACTACTCCGTCAAGGACATCGTCTACGCCGACCGCGCCGACTGGAACGGCCACCAATGGGTGCCGCACGGAATCAAGGATTTTTCACTGGAGCCCAACGGCAATGTGACCGCGGCCAGTGCCGATCGGCTCCGACTGGCGCTTAAGCCCGCGGATTTTTCGATTCTGAGACTCGATCCCGATGAATTCAGCCTGTGGGAACTCGACGAATATATCTCCAGCTTGAAGCGCAAAGGCCTCGACCCCGGGGGTTACCTGGTCGACCGCGATCTCAAGTATGCGACGCCGGTTTCCTGTCTGATCATGGTCGCGCTGGGGATGGCGTTGAGCCTGGACCCCCTGCCCCGCCACCTGAGCCTCGGGCGTAGCTTTGGTTTGGCGATTGCGATTGGGTTCGGCTACTGGCTGGCCTTCGGCATCACCTCATCATTTGGACGCTCGGGCCTCATGTCAGCGTGGTGGGCCGCGTGGCTGCCCAACATCGTATTCTCGCTGATTGCACTGTCCATCTTTCTGCTCGGCGAAGAACGGTAGTCCAGCCCGACTTGCCGCGCTTGGCGGCGCCTTCTACGATCCTTTCGTGCATGCCCTCGAGGCCATCGTGCGGCCGGCCGTCTCCCCATGGGACCTGCTTGGCCTTGAACTTCACCTGCTCGAGGCAGTTGCTGCCGGCCGCAGCGAGCCGGTCCTGGTGCTGTACGCGACCACCGGATGCGGGGTGTCGATCGGGCGCTACCATCTTTACGGCGGGGCACCCGACCACGACGGGATCGTCGCGCTGCGGCGGCTTACGGGGGGACGCGCCGTGGGTGCGGGTGACGGATGGCTCGGGCTGGCGCTGGTGGTGCCCAAGTGGGGCGCGCTGCTACCGGAGCGCGACGCCAACTTGAAACCCGAGCAAGTCATGAACCGCTACGCGCGGGGACTGCTCGCGGGTCTCCGCGCTCTCGGCCTTGAATGCTTCTATGCGGGACGCGACGCGATCACCGTTGACCGGCGCGAGCTTGCGATGTGCACCTTCGAGACCGCTGACTCCGGCGCCCTCCTGTTCGAAGCATCGATAGCCGTGAGTCGCGGGATGGAGGACTTAAGCCGCGAGCTCGATCGGCTCGACCCCCGCGGCACGGTGTCGTCGGTTGTGCACAGCCAGGAAACCTCATCCACGCTTAAGCGCGAACTGCGACGCGAGATTGGGTTGGCCGAGGTTGCGGACGCCATCGTGCGCGGCTACCGGGAAACCCTCGGAGAGCTCCGCGAGCGCGAACTCGCTCCCGAAGAGATTCGGCATGCGGTCGAGGGCGGCAAAGCATTACAATCAATCCACTGGTTGCGCCGCGTCGCCGATGCAACCGAATACAACCGGTCGGGCCGCATGACGGGACAACTCGGACAGATCGGGGCGTGGCTTAGGGTCTCGGCGGATAATCGGATCGAGCGTCTCATGCTCAGCGGCGATCTTATCGCGAACTCTTCCGGGATTGCGTTTTTCGAGGCCGCCCTCGAAGGTCAGACTCACGACCTGGTCGCGGTGTCCAACTCGGTCACCAGCGTGTTCTCGGCCGATCGCAACTTCATTCTTGGCCTCGGTGAGCTCTCCAACCTGGTCCGGCTGGTCGTCGGGGCGCGATGAATCCCGATGCCCACAACCACGGGTTGGTAACGGCTTTGCACTCGGCGGCGATCGAGGAGCGCGTGGCGGCACTCGTATCAATCATTGAAAATCCCGGGCAGTGGTTGGGCGCGGAAACCGTGGCAGCAATCGCGGGCTGTCTCGGCGCGGACAGCAAGACCGTCCGCCGCCGTGCGGCCGATGCGCTTGCGGCAATCGCCCGGCGCGATCCGACCATCGTGGCGGCAATTCGGCCCGGCCTCCGGAGCGACAATCACCGCATCCGCTTTGGCGCCGCATACGCTCTCGGAGCGGTCGGCGAGGAGGCCCTGACCCTCGACACCGCCGCGGCGCTGTGCGAGGCGTTAGGAAGTTCGGACGGAGATTTGCGCTGGGCCGCAGCGGAACTGATGGTTCGGCTGGGCCGGACGCATCCGAAGGAAATTCGCGAGGAATTGCTCGCCCTGGTGAACAGCACCATTCCCGCGGCACGCAAGATGGCGCTGTATTGCCTGCGCGACCTGGGCGTCCGCGGCAGCGAGGTTCTTCAAGCCGTGACGGTTGCGCTCCGCGACCTCGACGCGCACGTGCGACTGGCGGCGCTCGCCCTGCTGTCGGGATCGTTTGCCGATAGCGACGCGGCTCCCCGGCTGATGCTCGAGCGGCTTGAGTCGGATCGCGAGGTCGGGGTCCGGCGCGCCGCCGCGGTCGCGTTGGGCCACCTCCCGCCGGGCACCGCGCTGGCGATCGAGGGGTTGCGGCGCGTCGCGTCGGAGGCCGTCGACCAATCGCTGGTGCGGGCGGCGCGCACCTCGCTCGAACGCCTGACCAGGAGTTGACCAGATGGTCGCGAATTCAGCAGGACAATTGTCGCACCCCTCGGTACGGGAGTTTCTGATCGCCGAGCGAGTAGCCCGGCTGGCAACCGCCGACAAATCGGGCGCTCCCCACGTCATCCCGATTTGCTTCTGGTTCGACGGCGAGCGGGTGTATTTTGCGATCGATGAAAAGCCCAAGCGGCGGCGCGGCCTCGAGCTCAAGCGCATGCGCAACATCGCCGAGAACCCGCGCGTCGCGCTTGTGATCGATCACTATGAGGACGATTGGTCGCAGCTTGCCTACGTTATGATCCGGGGTACGGCGACTATTGTCGATGACAACGAGGAGTACCTGCTGGTGTTGCGCAACCTGCGCGACAAGTATCGGCCCTATCGAGCGATGCAGTTAAGCCGCGACCGCAACCCCCTGGTCCGTATCAACCCCGAGCGCGTGAACCTCTGGGGCCAGAGATTCGGCGACGCGGGTGCCACGGGCTTGAATTCATGAGCGGCCGGATTGCAAGCGTTCAGGACGCGCTGCGGCAGGCCGGGCTCGACGGCTGGCTGTTCTACGACTTTCGGTTAAGCGACCCGATCGCCTACCGGGTGCTCGAACTTTCGGAACATGGTGCGACCACGCGCCGCTGGTTCTGCTTCGTACCCTCACAGGGCGCGGTGCGGACCATAGTCTCGGCGGTGGAAGCTCATCGCCTGGATGCGCTCGGAGCGGAGCCGATCGTTTACCGGTCGTATGCCGAGATGGTGGCCGGACTTCGTTCGGTCCTGGTACCGGCACATCGAATTGCAATGAACTACTCGCCCGAGGCGGCGATTCCTTACGTTTCGCGCGTCGATGCGGGCACGCTGGAGCTGGTCCGGTCGACCGGCGTGGAGGTCGTTTCATCCGCCGACCTGGTACAACGCTTCGAGGCGCGGCTGACGGCTGCGCAGCTCGCGGGCCATCGCCGCGCCGGCACGGCTCTGGGCCACATCGTCGACGAGAGCTTCGCGGAAATCGCGCGACGGGTGCGCGCGGGAGACGGTCCGACCGAGTACGAGCTCCAGCAATTCGTGATGTCCCGAATCGCCACCGCCGGATTGACCACCGCCGAGCCACCGATCGTCGCGGTAAACGAGCACAGTGCCGATCCTCATTTCGGGCCGACGCCCGAAAACGTTGGTCGCATTCGACACGGAGACTTCGTACTGCTCGACCTGTGGGCCAAGGAACCGGCTCGCGATGCTGGCTACGCCGATATCACCTGGACGGGTTTCGTGGGCGAGGCAGTCCCCGCAGAACACGCGCGGATTTTCGAAATCGTCGCTCGCGCGCGCGACGCCGCGGTCGATTTGGTGAAGCGGCGGGTCGATAACGGTGCCACGATTCGTGGTCACGAGGCGGACCGCGCCGCCCGCACCGTCATCGAGCAGGCCGGCTACGGTGAGGCCTTCGTCCACCGAACGGGTCACTCGATTGGGCGCGAGGTCCACGGCATGGGTGCGAATCTGGATTCTCTGGAGACGCAGGACCATCGCGCCTTGATAGAAGGAACCTGCTTTTCCGTAGAACCGGGCATCTACCTCCCGGGTCGTTTCGGGGTGCGCAGCGAACTGGACATGACTATCGAGAACGGTCGCGCTGAGGTGAGCGCGCCGCAACCGCAGCGCGAGGTAATTCCCATCCTGGCACGCTACCGCACTTAAGCCGCGGTTGCTCCCGGCAAGCTTCGAAGGAAGCAGGCTGGCTACCCGGGCCGTGGCAGGGAGCGCGCTCGCATCGCCCGCGGTGGCGTCCACAGCGTCCGGCGTCCGCCAGGACCCCCGCACCACCGTTGTCCCGGCCGCTTCTGATACAAGGGAGAGCGTGATTCGTGCGGTGGTCTTTGCTTACGATGCAATTTTTTCCCGGCCAGGTGTCCTCCACGCCGGCGCTGAAGACTTCATTCGCTCCTGCGCCGAGCGGTTTCCTCTGCTGCTGACCGCTCATGGCAGCTATGCGGACAGCCGCCACTCATTGGCCGCCCTCGGACTGGCGCCGCTTTTTCTGGAAGTCCTCTGCGAAGCCGAAGTGGAGCGGCGCGAACCCGCACCGGACCTCCTCGTCGCAACCCTGGGCCGGATTGGGTTTTTGCTGCGTGATCGGAATCCATTGGAACCACCCGAATGCCTGGTAGTGGATTGCGCTCCGGCCGGCATCGAGGCCGCACGTCGCGCGCATATGCGCTCGCTGGCGATCGCGCATTCGGTGCCGGCGGCGGCCTTGAAATCGGCCGACTTCGTGCGCGACTCGTTGGTCGCCATCGACCTCGATGAAATCCTTCGCGGCTGTGCGTGATGGAACCGAGCGCAAGCGGACCGGTGCCGCAATATCTCATCGGAACCGCATCGTGGACGGACCCGACGCTGGTCAAGTCGGACACTTTCTATCCGTCATCGCTGCGCACCGCGGAGCAACGGCTGCGCTTCTATGCGAGTCAATTCAACGCAGTTGAGGTCGATGCGAGCTACTACACGCTACTGTCCGAAAAAAATTCGCAGCTCTGGGCCGAGCGCACCCCGCCCGGTTTCATCTTCGACGTCAAGGCCTTCGCCCTGCTGACCCAACACGCCACCGAGGTCGCGCGCCTGCCGCTCAACCTCAAGGCGATGCTGACCCGCCAGGAACGCGCCCAGCGCCGCCTCGAGCGTCCGTCCCAAGAGGTGCTCGAGACGGCGTTTCAGATGTTCCACAGCTCGCTGACCCCGCTGCGCGCTGCGGGCAAGCTTGGGATGCTGGTGTTCCAGTTTCCGCCCTACTTCACCTGCCGGCCTTCGAATTTTGCGTACCTCGAAAGCCTGCAAACGCGCCTGCCAGGCGATTCAATCGCGATTGAATTTCGCCATCCAAGCTGGGTCGCGGAAGGGCGCCAACGGCGGGAGAGCCTTGAGTTCCTGCGCAGCAAAGGCCTCTGCTACGTTTCAGTGGACGAGCCACAACTGCCCGGCACGCTGCCGCCATTGCTTGAGACTACCGCCCCCGAGGTTTACATTCGTTTTCACGGCCGCAATCGGGAAGCCTGGCACGCGCGCCGGCTCACGGTCGCCGAGCGCTACAAGTATCTGTACTCGGAGCGGGAGCTTGCCGAGTGGGCAGAGCGGATTCGTGGTCTTACCGGAATTTCCAGAGCGCACGTGATCTTCAACAACTGCTATCGCAATTTCGGAGTCATGAACGCGACCACCATGCGTGCGATGCTGGAGCGGAACGCCTGATGGCCGCGAAACTCTACCAGTTTCTGACCAGCCCGTTTTGCGCCAAAGTCCGCAAGGTCCTCGATTTCAAGGACGTCGAGTATGAAATCGTTGAAGTCGACTACCTGGAACGCAAGGAACTCCTGCTCGCATCGGGCCAGCTGATGGTTCCGGTGCTGGCCCTGGCCAGTGGCGAAACCATTGTCGATTCGGCGCGAATTGTGCGGCGCCTTGAGGAGCTCTACCCGGAGCCCACGGTTTTGCCGCCGAGCTGGAGCGGGCTGCATCAGGTGCTGGCCGACTATATCGACACGCAGCTGGAGGACGCGCTGTTCAAAGCTTCGATTCCGGACGAGGTCGCATTTTTCCGGCGCCAGGGACGGGATCGGGAGGCGCTGTGGCGCATGGTGCGGGAGCGAAAATACGGCGCCGGATTCGTCGAGCAAATGATCACCGAACACGGCGTGCAGCAGAGCCGCGCACACCAGGCGCTGCTGCCCTTCGAAGAGGCGTTATCGGATCGCGCCTTTCTGCTCGGCCGGATCGGTCTGGCCGATTTTGCACTCTATGGGCAGCTCTACAGTCTTGCCTTCACGGGCGAGCTGAAGATCTCCGCGGAGCTGCGCAACCTGCGCATGTTCTTTGGCCGGGTGGATCGGATTTCGTCAGCCCCCGAAGCCGCCTGAGCACCCGCACCGTTTTTTGTGGGTTACAGAATTTCGCCGATCGCCGCGAACAGGAAGCCGCCGAACATGGCGCCGGTCGAATCGAGTGCGACATCGTATATCGACGCTGTGCGTCCGATCACGAACAGCTGGTGGCCTTCATCGGTCAGCGCGTAACCCACGCACAGCGCCATCGCCAGCAAGGGCCGACCCTTCAACGGACCTCTGATCAAAAGCCAGAACAAGATTCCGTACTCGGTAAAGTGGGCGGCTTTGCGAATCAGGCTGTTGGCGAGATCCAACGACGCCAGCGAGATGCCGGGAAACAGCGACTTGAGGATCGGTGAGATTACCCGTGCGGTGCTGTCCGCGGAAAACCCCGAGGTGGAGAAGGTGAAAATCACCGCCGCCCAGATGAAAATCGGCACCCACTCGCGCAATCGCGAGGGCTGCGGCGGTTCGATCGCAACTACCCGTTCACTCATCGAGCGTCTCGGCGTTTCGCCGTTTTGTCGCGGGACCCGGACAATGAAACATCGACGGCGAGAAGCAACTCCACCAAAATATCATCGTCTCGAGGACTCGGTCCATACATACCTTCACCGAGGCAACGTAGTAACATCGACCAGTGGAAGAAAAACTGACTATCCAAAGTTCCCACCCCGCTCCACCCTGCACGCTCGTCATATTCGGCGCCTCGGGAGACCTGGCTCGGCGCAAGCTGCTTCCCTCACTGTATAACCTGGTTCATTGCGGGCAGGGGCTGATGCCGCCCCAGAGCGCAGTCCTGGGATTCGCGCGCTCGCAGCTTTCGCAGGACAATTTTCGCAGCGGGGCGCGCGAGGCGGTCGAGAAATATTCCCGGCTCAAAGTCGACGAAACCTGCTGGAACTCCTTCGCCAACGGCCTCTACTACCAATCCGGCCTCGAGCAGCCCGAGGGGTTCCAACACCTGCGCCAACGGCTGGAACAAATCGAGCGCGAGCGGAAGATACCTCCCAATCGGATTTATTATCTGTCGATTCCGCCGGAAGCCTTCAACGATTGCATCGCGCGGCTGGCGGCGCACAAGCTGATCGCCGCGCCGGATGCCAAGCAGTTCACCCGGGTGGTGGTCGAAAAACCCATCGGCCACGACCTGGCCAGTGCCATGGAAATAAATCGCACGTTGCATGCGCACATGGCCGAGTCGCAGATCTTCCGCATCGATCACTACCTCGGCAAGGAAACCGTGCAGAACCTGCTGGTGCTGCGCTTCGCAAACTCGATCTTCGAGCGACTGTGGGGCAACCGCAACGTCGATCATGTGCAGATTACCGTGGCCGAAGCGGAAGGGGTGGGCACCCGCGCAGGCTACTACGACCATTCCGGCGCGTTGCGTGACATGGTGCAGAATCATCTTTTGCAACTGCTTGCCACCCTGACGATGGAAGCGCCGGTCACCCTCAACGCGGCGGATGTGCGCGAGGCGAAACAGAATGTCATGCGCGCCTTGCGGCCGATTGGCGGAGCCGCCGCGCGCGACCTGACGGTACGCGCTCGCTATGCGGCCGGCCGCTCCGGTAAGGTCGAGGTGCCCGGTTACCTGGCGGAAAAGGGGGTCGCGCCCGATTCGCGCACCGAGACCTACGTCGCGCTCAGGATGGCAATTGACAACTGGCGATGGTCAGGAGTGCCGTTTTTCCTGCGTACCGGCAAGAGCCTCAAGCGCCGTGCCAGCTCGATCGTGGTGCAGTTCAAGCAAGTCCCGCGCATTCTGTTCAACCGCGCCGGGAATATCGATGCCAACCTCCTGACCCTTCGCATCCAGCCCGACGAGGGGTTTTCCTTTGATGTGGTGTCCAAGCATCCAGGGCTCGATGTCTCCCTCAAACCGGTCCGGATGAATCTTAGCTACTCGACCGAGTTCGGTGCCGATTCCTCGCCGGATGCCTACGAGCGATTGTTGCTCGATGTCATGGAAGGCGATCACACGTTGTTCCCCAGCGCCGAGTACGTACAAACCTCGTGGCAATTCGTGCAAGGCGTCCTCGATGCGTGGAGCGATGATACACGAGTCCCTATCGAGGAATATCCTGCGGGAAGCTGGGGACCGGTGGGCGCGGAACGGCTGATCGGTTCAATCGAGCGCGAATGGTACGAACCCTGACCTTGAACAAGCAAACGGAGATTCCGATCGCATGCGATCTGAATGCGCTGACCGCGGCGGAGCGCGCGCGGCGCCGCACGCTGGTCGGCGCTTTGGCGCAGGCGATTGTCGGTCGCGCGGAACTCGACCACGGATTCGAGCTCCGCGTGGACTCGACCGAGCTGGAGCTCCCCGCACTTGCCGAATGGATCGCGCTCGAGCGGCGCTGCTGTCCGTTTTTGCAGTTCAGAATTGAGCTGGCGCCTGGGAATGGTCCCGTGACGGTCGCATTAAGCGGCGGCGAGGGGGTGAAGGATTTCCTTCGCGCGGAAATGGGCCTGCCGTAGCCCCGGCCGCGGTCTAATGCAACTTTAAGCTACTAAGGCCGTGCATTCGTTCGAACAATGGTTAGGTTTACCGAGCCGAGGGTGGCGCAGGCACAACCGCTCGGCTAATCTTTGAGCCAGCGCTTGTGCTGATCGGTGCAAGCGATCAAGCCGCCGCGATTGCCTGATTTCGGTTGAGCGGCCCGCGCCGGTTTACCGCGAGTGCCGGGGCGGGAAACTGAGACATCGACCGGACGGAACTTTTAGCGCGGCTAATCATCAGCGATGAGGAATTTTTGCTTGGCTGACAAGATCCAGAGAGTGGTAATACTCGGCGCCAACGGGACCATGGGCGCCGGCGCGGGTGAAGTCTTTGCCGGCGCGGGGTTCCGCGTTGTAATGCTGGCCCGCGAACGTGACAAAGCCGAGGCCGGCCTCCAGGCCGCACAGAACGCCGCTCGCGCCGAGGCGGTCGCGGAGCGGATCGAGACCGGAACCTATGACAAGGATCTCGCGCGCACGGTCGCTGAGGCCGATCTGATTTTCGAATCGCTGGCCGAAGACCTCGCGCTCAAACGCCACTACCTGGAACTGGTCGACCGCCACCGTCGCGACGACGCCATCGTCGCGACCGGATCCTCGGGACTCTCGATTGCGGAGATGGCGCGCGGGCGCAGCGAGTCGTTTCGTCAACACTTCCTCGGAATTCATTTCTTCAATCCACCCCACGTGATCGTCGGCACCGAAGTCATTCCCGGCACCGAGACTGAACCCGCAATCCTCAAGTCCACCGTCGCGATGCTCGGCTCGAGGCTCGGCCGCAAGGTGATCGTGACCAAAGATCGTCCGGCCTTCGTGGGCAATCGGGTCGGCTTCAAGGTCTTGAACGAAGTCGCGCAGCTGGCAAGCGAGCGCGGCGTTGCATACATGGATTATCTGATCGGACCGCACACCGGGCGGGCGATGGCTCCGCTGGCCACGGTCGACCTGGTCGGATGGGACGTACACAAGGCGATCGTCGACAACGTTCATCAGAATTGCGAGGACGAGGCGCACACCTGCTTCGAGCTGCCCGCCTTCATGGAACGCGGAATTCGGGAAGGCAGACTCGGCGACAAGACCCCCGAACTGGGCGGATTCTACCGGCGGCAGGGTGCCGAAACGCTCGCTCTCGATCCCAGGACCGGTTCGCATGGTCCACTCAAGAAACCGGCGCCGATCGAGTTCGTCGAGAAAATGAAATCACTCAACCGGGTTGGCAAATACGCCGAGGCCATGGCGGCCCTGCGCGAGGCCAAGGGTGCGGATGCGGATCTGTGCCGACGCGTGGTGCTGGGTTACGTGAGCTACGGTTTGAGTCGGGTGGGCGAGGTCGCGGAGACACCGCGCGACGTCGATACCATCATGAGCTACGGATTCAACTGGGCACCCCCCACTGCGTTGGTCGATCTGCTGGGTGCGCGCGCGACGATCAAAATGCTTTCCGATTTGAAGCTGGGCGTGCCGGCCTGCCTGGAGCAAGCTGCCAGCGACGGTGCTAGAATGTTTCAAGGAGGCGTGCTCGACTACGGCCGGACATTGGTCGGCTAGAAGGAGCATGCAAGGAGTTATCGCGATGGCAAAACCCGCGCCCGTCTATGTCCTCGGAGGAGCGCAGACCGACTTCGCCCGCAATTGGTCCAAGGAAGGCAAGCACTTCGTCGCGATGATGCGCGAGGCGGTGCTGGCCGCGCTGGAAGCTCAGAAGATCGAGCCCAAGGAAATCCAGACCGCTCACGTGGGCAACTTTGCCGCCGAGCTATATGCGAAGCAGGGCCACGTCGGTGCATTCTTCGTGGAAATCGATCCGGCCTTCAGCGGGCTACCAACCTCACGCCATGAGGCCGCGTGCGCTTCAGGCTCGGTCGCGATTCTCGCCGCCTCGGCCGAGATCGAGGCCGGTCGGTACGATCTCGCCTGCGTCACCGGCGTCGAGCAGATGAAAACCGTCGATTCCACGACCGGCGGCGACTACCTTGGCACTGCGGCATGGTACGAGCGCGAAGCGAAGGGTATCGAGTTTCCGTTTCCCAAGCTGTTCGGCCGCCTCGGCGACGAGTATGACAAGCGCTTTGGGCTCAAGGACGAACACCTCGCGCACATTTCGGCGGTGAACTATTCGAACGCCAAACGCAATCCCAACGCGCAGACCCGCAACTGGTTCATGAGCGAGAGCCATGCCCAGCAGCAATCCAAGTTCAACACCGTCATCGGCGGACGCATCAAGGTGAGTGATTGTTCGCAGGTCACGGATGGCGGCGTCGCGTTGTTTCTGGCCTCGGAAAAGTTCGCCAGCCAGTGGGCCAAGCGCAACAACCAGAGCCTGAGCGATATTCCGAGGATTCTCGGCTGGGGACATCACACCGCTCCCCTCGAATTCGATGCGAAGGTTGCCGAGAGCAAGGACAACCCGTACGTGCTCCCACATACCAGGCAAGCGATTCTCGATGCGTTCCGGCGCGCAGAAGTCGCCGGGGTGGAACGGCTCTCGGGCATTGAAACACACGATTGCTTCACGACCTCGGAATACATGGCGATCGATCATTTCGGGCTGACCAAGCCCGGCGAATCGTGGAAGGCAATCGAGGGCGGCGTGATCGAGCTGGGCGGCAAGTGCCCCATCAACCCGTCCGGGGGACTGATTGGTGCAGGTCATCCGGTGGGAGCGACGGGCGTACGCCAGATGCTGGATTGCTGGCGACAGATCACGCATCAAGCCGGTGAGTATCAGGTCGAAGACGCGAAGACCTTCGCGATGCTGAACATCGGTGGCAGCGGCACGACCAGCTGCGTGTTCGTAGTCGGCAAGTAAGCCGGGGACCAAAGCGGCGGCTCGGGAAACCGGGCGCCGATTCTCTTCAAGACCTGCGACCTCGTCCCGAACGCGGGTGGCTAACCGGTGGCGCCACCGCGGGATTTATTTCCCCGGCCAGTTGCCCGCGCCTGCGGGCCCGCATCCAGCGCGGTAAAAGCGCCCGGAACCGTTTAAGCCCCCGCGCGCGAGAAACTCGCCCGCCGATCCACCCAGCGAGCGTCCATCTATTTCGAGGAGCGCGAGAGGCGCATGGCCAGCAGCATCGGCCAGTTGAGGTAGCGCTCGGCGCGGGGAAGCGCAGCGGCAATTTCGGCCGTCATCGCGCGCTCGACCAACTCGTCGAAGACCAGGCCGGCCTGCTTTGCCGCCATCACGAATTCGGAAATCTTGTACTCGCGTCCGGCCGGATACACCTTGCTACCGGTCAGCGGATCGTTAAAGCGCGCCCGGACGCCCTCAAGGTTCATCGCGGGGTGGAGTGTCGTCACGATGATGAATCCGCCCGGGCGGCAGATTCTACCGAGCTCCGCCAGATACGGCTCCAGCGCGGGAACGTGCTCGGCAACCAGGCCGGAAATGACTCGATCGAAGGACGAGCCCCGCAAGGGCAAGCGCAAGCAATCGGCACAGACGAATCCGATCCGATCGGCGTTCGGTTTCGCGCGTGCGCGTCCCATCATTCCAAGAGAAAAATCAAGACCCACAACTCGCGCACCCGCACTCGCAAAGCGCACCGCGTGGCGGCCGGTCCCGGTGCCAACATCCGCAATCGCCAGCCCGCGCACCTCTCCCACCATGCGGATCACCTCTGGCTCTTCGAGGGCGACGAGCGGATTGCCGTCGCTGTCGTACACCTCCGACCAGCGATCGTAGCCCTGCCGTGTGGGAACGATAATTTCCGGGACTTCGGAAGGCATGTTGACGATAATACGCCACCTGTGCGGCGGCGAGCACGGGCAAGGCGTCTGCTGCCTGGCGCAGGGGGTTGGCTTACGATGGCACGATGGCAAGTGGTATCGCGTTTAGCTTGGTGGATGTCTTCAGTTCGCGTCCCTTCCGCGGAAACCAGCTCGCGGTGTTTCATGATGCCGGCAAGCTCACGGGCGCCCAGATGCAGAGCCTCGCCCGCGAGATGAACTTCAGCGAGTCGACGTTCGTGATTCCCGCGCGACGCCGCCCCGCCCCCGTTCGTGTCCGAATTTTTACTCCTCGCCGCGAGATTCCGATGGCCGGACATCCCACCATTGGTACGCGTGGGTGCTGGCATCGCGTGGGCAACTGCGAACGGGAGAGGCCACCCTGCGCCTTGGGGTGGGCGACACCAGGATTACCATCGAAGGGAAGGCGCGAAACCCGTACTTCATTTGGATGTCGCACCGCGCGGCGCAATTCGGCGAGCGACGCGACGACCCCGATCGCATTGCCGCTGGTCTGGGAATCGATCCCGGTGACGTGCGCGGCGATTTACCAATCGAGGCCGTTTCTACGGGAAACCCGTTCCTGTTTGTTCCGCTCAGTTCGGTCGACGCGCTCAAGCGTTGCGTCTCCAGCCGGTCCGCCCTGCACGCGCTTTTCGAGAACGCTCCAAGAATCCTGCCCGTGTATCTCTTCGTTGGCGAGGGATCACCGATGCAGTCGGTACGCGCGCGAATGTTCGCGCCGCACACGGACGCAATCACCGAAGACCCGGCAACCGGCAGCGCTGCTGCGCCATTGGGAGCATACCTGCGCGCTCACGGCTTGATCGGGTCCACGGGCCGCACCCGCTTGCGGGTAGTTCAAGGAATCGAGATGGGCCGCCGCGGTGAAATAGCCGTTGAAGTGCTAAACCGTGGCGGCGCCGACGGCCCATCGATAAGAATCGGAGGACGCTGCACAATCGTGGGCGAGGGTCGGATGCGCCTCTAGCTTCTTTTTTTATTCCGACCCGGAAGCGACCCAGGCGCGGAGCAGCTTTTGATCATGCTCCGGGTGCGGCGGTGTATTTGCTCAACACGAAATCCCATCCGCCGTGGTAACTCTTGCCTGCCGCGGTTGCCTTGGGCCCCACTTCCCAGCCGCGGTGCTCCACTTCCACGCGCGTCGCGTTGCCTTCCGCCCCGAACCGGACCTCGACTTCGGTCAGACTCTCCCAATCCGGGTCCGGGGCCGACCAGCATTTCCTCGCCCGCCGCGTTCGGGACCGCGGGCGAAAAATTAGTGTGCCGTGCCACGCAGTCCCGACTGGCGAACAAACCTTTCGGTCAAGGCCACACGAACCGGCTCTTCTGCAGCCTGCGGTGGCCGGTCGCGATCCGATTAAGCGGATTGGTAGCGCGCAAACCCGCCTTTCAACCCTCGCAGAAGCGGCCTATTATTCCGCCGGTTAGTCCGATGATTTTGCCAGGCGAGGAGTTCCTCGTGAATAGACCGCGTCATTGGGCCGCAACGCTGGCCGCCGCCCTCCTGCTGGTTTCGTGCGCGGGCGGCGAAATTGCCGAGCAGCCCACCTACGCCTCCAATCAGCAGGGCGAACGTGTCGAGGACCTGGCGATGACCACACCGCGGGCCGACCAATCCGCGGTTGCACTCCGGGACGATCGCGTGCTGATCGCGGGGGGTACCACCAGCGGTAATGTCGGTGGAGTTACCTCGAGCGCCGAAATCTATGATCCCAACGCGAAATCATTCACCGCAACCGGGTCCATGACGGTGGCGCGGCAAGGAGCGACCGCAACGCTCCTGAACGATGGAAGTGTCTTGCTCGCGGGCGGCGTACAGAACGTCGGATTTCGCGCCGAGCTATCCAGCGCTGAATTGTACGATCCGGTCGCGGGCACCTTCACCGCGACCGGTTCCATGCAGACGCCGCGCGAGGGCCACACCGCAACCCTCCTGCGCGACGGCCAGGTACTGGTAGCCGGCGGAAGTGACAACGGGGTGCACACCCTCGATTCAGCGGAGATCTATGATCCCCGCTCGGGCGCCTGGCACCTCGCGGGCCACATGACGGTGCCACGCGTGGCGCATATCGCGGTTTTGCTGGGCAGCGGTCAGGTGCTGATCGCGGGCGGAGGCCGCGGCGACATGCCGGGCGGTTACATCGTCTACCAGAACGCGGAAACCTACAGTCCGGAGCTTAAGCAATTCAAACGGGTGCCTGCTCGTATGAATAGCGATCGAGTCGGCGCAGCGGCTCTGCTGCTCAACGATGGGCGCGCGCTTATCGTGGGCGGCAAAAGCGGCAAGGTTCTCACTTCCTTCGGATCGGGTACGCTCAACCTCAACTCCATGGCGCCTTTGAACACCGCGGAAACCTACGACCCGGAATCGGGTAGCTTTGTTTTGACCGGAAACCTGCAGGCTCCCCACTATCTTCCGCGCCTGGTCAAATTGCAGGATGGCAACGTCCTGGTCACCAGCGGTTGGAGGATTCAAGGGCCGGTGGTCGGGGGGATGGCCGACGCTGAGGTCTTTTTGCCCAGCACCAATGGTTTCAGCGGGGTTGCGCCGATGCACGTGGCGCGGCTGCAGAATTCCTCCACCCTGCTGCCGGACGGCAACGTTCTGGTCGCGGGCGGAGTGGACGGGAACAGCGTGGTCACGGCCTCGGTCGAGTTTTACGATTCAAAAGCGCATCGTTTCGTCCTGAGCGACGCGGGTTCGACTGCGCCGGGAACCCCGCAAAGCCCGGTTGGTGCAACCCAATGAGGCGTAAGGCATGAACGAACCATCCCAGCAATTGCCGGATTTTTCGCTGAGTGACCTGTCCGGAGCCGCACACGCATTTCCTGCGGGCAAAGCCGCGCTGCTCTGTTTCGTAAAAGAAGATTGCCCGACTTGCGCAATTGCGATGCCGCTGCTCGAGGCTTTCCACCGCGCGTTCGGATCCAAAGTCGCCGTGCTCGCGATCGGTCAGGAAGCCGCGGGAAATCGCCTTCTTGCCGAGCGCCATTCACTCACCTGCCCGCTGCTCGATGATTCCGCCCTGCGCGCGTCGTTCGCATACGGCTTCGATACCGTCCCGATGGTCTTTCTCGCCGACCGGGCGGGCAATGCACTGCAACGCTTCGCCGGTTTTGTGCGCAGTGACTGGCGATCCCTGGCAGGCCAGCTTGCGCAAATGACCGGATTGCCCGAGCCATCGATCGATTGGGCGAACCTGCCCGAGTGGCGCGCGGGATGCGGTTCCAAAGCGGTCGAACCGGGAATTGCCGAACGGCTTGAGGCGGAGGCGCGCGGCGATCGCATGCAGGCCCGTCGCATCGAGTTGGGCGAGGGCGAGGACGTGTTCGAATTCATGTTCGAGCGCGGCCTCACCGACGGCCTGCCGGTGGTCCCACCCACGCCCGAGCGGGTGGCGTGGATGCTCACCGGCACCCGGCGCGACCCGCGCGAGGTCATCGCGACGGTGGCGCCAAATCTGGCGCCCCTGACCGTCGAGAAGGTTGCGGTCAACGCGGCAATGGCGGGATGCCGTCCTGCTTATCTGCCGGTAGTGATCGCCGCGCTCGAAGCGGTCTGCACCGATACCTTCAATATCCACGGCGTGATGGCCACCACCTGGGGTGCAACCCCGGTGATTATCGTCAACGGACCAATTCGTCGCCGGCTCGGCATGAATATGGGCATCATGGCGCTCGGCTATGGCAGTCGACCCAACGCGACCATCGGCCGCGCGGTGAAGCTGGTGCTGCGCAACGTCGGTGGCTCCCGGCCCGGTGATATCGAGCGCTCCGCCCTTGGAGCGATCGGCAAATTCACCACCTGCTTCGCGGAATGGGAAGAGCGCAGCCCGTGGGAGCCGCTGCACGTCGAGCGCGGCTTCCACAAGGACGAAAGCGTGGTGACGGTCTTCGGGCTGGAAGCGGGCTCGCGGCAGATCGCGGATCAAACCTCGCGCACCGCTCGCGCACTGGTGGGCTCGCTCGGCCTGGGGCTGGAGGCGTGCTGGCACCCGAAGCAGCATGGTTCCGGTGAGGTGCTGCTGGTGATTTCACCGGAGCACGCTGATACCATCGCTCGCGACGAATGGAGCAAGGCACAGGTGCGCAATCGAATTCAGGAAATCACGGCGCGCCCGCTGCGGGAACTGTTGCCCGACGCGGAGAGCGGTGAAGGTATGCCCCTTAAGGCCTTTGGCCTGAAGGACGACCCGACCCCCGAGCAGCTCGAGCAAAGGATTCCCAAGTTTCGCTCGGCCGGGAATATTAATATTATGGTGGCGGGTGGTGAAGGCGGGAAGTTCTCCGCCGTGTTCGCGGGATGGGTTTCCGGACCGATGGGTTCATCGAGTGTGAGCCGCCGAATCGAGGAGCTGCCATGAAGCAGGTAATCGTCGATCCCACTGATGAGCGCGTGCCGATACGGCGCACGCTCGCTGAACGATCCGGGCAGATCAAAGGCCGGGTCGCGATGCTGGATATCGCCAAGCCGCGCGGCGATGTGCTGATGAATCGCCTGGCCGAGCATCTCGGTAAGCGTTTGCCGGCGGTAGAAATCAAACGCTATCGCAAACCGACCTTCACCAAGCCGGCGCCGGAAGAACTGCGCCGCCGTATCGCGGAGGAAAGCGACTTCGTCATCGAAGCGCTAGCCGATTGAGGGTCCTGCACGACGTGCAGTGTGCACGACTCCGTATGGTTCGAAGTTAATCGCAAGCCCGCGGTGATGATCGCTTCCGACGTGTTCGTCGATGCCGCCGAAAAGCAGGCGACTGCGCTGGGACTACCCGAATTGCGACGGGTCTTCGTGCCCCATCCGATTCAGGATGCAACCGACGACGAAATGCGTGCCAGGGCCGACGCGATCGTCGAGCAGGTAATCGACGCGCTGAAGAAGTGAGCCCGCGCTATCGGGAATTTACCCCGCGTGCCGAGCTGCGCGACCGGGTTGCGTGCGTATGGGCCGGCGCCGCCCACGGAAATCCCCACGGCGTTCTTCCCGATGGTTGCGTCGACATCGTCTGGGCGCCCGGCTCGCAACCATGGATCGCCGGTCCCGATACCAGCGCACGACCGTCGGCGCTCCCGACCGACACCGCCCTGGCGGGAATCCGGTTCCTGCCCGGGGTCGCGGCCCAGATTCTCGGTGCACCGGTCTCTGAGCTCACCGATCGCTCCGTGCCGCTGAGCGATTTGTGGCCACGCGACGCAGCGCGCTCGCTGAAGGAACAATTGGATGGCGCGCGCGGCGTTGCACAGATCATCGCGGCGCTGGAACAGGCGATCCTGCGGCGCGACTGGCCGCCGCCCGACCCTGCGGTCCGCCTCACCGTACTGGAGATTCAAGGGCGGATTGCACTCGGCATGAACTGCTGCGGCCGGGCATCGTGGAATCTCCCAATCAGCGGCCGGCAGCTACGTCGCCGTTTTGTCACGGCGGTCGGCTACGGACCAAAGCGGTTCGAACGCATCATGCGTTTTCAACGCTTTTTGCGCCTCGCCGATACCGTAGGCAGGGGTCTGGGCCTGGCCACGCTTGCCGCGGAAGCCGGCTACGCGGACCAAGCTCACCTGAGTCGGGAGTGCACCAGCCTGGCGGGGTGCACTCCACAGAGGCTGATGAGCGGTTGATGTCCGATTTGTTCAAGACGCGACCCCGCTCCGTCAGCAACAATTGCGTTATGAACAAACCGGCTTCTTCGTTGGATCGCGCGGCAGGGTTCATCTGGCGCAATGCGCGTCTGTTGGAACGCGCGATGTTCGCGCGGGAATTTCTGGGCGGCGCTCCCGCCGCCGTGATCGATGCGCTGATGGCATACCGCAACCCCGACGGCGGCTTCGGCAATGCGCTCGAACCCGACGTGCGAGCGCCCGGCAGCATGCCACTGCATTGCGAGCAGGCGTTGTGGGCGCTGCGCGAGTCTGATATTCGCGACCCCCGGTTGGCCATGGGAGTGTGCGACTATCTCTCGTCGGTCGCAGAACCCAGTGCCCGGGTTGAAATCGTTTCGGGAGAACTGAGCCTCTATCCTCGCGCGGCACACTGGACGGGTTCGTTTGATCCGGCTTCACCCAATCCAACCGCTGGCCTGGTGGGGCTGCTGCGCTTTCAAGCAGTTGAGCATCCATGGCTTGCGCGCGCGACTCGGTGGAGCGAGCGGAGGTTGGAGCGCCCGCTTGAAGAAGCGCACGAAGTGCTGTGCGCGATGCGGTTTTTCGAACATGCTAACGACCGAAAGCGCGCGCAAGAGTCAGCGGTAAAGATCGCGAGTGCGGCAGGTCATGCTCGATTGTTTCGAGCGGATCCTTTCTCGTCGGAATACGGAATAACACCATTGCAGCTCTGCCCGGCCCCAGATTCGATCGCGCGACCGGCATTTCCGGACGTGGTGTTGAGCGCGCACCTCGATGCCTTGGCCGCCCGCCAGCAAGATGACGGCGGATGGCCGATAACTTGGTCGCCACCCAGTCCCGCCGCCGAATGCGAGTGGCGCGGGCGCCTCACTTACGAAGCACTGAAATGCTTGCACTCCTGGGCCCGCATATAGTCGGCGACCGGGCCACGACCGCACACCAATGGTCGCGACACGAAACAGGCATTTGCGCGCGGCGCGGCGTCACTCGGCACGCGCTAAGCCGAGGCAGATGCTATTATGCTGTTCGGCGCGGAGATGCTGCTGACGCCCTGGGAATGTATCCGTCGGTTCAACCACCCCCACGACGCATCGTTGTAAAGGAAGTCAATTGGCTCGGCGACCTGGTGATGAGTCTGCCCGCCTTGCGCGCGATTCGCCGCTCATTTCCGGACGCGTGGATTTGCGTTGTGACCAAGAGCGAGTTGGCGAGCTTCTTTGACGGAGTGGCATGGATCGATGAGGTAATCCCCTACACGGTTCGGCGCGGCCTTCGCGGCATCGGCGATCGCCGCTCGCTGGTTAACACCATCCGCTCGCGCGGATTTGACCTGGCGGTCGTGTTTCCCAACAGCTTCGAATCTGCGTTGTGGGTCCGGATGGCGCGAATTCCCCGCCGGGCCGGATACATAAAGGACGCGCGCGGCCTGATGCTTACCCACAAGCTTAAGCCGCCGCCGCATGCGATGAATGGCCACCAGGTTCACTACTGGCTCGCCATGGTGCGGAGCACGCTCGGCGCCTCAGGAACTGTGCAGGATTGTGCTCTGACCGCCGACCCCAACCATCTGCAGGAGATGGGCACCTGGCTCGATGCGCATCGCAAGCACAAGGGTTCCCGCCTGATAGCTGTCGCCCCGACCGCTTCGTTTGGTCCCGCCAAGGAGTGGCCGGCGCCGCATTTCGTCCAGCTCATCAATGAACTCGCCAAGCGTCACGATGCCGAATGCGTGCTGGTAGGTGCGCCCGTCGAGCGCCCCCGGTGTGAATCCATCGCATCGGCCTCGCCGCACGGCGCGATGGTCGCCGCTGGAGAAACCAGCGTGGGCCAGCTGGTCGCGTTGCTCGGGTTGGCTGATGGGTTTGTTGGCAATGATTCGGGCGCGATGCACGTGGCGGCTGCGCTGGGACGGCCGACAGTGGGAATTTTCGGTTCTACAAACCCTGCGAGGACCGGCCCGCTGGGACCCGGAACCCGAGTACTCTGGCAGCGTCTCGCCTGCAGCCCCTGCCTGGCGCGCACCTGCCGCTTCGGGCACTACAACTGTCTCAATGAAATAACCCCTGCCCGCGCCCTCGACGCTTTGCACGCACTGGGCGCGATCCAGTGAACCGGGTTTCTTGTCCCGTCAGGTTGCAATATTCTGACTAGTCAACGCCCCGGTGAAGCGATGAAACTCAAGGAACTCGCTGCACGGCTGAATTTGGAGCTGCGTGGCGATGGCGAAACCGAAATTCTTGCCCCCGCGCCGATCGAAGCGGCCGGTCCCGGCATGATCATCTTCGTGGCTGCCGAGAAATTCGCCCCGACCCTGGAGCGAACTTCGGCGGCGGCGGCCATCGTCGCGCGCGAATTCGTCGACCAGGCCCGCTGCCCGGCGTTGATCAGCGCGAATCCCTACGCCGACTTCGCGCGCACGGTCGCGATTTTCTTTCCCCCCTATCGTCCGCGGCCGGGAATCGATCCGAGCGCGCAAATCGCCCCCGATGTGAAGCTCGCCGAGAACGCGTCGGTTGGACCTAACGCGGTAATCGGCGCAGGTAGCACACTGGGCCGCAACGCGGTGCTCCACGCCAATGCAACCATCTATCCAAACGTTCGCATCGGCGACGATTTCACCTGCCACAGCCAGGCAGTGGTTCGCGAAGGCTGCACGATCGGCAACCGGGTCACGATTCTCGATGGAGCGGTCATCGGTGCGGACGGATTCGGCTTCGTCGAAGATCGTGGTGGACTGGTGAAGATTCCCCAGGTCGGGACCGTGGTTCTCGAGGATGACGTCGAGATCGGCGCCAAGTCGACCGTCGACCGGGCGATGCTCGGCGCTACGATTTTACACCGCGGCGTGAAACTCGACGACCAGGTCCACATCGGCCACAACTGCGAAGTCGGAGAATACACGCGGCTGTGCGCGCAAGTCGGTATCGGCGGCTCAACTAAAATCGGCAAATGGTGCCTGTTCGGCGGACAGGCCGCCGCACCCGATCACCTCACCATCGGGGATCGCGTGATGGTCGCCGCGCGGGGCGCACTGCATCGCGATACACCCGATGGCGCGATCATGGCGGGCTGCCCGGCCGTCGAGATCGGGGTGTGGCGCCGCTACGTTGCGGGTTGGCCACGTCTGACGGAAATTCTGCGACGCCTGCGCGCGCTCGAAAAACAGTTGGAAAACCATGAGGACGGGTGAGCTGGTAACGCGCTCGCGAGCCGTCGCCGCAACCGGCGTGAGAGTGCTCGTGCTCGCGGGAATATTAGTTGCTGGCCTGGGGCTCAGCGGGTGTATCTGGCTGGCCATACCCGGACTCGCCTACACCGGCTACCAATACGAAAAGACCGGCAAGCTACCGGGCATGCCGTCAACCTCGCAGGCCTCGTCCGGCGGCCAACCCCAAGCGTCCGCCCAAGCGACGCCGGCCGACAACAACATCGAATGAAGATCGAGCCCAGCGCCAAGGAGCTTCACTTTGCCAACCAAAGATAACGTGCGTTTTGCTCCCGCGGGCGGGAAGCTCGGTGTCCTGATACCCGGACTCGGCGCGGTGAGCACGACCTTCATAGCGGGGGTCGAGGCGGTCAAGCGGGGTCTGGGCCAGCCGGTCGGCTCGTTGACCCAGCTCGCGACCGTCCGTCTGGGCAAGCGCACCGAAGGGCGCGCACCCCTCATCAAGGACTTCGTCCCGCTCGCGTCGCTGGACGATCTGGAATTCTGCGCGTGGGATATTTTTGAGGATAACGCCTACCAGTCAGCCCGCAACGCCTCCGTCCTGGATCCGGCCCTGATCGAAAAGGTGCGCGAGCCGCTCGAAAAAATCCATCCCATCGAGGCCGTGTTCGATCGCGAGTACGTACGCCGGATCAATGGTCCGAACGTGAAGGAAGGCCGCAACAAAATGGACAAGGCCGAGATGCTGATGGAAGACATCCGGCAGTTCCAGGCGCGCACCCAGGTCAAGCGGATGGTGATGATCTGGTGCGGCTCCACCGAGGTGTTCCATACGCCCTCGGAAGTGCATCAGTCCCTCAAGCGGTTTGAGCGCGGACTTCAGCAGAATGACCCGGAAATCGCGCCGAGCCAGATCTACGCCTACGCAGCCCTCAAGCTGGGCATTCCATACGCCAACGGCGCTCCCAACCTGACGACGGATACACCGGCCCTGCTCGAACTCGCGCGGGAAAAGAACGTCCCGATCTGCGGCAAGGATTTCAAAACCGGACAGACCTTTATCAAGACCCTCATCGCGCCCGGACTGAAGGCGCGAATGCTCGGGCTGTCGGGATGGTTCTCGACCAATATCCTCGGCAACCGCGACGGGGAGGTGCTGGACGACCCCGGGTCGTTCAAATCAAAAGAAGAAACCAAACTGTCGGTGCTCGACCAGATTCTGCAACCGCAGTTGTATCCGCAGCTCTATGGCGATGTGTTTCACTCGGTGCGAATCAATTACTATCCGCCGCGCGGCGACGCCAAGGAAGGCTGGGACAACATCGATCTGTTCGGATGGCTCGGCTATCCGATGCAGATCAAGATCGACTTTTTGTGCCGCGACTCGATCCTCGCGGCGCCGCTGGTGCTCGACCTGGTGCTGTTCCTGGACCTGGCGCATCGCGCGGGCATGCACGGAATCCAGGAGTGGCTCTCGTTCTTCTTCAAGGCACCGATGGTCGCACCGGGGCTATACCCGGAGCACGACATTTTTATTCAGCTCATGAAACTCAAGAACACCCTTCGCTGGATGCGAGGCGAAGACCTGATAACCCACCTCGGGCTGGAATATTACGACTAGCGGCCGGCGCGCATCCTCTGGAGCCTACCAGGTGCCCGGATTTATCCTGATAGCAATCGGCGGCGCGATCGGCAGCGTGGGACGCTACTACGCGTCGCGCCTGATCATGCTACTCAGTGGTGGAGTGTTTCCATTAGGCACCATGTTCGTGAACGCCAGCGGCTCGATTTTGATCGGATTCCTGGCAGCTCTATCCGCGCCCGACAGTCGCTTCTTTGTAAGCCCGCAAGCGCGCCTGTTCTTCATGACCGGAATCTGCGGGGGATATACCACCTTCTCGACTTTCAGCCTCGAGACGGTGGCGCTGCTGGGCGATGGGCAATGGATCGCTGCGTCGACGAACGCGGTCGGCTCGGTTCTGCTGTGCCTGGCCGCAGTGTGGCTGGGGAGCGCAACCGCGCAGTTGATGGGCCGGAGTGTATAGCGATGCACGTTCCACGGGAGGCGGTCCTGCTGCGAATTTTCATTGGCGAAGACGATCGGATAAAGGGTCATCCCCTGTACGAAGCGATCGTCCTGAAAGCGCGTGAAGCCGGCTTGGCGGGCGCGACGGTCCTGCGCGGCCCGATGAGCTTTGGCAAGAGCAGCACGCTGCATACCGCCAAGGTTCTGCGGCTCAGCGAGGACTTGCCGATGGTAATCGAGATTGTCGATAGTCAGGAAAAGATCGACGCATTCCTGCCGCTGCTCGACCCGATGATGGGCTCGGGACTGGTCACGCTCGAGCGCGTGCAGGTTCTGCAGTACGGCGACAGCAACGGAAAGAACTGACGGCGGAGCCAGCCATGGAGAGAAAATACCTGAACCCACCCACACTGCTTCAGCCGCGCGGCTACACGCACGTCGTGACCGTCGACGGCGGCGGCAAGATGGTCTTTATCTCGGGACAGGTCGCGGTGGACAAGGACGGAAAGCTGGTCGGTCCGGGCGATTTGAAGACCCAGATCCGGCAGGCCGCCAGCAACTTGAAGCTCGCGCTGGAGGCCGCCGGCGCGACCGCCGCGGATATTGTCAAGACCAACACCTATATCGTCAACTACAAGCAGGCCGACTACTCGGCGTTGCGCGAGGCGCGCGCGGAGCTGTTCCCCTCCGGAGAACCACCCGCGTCGACCCTGGTCGGGGTGACCTCGCTTGCAGTCGACGGCCTGATGGTCGAGATGGAAGCGATCGCAGTCGTGAAGTAAGCCTTTAGGTCCGTCCAAGGACAACCGCCCGGGGTGGAAACCGGTTCTGCATCGCCCTGCGGTTTTGGGTCATCGCTGCACAGGAGTTCCTTTCGGGTGGCGCCTCCCGCCGCGGAGGCGGCGAGCCGGGCGCCGTTACCCACAGAAACAAGGGGGGATTTGACTATGGCACCCGCCTTTGATGACTTGGCTCGCATGGCTGGCTACGACGAGTCGACCTACGGTGAGCGAATCGCGGATGTCTACGACGAATTCTTTACCACCCCCACCAACGCCCTGGACGCGGTTGCGTTTCTCGCTTCCGTCGCCGGAAGCCGGCGCGTGCTGGAACTTGGAATCGGTACCGGCCGAGTAGCGCTGCCACTGGCGGCGCGGGGCCTCAAGGTTTCCGGCATCGATTCGTCGGCGAGGATGGTCGAGAAACTTCGCGAAAAACCCGGCGGCGATGCAATCCCGGTCGCGCTTGGAAACTTCGTCGACGTCAAGGTTCCAGGACAGTTTTCACTGATCTACGTGGTATTCAGCACCTTTTTTGGACTGTTCGCCCAGGAAGACCAAATTCGATGTTTCGATCGCGTGGCCCGTCACCTCACCGACGACGGTCTCTTTGTACTCGAAGCGTTTGTGCCGGACGTCTCCCGCTTCGATCGCGGACAGCGAACCTCGACTATCTATCTCGATACCGATACCGCGGTGATCGACTCGGCCAAACACGATCCGGTCACGCAGCGGGTCCATGCCGCGCATATGATCGTCAGCCAGGAGGGAAACCGCCTTTATCCGGTTCAGCTCCGTTACGCGTGGCCATCGGAGCTGGACCTGATGGCGCGGCTGGCCGGCATGAGGCTGCGCGAGCGCTGGGGCGGATGGCGCCGAGAACTGTTCACCGCACTCAGCCCGCTGCACGTGAGCGTTTACGAAAAAGTCCGTGCGGCCGGCGGGCCATCAACCGGTGCGAAACCACCCCGGCGGGCTGGGAGTTCGAGCCGTCCCGGAAAACGCGGGCGCGCATGACAGGAATTGCCATGAACGCAATCGAAGAACGCTTTCGCAAACAAACGGTCAAGTCCGCGCAACTCGCGGAGCGCGCAGAGCGCGTGATGCCGGGCGGTGACACCCGCACTACCACCTACCATCGGCCTTACCCGCTCGCCATCGATCGCGGCGAAGGACCGTTTCTGTTCGACGTCGATGGCAATCGCTATATCGACTTGCTCGGAAATTACACCAGCCTGGTTCACGGACATGCCTACCCGCCCATCGGCGAGGCCCTCGCGCGCGCCGCGCGCGAGGGCACCGCGTGGCCGGCGCGGTCGCGCGCGCAAATCGAATTGGCAGAGCTGTTGTGCGAGCGAATTCCCGCGGTGGAGAGCGTTCGGTTCTGCAACTCCGGCACCGAGGCCGGCATGCTGGCAGCTCGGGTCGCCCGCCACCTGACCGGACGCAAGTTCGTTCTGATGGCCCGGTATGGATACCACGGGTCGTACGATGACCTGGAACTGGGCCTGCTTGGCCACGACGGCGAGCGGACCCTGCTTGGTGAATTCGGGCGCGCCGACACTTTCGAACAGCTCTTGGGGCAACGCGGATCTGAAATCGCCGCGGTATTTCTGGAGCCGGTGCTTGGCTCGTCCGGGGTGGTTGCACCGCCAGACGGTTTTCTGCAGCGGGTGGCGGACGCCGCCCAACGGAGCGGGGCATTGTTGGTACTCGACGAGGTCATCACGCTGCGCCTCTCGGAAGGCGGCGCGCAGAAGATCTTCAAGCTCAAACCCGACCTCATCATGATGGGGAAGATCATCGGGGGCGGCATGCCGGTCGGCGCGCTGGGTGGAAGGGCGGAGCTAATGGCAGCGTTCGATCCGCGGGAGCGCCACTCGTTGCTTCATTCGGGAACCTTCAACGGTAACGTGCTCACCTGCTCGGCAGGGCTGGTCTCGGTGCGCGAGCTGACCCAGCAGCGCATCGACAAGATGGAAGCTCAGGCCCGGCGTCTCGCCGAAGAATTCAAACGTCTGGCGCGGCAGTCGGAAATTCCCTTCTCCGTCCGGCAATTCGGTTCACTTATGAACATCTTTTTCACCAACGTGGCGCCACCGGCGACGATGGTTCGCGAGGATCTTCGGACCATGGCGCAATTTCATCTCGCCGCGCTCAATCACGGAATCTTCATCGCACCGCGCGGTCTGATCGCGCTTTCCACGGTTATCAGCGACAAACTGGTGGAAGAGATCTGCGAACGAGTATCCGCAGCGATGGCGGACGTCGCTCGCCAGATGGCGTGACAACCGCGCAAGCCGCGGTTGCCATCATTGCGGGCTCGGACGTTCAGCTCGCGCGACGCGCGCCTCTGCGCACCATGCGATCGAGCGGATTCGCGAAGCCGTCAAGTTCGTTCCAAACCCTGCGGACCAGCTTGCGGCGCTTGAGATAGTTCATAACTTCAAGCCGGATCTGGGATCGTTGAAAAACACCGCGTAGTAGTCGGGCGAGTATTCCGGCCACAGGCGCGGCCCCTTTGCCTTGATTCTCAGCGCGCGCAGCTTGCGGGCAACCTGGTCGACGCCGGCCCGGTCAGCGACTCGCAGGGACAGGTGATGTAGCCCCGCTGCATACGGATCATGTTTAACCGCTCGATGGTGCGCCGGGCGAATGGAGACCTGGAAGCTCCGATTGTAGTAGTGGCAGTGCGGCTCGCCACGGATTGGTGCGGTTCCTTTCTTGAATCCGAGCACCTTCATCAGGCGATCGTAAAATCGGCACGAGGAGGCAAAATCGCTCACCGTCAGATAGACGTGGTCGACGCCGATAAGCTCGACCGCGGAGTCTTGTGTTGGTGCAGCACGGCGACGCCGCATCAGGCCGCCTTGAGCTCGGAGGTGCAGTGCGCGCACTTGGTCGCCGCAAGTGGGATCTTGCTCAAACAGTAGGGACAGTCCTTCTCCGTAGGCGCGGCCGGCGCCGGACTCACGAGGCGATTCATCTGCCTCACCAGGATGAACATCGCGAACGCCACAATGACAAAATCGATGATCGTATTGATGAATGAACCGTAGGCGACTATCGGCGCGCCGGCCGTTCTGGCCGCGGCCAGCGAAGGAAAGGTCTTCTCGGACAGGTTTACGTACAGACTTGAGAAGTCGACTTTGCCGAGTACCGATCCAATCGGCGGCATGATCACGTCATTGACCAGTGAGGTCGTGATCTTGCCGAACGCGGCGCCCATCACAAAGCCGACCGCGAGGTCAACCACGTTACCCCGCATCGCAAATTCCTTGAAATCGGAAAACATCGACATGGTTCAGTGGCCTCCTTGCGAATTATCGAGTTCATGTCACATAGCAATCCAACCCTCGACGCGCGAGCGTTTCACGCCTCGCGGGAGCCGCCCTTAAAGCGCGGGGGCTGGTCGCGGAGGTGCCGTTTTGCCAGCCGGACGCGAGGTGCGGTTTCATCAGGTCAGTCGCAGGCGTGGTGAAAGTCCGCCGGGGAAGGCGTCGAGCTCCGGCCCGCTGCTCGCTGCGAATGGTGACGTGAAAGCCTTTTCGCTTCGACGGCTGCTGCGATAGTGTATCGCCTCAAGCGCGCCTAAGGGGCATGCCTGCGAAGGAGAGTGGTCATGTCGAGCAATGGCAAATCCAAAACCATCCATGATCGCCTGGGCCATCCGGTAATCGATGCGGATGGGCACTACCTGGAGTTTGGACCCTCGATTCTCGACTATCTGAAGCGGGTTGCGGGCGACAAGGTCGCGGAGACCTTCCTCGGGCGCAACGAGCGCGTGGCGCACGTGCTCAATCAAACTCCCGAGGAGCGGCGCGAACAGCGGCGCGCCCAGGAGGCCTTCTGGGCCGCCCCAACCAAGAACACGCGCGACCGCGCAACCGCGCTGCTGCCGCGGTTGCTCTACGAACGCCTCGATGAACTGGGGTTCGACTTCACCGTGCTCTATCCTACCGCCGGCCTCGGAGTCCCGTTCATTCCCGACGAGGAATTGCGGCGCGCGACCTGTCGCGCATTCAACATGTACGTGGCGGATCATTTCCGCGAATTTGCCGATCGGATGACGCCGGCAGCCGTGGTCCCGATGTACTCCCCGACCGAAGCGCTCGAAGAACTCGAATATGCGGTGCACACCCTCGGGCTCAAGGTCATCGTGATGGGCAGCATGGTGCGCCGTCCCATCAAGGCGGTGGAGCGCAAAGCACCGGCCGCTGGCCGTTACGCTTCCTGGTACGACATGCTGGGGCTCGACAGCGAACACGACTACGACCCGGTCTGGGCAAAGTGCGTCGAACTGGGGGTCTCGCCGACTTTCCACACCGGATCGCGCGGAATCGGTTTCCGCGTTTCACCGACCAACTTCACGTATAACCACATCGGCCACTTCGCCACCGCGAGCGAAGCAGTATGCAAGGCCATCTTCATGGGCGGCGTGACGCGCCGCTTCCCTTCCCTGAAACTGGGATTTTTGGAAGGCGGTGTGGGATGGGCCTGCACCTTGTACTGCGATCTGATCGGCCATTGGAAAAAGCGCAACCTCAAGGCGCTCGAGGAGGTCAATCCCGCCAACCTCGACCGCGCACTGCTGTCAGAATTGATCCGCCGCTACGGCGGAGAAGAGCTCGCCCGCCGCTCCGAGGCTTCCCGCAGCGTCGCCGGCGGCCAACGCGGCGACGCGGTCGGCGGCATTCGCCAGCTGGATGATTTTGCCGCCTGCAAGATCGAGCGTCCCGAGGATATCCGCGATCTGTTTGTGAAGAATTTCTATTTCGGCTGCGAAGCTGATGATCCGGTCAACGCGTGGGCATTCAACCGGCGTGCGAATCCCTACGGGGCACGGCTCAACACCCTGTTCGGGTCGGACATCGGGCATTTCGATGTGGTGGACATGGCCGAGGTACTGATCGAAGCCCACGAACTGGTCGACGACGGCCTCATCACTCCGGATGATTTCCGCGACTTCGTGTTCGAGAGCCCGGTGCGATTCTGGGGAGAGGCCAATCCCAACTTCTTCAAGGGTACGTCGGTGGAGGGCGCCGCGGCGAAACTACTTCGCGAAACCTCGGCACAGGCTGCCGCCGCGCTCTGAGCACTGCGAAGGAGTACTTCGGTTTGGACAAACCACACCGCGGTCTCCTGCTCACGGCCCTCGCAATTCTCTTCGCGATGGCCGCAGTCCAGGACATTCTCAAACCTTTCCATTTGGAGGGACCCACCACCGGACTGGTCTTTCTGGGAACTCGTCTGAGCGGCTCCAGCAACCTCGTGATGAGCGTCGTGCTCGCGATCTTCCTGGCCAGCTACGCGGTCGGCATCTGGCGGATGAACAAGTATGCTCTCACGCTGGGATTTATCTACGCCGTCTACGTAGTCTTCAATATTGTTATCTTCTCCATAAAATATGCCGGGCAGGATACTGGCTCGGCCGCGTTTCTAGTGGGCTTCGTCATTAGCGCCATCGCGATTCCGTGGGCCTCCGTAATATTGCTGTGGCGTCGTCGCGATGAACTCGTGTAACGGCGTCAATACGAAGGCTCTAGGTTTGGGGCGCGCCAACACGCTACGCCGAGCCACTCACCGCGCCTCGCCGGACTTCGTCTTTCAGCGGAAGCAGGGCCACGTATGATGCGAACGCGCTGATGAGCGAATACGCGATCGCCCATCGATAACTGCCCGTGCGATCCACGATCATACCGGCGAGCGGGGGACCCAAAAGGGCTCCGACACCGCCGCTCGTATAGAGAAGCCCCATCATGGTGCCGAGCTTGCTTACGCCGAACAGCTCGGCGATCACGGCCGGCGACAATGCGACGAATCCGCCGTAGCCCGCCCCGAGCACCAACGCGAACGCCACCAGCGCCAGGTAGGAAGTGCCAACCAGCCAGATGGCAAAACTCACGGTCAGCACCAAGTAGCAGGTCTTCAACAGAAAAATCACGCTGATCCGATCTGCGAGAGCGCCGAGACCCAATCGCCCCACGACACTGGCTCCGCCAATCGCTCCGACCAGCGCGGCCGCCGCGACATCGCTGGTCCCGTGGTCGTGGGCGAACGCCGGCAAATATACGAACGGCACGAACAGCGCCAGCGAAGACAAAAACGAGTTGAGGTACAGAAGGCCGAAGGTGGGCGTACGAATTGCCTCACGGACATTGATTTGGCTCGGCACCACGCGGACGGGCGGGCGCTCGGCGGCGGCGGCGCACCCGAGCAGGACACTTCCGCCGACAATCCCGAACACGATATCGGTGGTGCGCCATCCGAGGTGCCGTATCATTACGGCGGCCAGCGGCGCGACCGCCACAGTCCCGCAGCCGATTCCTGCGACCGCGATTCCCATGGCAGTGTTGCGCCGTTTGAGAAACCACCCCCCGACCACGGCCACCATCGGGACGTAGGCGGCGGCGATTCCGGTCCCGACTCCGATGCTGTAGGTGAGGTAGCCGATCCACAGACGGTCGATAAACCCGGTTAGAATGAGTCCGCTCGCCATCACCAGGGCGCCGACCGAAACTATAATCCGCGGTCCGAACCGATCGGCAAGGTGCCCGGCGAGCGACCCGCTCATTGACCAGACGAACACGGTCAAGGAAAAGACCACCGCGGTCTCCCCGCGGGCGGCGCCGAATTCAAGCGCCATGGGTTTGAAAAACGCGCCGAAACTGTATGCGACGCCGTACGAGACGAACATCGCAACGAACGCCGCCCCGGTGATTCGCCACGCGCGTGGCGAATCAAACAGCTCGAGCGCGCGTTGCTCCTCGCGGCTCAGCGGCCCCGCCAAGTCGGAAATTTCCATGTGCAGGAGCAAACTCGCTCAGTGACGGACCCGATGCAAGCTCGCAGGCCGGGCGGCACACCGTGGCGCGGAGCAGCGTCCGTTCCGGATGAAGCGGACACTGCCGCGAGCCTTTCACTCAAGCAAGGTGCGCTTCAACGAACCACAGCCACTTGTCGGTGCCACGCGAGATTTCAGTAAAGATGTCCGCGCTGTCCCTGTCGCCGAGTTCGTCGGTTTCGTCGATCGCCTTGCGCACGCTCTTGCCGTAAGCAGCCAACGCGGAGGACAGCGCTTCGACGTGATCGTGCTGCCGATGTGCCTCGTGCGGATACTCCTTGAGTTGGGTGCGCTGCGCGACCTGATGCACCGTGCCCTCCGCGACACCGCCGAGCTGAACCACTCGCTCCGCGAGCAGGTCGGTGTATTCCTCTGCATCGTCCACTATTTCATCGAACAGCTTGTGCAGTGCGATGAAGCTCTCACCTTTGACGTTCCAGTGCGCCTGCTTCGCCTGATGCATCAGATCGAAGCTGTCCGCCAGCCGCGCATTGAGAATCTTGATGACCGCCTCGCGGGCGGGGGCGGGTATATCGTTCTTGGTCTGGTTCATTTTCGGGTCCTCCTGATCTGGTCTACGTCTTGCTGCTCTTCTCGAGGTCTAAGCAAGAGCACTTCTTATTTTAGATTTATTCTAAGTTAAGACCTGTTTGAGTCAAGGGTTCATTCTGTTAGAGTTTGGCTGGTTGGGCAGGCTTCCCCAAGGCTGCCGGGACCGTGACTGCGATGCGTTCACCAGCACCAACCCGATCTGTTTCCCTGCTCGAGCGGTTGCGGAGATGCGGGCTTCGTCTGACCGCTCAGCGTCGGGTGGTTGCCGAAACCCTGGAAGGCGTTCACGTGCACCTTACGGCCGAGCAGGTCTACGAACGCGCGACCGCGCGGCTGCCGGAAATCAGCCGGGCGACCGTGTACAATACGCTAAACCAGTTCCATCAACTCGGCGTGGTGCGGGAAATAACCCTCGATGACGGTCCCAAGCGCTACGATCCCAACGCCGGGCAGCGGCACCAGCATTTGATCTGCGAGCGCTGCGGGACGGTCAGAGACGTAATCCCGCGGGGTGCGATCGCGTTGCCGCAAAGAGAGCGTCACGGCTTTTCGGTAAGCACGGTAGAGGTTGTCTTTCGCGGACTTTGCCCCGCTTGCGCGGCGGGATCCCGGGAGACTTCGGACCACGATTGAGATTTTCTCAACCGCGTCCTGGATACGCCGTCCCGCTACAGATGCGCCGCCTTTCGCCCATGCCGCAAGGCACACGGGGACAGTTCCAGGGGGCGCAGGCGCGGTAGTGGCACACCAGATGACCAGATATTTTGCGCCGCTGCCACTCCCCAAGTAGGGTAGGCCTATGAGCACAGCTCAAATTCGCAGCTTCGTCGACAACCTGTGGGACCGGGAAATTATTCCTGCGCTCATTGAGTTCGGGCGCATCCCCAACAAATCGGTCTCCTTCGATCCCGAATGGGCATCGCGCGGGCACATGCAGCGCGCCGTCGATCTGCTGAGCAAATGGGCACAGCACCATGCTACTCCCGGCATGAAGCTCGAGGTCGCGCACATCGAAGGACGCACGCCGCTCATCTTCATCGATGTACCCGGAACCTCCGACGATCAGGTGCTGCTCTACGGCCACCTGGACAAACAGCCCGAGATGGCAGGCTGGCGCAAAGGCCTCGACCCGTGGGCTCCCGTGCGCGAAGGCGACCTGCTCTACGGTCGGGGCCTTGCCGACGATGGTTACGCGATGTTCGCGTGTCTCGCGGCGCTCGGCGCTTTGCGGGCTGCGAAAATGCCGCACGCACGCTGCACAATTATTGTCGAGGCTTGCGAGGAAAGCGGCAGCTTCGATTTACCGCCATACATCGATCTGCTCGCAGAGCGCATCGGGCGTCCCAGCCTGGTTGTCGCGCTCGATTCGGGATGCGGGAACTATGAGCAGCTCTGGTGTACGACATCACTGCGCGGACTTGCCGGCGGAACCCTGCGCGTGGAGATGCTCACCGAGGGCATTCACTCCGGGGCGAGCGGCCAGGTGGCGGACACCTTTAGGGTCGCGCGTCATTTGCTCAGTCGCATCGAGAACCCGGAGACCGGCGCAGTGAGCGATCCTGCTTTCAACGTCGCCATTCCGCGCGCGCGGCTCAACGAGACTAAGGCCTCGGTACAAGGCGTCGCACCAGGAGCGAGCGACTTGCCACTGGTCGTGGGTGCCGCACCCGTGACCGACGACGTCGTCGAACGCATCATCAACAGCACCTGGCGGCCCGCTCTTTCGATAATCGGCGCGGAAGGTCTTCCACCGGCGTCCAACGCGGGCAACGTCCTCAGACCGATGACGGCTCTCAAGTTGTCGCTCCGCCTCCCACCAAACTGCAATTCACAAAAGGCGACCGCCAGGCTCAAGGCATTGTTGGAATCTAACCCTCCCTACGGTGCGAAGGTGAGCTTCGATGCGGACTGGGAAGCAGACGGATGGGACGCGCCCGAATTTGCTCCGTGGCTCAAAAAATCAATGGATGAGGCATCTTTAGCCTACTTCGGTAAACCGGCCGCATACATGGGACTCGGCGGAACGATTCCGTTCATGGCGATGCTCGGCGAACGCTTCCCGCAGGCGCAGTTTCTTATTACCGGCGTCCTGGGTCCGCGCTCGAACGCCCACGGCCCTAACGAATTCCTGCACATTCCCACCGGCCGAAGCGTGACCTGCTGCGTCGCCCAGGTGATCGCCGATCACTTTCGCCGTTCCCCCTGATTGCCGCCCGAAGCTTCGGGTTTCATCCAAGACAGGGATTGGCCCTGGTCATTTTTCGGACACCAATTGCCAGCAGACGCGTCGCCACCAGGTGCGTCGCGGGACACCTATCGCGAAACAGAACCCGGGCCCCGCGGTGATCATGCGGTCCCGATTCGCTTCCGGATGCGGTGCCGCAAGCCGCCACCCCGAGTCCTGACTTTGCCTCACGCGGGCGGGAGTCCCGTGCGGCTCAGCCCGCGCCGCTCCTTACCGCCGCGGCCGCGAGGCCCTGCGCCTATCAGGGAACGACCACCGAACCGCCGCTGATGCTGATAACCTCCCCGGTGATGTAAGAGGACAGATCACTTGCAAGAAACAGCGCGAGGTTAGCGACTTCGCGCGGCTCACCCAGTCTTCCCATCGGATTACGCTTCTTTGATGCCTCGAACATCTGCTTGGGATAAATCCGTTCGAGGAACGGGTTGTAAATAACCGTCGGTGCGATGGCATTGACGCGAATTCCCTTACCGGCCAACTCACCGGACGCCGCCCGCGTCAAGCCCATCACTCCCGCCTTGGCAGCTGAATAAGCGGCTTCACCGCCGGACGATGCCAGCCACCCTGCCGCGGATGCCATATTCACAATCGCGCCCTTGCCCTGTTCCATCATGTGCGGCACGACCGAGCGAATGGCCCAAAAGGTTCCACGCAGACATACATTCATTACCAGGTCCCAGGTCTCGTCCTTGAGCTGCCAGATGGGCTCCAGCTTGTTGATGCCGGCGTTGTTGAAGAGAATGTCTATGCGTCCGTATTTCTCGTGGGTCCTGGCGACAGCGCCCTCGATTTGATCCCGTTGGGTCACGTCGACCGGGATTCCGAGCACCTCGCATTTGAACTGCTCGCCCAGTTCGGCCGCAGTCTCCTCGGTGCGCTTCGCGTGCGCATCGGTGATAACCACGGTCGCGCCCTCTTCGAGAAAACGGGCTGCCACTGCATGACCGATTCCGACTCCGGCCCCTGCGGTGATCAGCGCTACCCTGTTCTCCAGCAGCATGGGGTACCTCCGACGCTTCGATCCAATAGCTGCCCGCTTGGCTGCACGATTGTCAACTCGCGAAGTGGTGCCAACCCGCGACGAGACGGCCACCGGTCGAGGATCTTATCGGCGCACGGACTGGAAAATTGTGGCAAACGGTGGAAATCCGCGATTTACGGTGCCGCATCTCCCGCTGGTCGTTCCAACCGGGGGGACAGAGGGCGTGTTCCGCCTGGACCCTTCAAACACCTCCCTGTTTCCGCCACTGCCGAGGTCGAATTTATCGGCACGCGGCGGACCTGGGCGCACAACTTTAGAGGCCTTCTATTTCTGCGGCGGACGACCCTTCGACTCGTCGAAATACCGCATGGCACACACCACGTTTCCCTCCGTATCTCTGAATTGGATCAATTCACCGACGGTGGGAATGGTCATCTTGGGTACGGTTATCTGGCCTCCCTCGCGTCCGATCGCCGCGGCGATCTCGTCGACGTCCTCCACGGCGATGGTGCACTGAAAGCCGACGCACCGATCCTCGTCCTTGGGCCGCTCGTGCACGGCCCCGTGGATGCCGGGATCGGTCTCGTCACCGGTTGCGATCAGGAAAAACCCCGGGGGGCCCCACGCTGAGAAGCGCCATCCGAATACGCTTTGATAGAATTTACGTGCGCGATCGACGTCATCGGCATGCACATCGAAGTGCGCAATGTTCCTTGCAACCATCACCGGGACCTCCGTCGCACGAGATGGTCTATCTTGCCTGCTACGCACCCGGAGCGCTGGCGACGTCCTGCCAGAATATATCGGCAATGCGTCAAGATAGACGGGAGCTTAATCGCGCCTGAATGCGAGGGTTTCGTCGATCAGCTGCTTCAGCCACTTCATATATGGAGTGCCGCCGGTTCCACGCGGATCATCGGTCCATCGATTGATATATTCCTGGGCCCAGCCGTAGTGGACTGAACGAAATTCGGCCATCGCATCGAGGACGGCGTTGTAGTTCTGCTTGCTCGCGAAGGTGCGAACAGCAGGCATTGATTCCACCGTCTCGAGCAATCGACGATGCTCGGCTGGCATGTAGTTGCGCATATCGATCAGATGGTTGGTCAACATCGACGGCCGGTGCGGAATCTTCATAAATGCGACCAGCAGCGGCATGATACTGCTCTGCGCCCCGGTCTCGCCGCGAAAATTCATCCGCAGCCGCGCCGCCGAGCCGGCGGCCACCCGACCGCCGGGCACCTCGGCCTCGTACTCGACGTCTTCGAAAAACCGGATATAGGGGCGGAAAGTCTTATAGTAGAGCGCGGGGCTCATCTTCTCCGGAATTCGCCGCAACACTCGAACCTGGTCGTTTACTGCGCCCGCAATTTTCTCCACCGCGTCATCAACGAGCGAGGATGCGTTCGCATCCAGCGCCGCCTGCGTCGCGGCGACCGCGTCGAGGATCCGAGCCGCGGTCGCCTCGATCTCGACGTGCACCAGGATGAACCAATGCTCGTCGTAGAGGTGGACGAAATTCTGGATTGTGTCGATATTTCCGAGTGTGATCGGTTGGTTGGGCTGGAACCGCTTCCAGTTATACAAGGCATAGCCGTCGTAGCTCAGAATCGGTGGTCGATTCAGGAGCTGGCAGGCACGGCACAACGGGACCGCCAGGTTCGCGGGCAGCACCCTGCTCGGTTCCTCACCGACCTGGTTGATGTAAGCGGAGGCAAGAAAGCCGACCCGTAGGTAGTACAGCTGGAGTTGCGGAAGGTTGTTCGCCTGCACCGTGCCTTCCGGCCAAAGCGGAATCTCCAGCGAGCGCGCATAACGGCGAAAGGCGTGGTCTTGCAGGAGACTCGGCAGATCGCGACCGATTTCGTCCAGCCCCGAGAATTCGCAATCGTCAGGGAACCGCCTCAGCGGATCATGCTCAGGCAGAAACCCGCGCGAGCGAAATTTCCCATCGATGAGTCGACGGCCGGTCGAATCTCCTGCGTTGTCGCGTCCCGCCTCAGGCATCCAAGCACCTCCTCAGCGGCACCTGAACTCGATCATACGCTTCGGCGCCCCGATCTTTAATCGCGTTGCTTTGACCGTCCCTGTTCAGCACTCGTGCACAAATGGAAAAGGACCGCACGCGGTGGCTGCATATGCGCGACGAAAGCTTGCGCAGCCGAGGGAAATCGAGCGGCGCCCCTACAGTCAGCGCGATGACGAGTCAGCAAGCGTTTTTGGAGCAGCTTGGTTTATCAAGGTGCGAAGCTGTTGGAGCACGGCCGGTTGCAGAAGAATCTCGTGGCCCAAATCCTTCAACACCAGCACCTGCACGTTGCCGCCGTTGGCTTCCAACGCGCGAGAAAAGGCGAGAGTCAGCGGCGGCGGCGTTACCGGATCCGCGCTGCCCACGACCATCCGCACAATCGTACTTCTGGGAATCTGCTGAGCGTGATCCTGCGGTGAAACCGCGTGGACCGGAATGAGCCACAGTGGATTCCATTGATGCTTCATCATGCTCCAGCGGAACGCAGGGACGTCGCAGGGGCACGACACAAGCAACGTGCCACGTGCCAAACCAGGAAAGAGCGCAAGGATATCGGCCGCGATCGTCGAACCACCAGAGTGACCCACCAGGGTGAGATCCGCGGCATGATAGCGGCCCATCAGCGCCTTCGCGGCGCTTGCGACGCTCGCAATGTCGTCGACCGTGTAGTTGTCACCCAGAGCAAAACCCCGATCGCCCTCGCTCCTGCCTCCCATCCCATCCTGCTAGCCCGGACGCAATATGCCCACGGCTACAACATCATCCAGAGCCGCTGCCGCACCCTTGGCGAAAACGTACTGATAGGACGGATTTACGGAAGGGGCATCGCCGTGAATTACGACGATGAGATGCGGATGTGTCGAGAGCTTCGCGCTCTTATACGCCCGTCCCGCAAGCAGCCAACGACCGCCTTGCACCTGGATAGGCTGGCCAGCCGCGGAAGCTGCGGAAACCTGGACGAGGAGGGTGACAACAATCGCGGCGATGACACCGGGAAATGAAGAGATCAACGCTCTCGCGATCGCCCTTTCCCTGTGAATGGTCCAAGGAGTAATGGACCAGTTCGTTTCTGTCGACACACGAGAACGTTTCAGAGGTTAGACCGTAGTGGACGAAAATTGTCGAACGCAGAGGGCTACTACCCAAACTCAAGTCGCCATCGTCACCATAGTCACGAGCGAACGGGCTATCTCGACACTGATCGCTTCCCGCCGGACCCCAGGATAGCAGCCTGCTTCGTTCGTCGATCACATTATACGAAGTTCGGCCAGGAGTCGCGTCGCCAATTGACGGAAAGAGACGCAACGGAACATACCCTGCCGAGATGGCCGAGCGACAACTACAGAAAATTTACGATTTTGCGGGAGAGCCAGTGCGGTCCATCCACACTGGCTCTCCGAGGTGGGTCTTGTAGGCGCTCGCGACGATCTCGAGGAACTGACCGATTCCCCGAAGAAGCTCGTGTTACCTGGGGTGTGGCCCGGAGGTTGGGTCCGAGGATAAGGCCCGTGGGTGCTTTGACTGTGGTGGCAGGCACCGAGCAGTAAACTCGCGGGATTCACAGGTGCGCTTTGCTTGAACTGTCTAACTTTAAAGACCGCAATGCTGTTGTTGGCATCGTTGGAGACGCCAGATTGCCCACATTGTCCAGGGTGCCTCCCTGCGGATCCGTCGGCCCAAGTAGAGATTCCCCTTGTTGAACGCCAACCCCAGGATCGCCTTGGAACCGCTTATCTAGAACATTTCGTTAGGCACCAATCCGGCCCCGCTTCCCGTCAATTGGGACGTGAAAACGAATTTGACATCAACCCCGGGGTCGGCGACGTACAGGTTCCTGCGGCGTCGGGTGAAACGCTCAGGTTGGTCGAGGCCGTTCCCATAGTGTTATGCATGTGGGCGGAGGTCAGTCCGATGAAATATACCCGCATCTACGCTGATTCGAAGGGTGAATCGCATCTTCAGGACGTCAGTCAGGAGATGAAGCCTGCAGACCATGCTTCTACAATGTCGGATCTGATTGCGGCTAAGGGCGTGATCTTCCGGGAAAGCCTCAGCGGCGAATACTTCGTCGATTGGCACAACGCTCCGCGACGCCAATTCGTGGTGAATCTGTGCGGTGAAGTGGAAATTCAGACCAGCGATGGCGAGGTCCGCCGTTTTGGGCCCGGCTCGATCCTTCTGGCCGAGGATCTGAGCGGTAAGGGACACATCTCACGCGGGATCGGAAGCGCAAAGCGCGAAACTCTGTTTATTCCCTTGAGCGACCCTAAGTAGAAAATCGACCCCGCCGCCACCATCGGGGCAGGGCTCAAATCCAAGAAGCGATCGCGATGGACCTGAGCTATCATCCTGCAATCATCTTGTCGATCGCGGTGGTCTCGTCACTGCTCTCGGAAATCAGGATTGGCGTTCGAATTCCGGGCGCGGTGTGGGAAATCCTCTTGGGCATGGCTGTCGGCCGCGCAGTTCTTGGTCTGGCCAGCATTCCACACGGAGAATTGTGGGGCTGCTTCGCTCCTGCGGGGCTCGCGGCGCTCCTCTTCATGGCGGGCATGGATATCGACTTCGGACGGGTTCGAGGCCGGCCGATGGAACTAGCCCTGGGGGGGTGGCTTCTGTCGCTTGGACTGGGACTGTTGCTGGCAACGATTCTCTGGGTGCTGGGCATCGTCCAGGTTCCGATGATCGTTGCGCTGACCCTCTCGACGACCGCTCTCGGCACAATCATTCCCAGTCTGCAGGATTCGGGGAGCCTGAACACGCGCTTGGGAACCCACGTGCTTGCTGCCGGTTCCATCGGCGAGTTTGGACCCTTCCTCGCTACATCTTTGCTCTTGACCCGCAAGTTCGATGCATGGCTGCAGCTTACGGTCCTGCTTGGCTTCACCGCACTCGCGGTGGCCTGTGCGCTGATCGCTGTGAGATTGAGAACCCCGGCAATCCTCCGCCTGCTGGCGCGGGGTATGCGACCGAGCAGCCAATTGCCGGTTTGCCTCTCGCTGTTAATCGTTTCCTCGTTTGTAGTGATCGCGGAGAAGATTGGCTTCGAGGCAGTTGTCGGGTCTTTTTCTGCCGGAATGGTCATCGGCCTCGCGACCTCCGACAGAAGCGAAGACCAGGAGTTATTTCGAGAGAAGATGGAGGCGATCTGCTTCGCGGTCTTCATTCCGTTCTTTTTTGTAATGAGCCGCCTAACGCTCGACGTGCATGCGCTGTTTCAAAGCGCGCGGTCATTCATGCTGGTCCCGGTGTTTCTTGCGATGTTTGTCGTGGTGCGAGGGAGTCCGGTACTGCTTCATCGAAGCGAGCTGCGTAAAGAAGAGCGATTGCCGTTTGCTCTCTATTCCGCAACCGAACTGCCGATGGTCGTCGCTATCACCGAGATCGGAGTTCGCCTGAACATCATGGGAACGGAAATCGCGACCGCCTTGATAGGTGCAGGTCTGCTATCCGTCCTGCTGTTTCCTGCGATCGCGGACGCGATGCAGGTCCCGCCGCCGGTCCAGTCCAGGACGGCTAGCGCGACGGATTGAGCCGGCCCGACCGTGCTCGGAAAACTCTCCGGCGGTGCGATCACCTTCGGATGGCGAGGCCAGGCGCGTGTCCGTTTACATCCGAATAACTCTAACGTCCAGCTATTGAGTTTCGCTGGGATGCGGGTCAAATAATGACGGCTTGGGACCAATGAGGGCCGAGCCGTCAGAGGGTGGGCTGGCTATGGCATCGAGGGAGGCCTTTACCGACCATGCCGCGGGGGTCGAAACTGCCCGCTTGACGTTCGAGTTCGCTCCGCCCGATGGGTGTGAGACACCAGCCATGTTGTCGACTTGAGGCATTGGGCGGTGAACTGCCGACACTGGATCACTATTGGTCTGTTCGCAACGCTGCTGATGGGTTGCGCTTCGCAATCGTCACCATGCCGCTCGATTGACCTGCAAGATACGGAAAGCGAAGGAGCGCGAGAATATTGTCGAGATCTCGCACCCCTAAGAGCTCTTGAGATAGCTGTAGCGGACGAGGCCTACGAACTGCTGAAGGGAATGGGGCTGGCCCCCAGTGCTACCTCTGGTGTGAGTCGGGCCTTAGACGCACCTGCTACGCCCGCGCCGTAGCTCTCCAAAGGTCTTTTGAAAGATAGAGCAACCCAGCTCGGGAATCGCTTACCAGTGACCCGTGAGCTGGCGAAAAAAGCGCCTTGGTACCGTCTACCACCCGCAAGGATGGCGGCATCCCGTGGTTGTCGTTGGCCTTCGTTTTGTCAGAATCGGTTACAGCCTCGCCAGCGCCTCGGAAGCGAGCACGCGAGTCAGCTCGCCTGCCGGTACGCCGCGGCGTGCGAGACGGGCGGCCTGGCCCGACCACATATTCATAAAGGCGTTCGAGCCGGCAGGCTCCGATTTTGCCCTCAGATGACCTACCGCGCTGCTCGCGAGTGGAAAGCTCGGCACCGCCGATGCCATCGGGCCAACTTCCAGCATAAGCCGATTGACAATGCCCCGCGCCGGGCGGCCGGTGAACACGTTAGTGATCATCGTTTCGTCATCGGCTGCGTGCTTCAATGCGTCGAGATGCAGCGGAGGCACTTTGGCCTCTGGACAGAACAGATACGCAGTGCCAATTTGGACAGCCGATGCGCCCAGGACCAGCGCCGCAACGATCCCGCGAGCGTCCGCGATTCCCCCCGCCGCGATGACCGGAACCCCGACCGCGTCTACGATTTGAGGCACCAGCGCGAAGGTTCCAACCTGCCGCGCCATGTCGTCGGAGAGGAAGTTCCCACGATGGCCTCCCGCCTCGAACCCCATCGCGATGATCGCATCGCAGCCGTGAGATTCGAGCCATAGCGCTTCACGGACCGTCGTCGCCGAAGCTATCACGCGCGTCCCCATCGCCTTGACGCGGTCGAGCAGATGCTTGGCCGGCAGGCCAAAATGGAAGCTGACAATCGGGGGCTTGAACTCCTCTACGATGGCGCACGATTCGGCATCGAAGGGTTTTCGGGAGGGAGGGGCAAGCAGGGTTTCGGGATCCAATCCAAGCTCGAGATAATAGGGCTTAAGCAACCCCTGCCATGCTAGTTCGCGGTACCGATCACGAATCGGCGGTGTGTGACAGAAAAAGTTGAGATTCATCGGGCGCGAGGTCCCGCGGCGTATCGCCTCGAGCGCCGTCCTGATCTCACCGCCACCGAGTTGTGCGCAGGGCAAAGAACCCAACCCGCCGGCCTCGCTAACTGCAATCGCAAGCGCGGCGGTCCCCGGACCGGCCATCGGCGCCAAAACGATGGGCAAATCAATACCAAACAGGTCGAGGATACGTTGATCGGGCCATGCTTTCATGGTGGTTCCACTACTTCATGAATTCGCGGATGTGTTGAGCGCTCTGGTCGGCAGCCGTATCAAGCGCGAAATGTTCGGCTGCCAGAATCTGAACAACGCCTTTTGGGATCACGCCGCTAACTCGGGCTCCGAATAGAAAGGCGGACCCGAGCGCCCGCCAGCGCTGTTCGGTGTAGAGGCCGGAACCTTCCCGGCTACCATTTGCCGACGTGGGAGCCACCATCCACGTGGAGCACCTCCCCGGTTACTTGACGAGCCTCAGTAAGATAGAGCACTGCCTCGACTATGTCCTGGACATCGATGATGCGTCCCATGGGCGACAGGGACTTGAGAAAGTCCCTTGGATCGTCCTTATGCATCGGCGTATCTACTACTCCGGGTGCAACCGCATTCACGCGGATACCCTCCTTTGCGTACTCCATCGCGAGACTGCGCGTGATCGCCTCGAGGCCCCCCTTCGTCATCATTGGAACCGAGGCGTCTATCCCGGCTATGGGGTGTTCCGCCATGGTCGTGGTGATGCTGACTATGCTTCCGCCAGATTTCTGGACCAACATTTGCTTAATCGCAAGCTGAGTGACGTAGATGAAGCCTTCGAGGTTGGTGGAAGCGAGAGTTCTGAAATCCCGTGCCGTGTAGTCCGTGAATGGTTTGACGAAGAATATGCCGGCGTTGTTGACCAGCGCGTCGATCGACCCGAACCTTCCGATCGCAAGATCAACAATCTTTGCGGCGGTCGCAGCTTCACCTATATCTCCATCGACTAGCGCGAGCTTTTCTGACGGTGCAAATGCACCGGACTCTTCGATCTTTCGTGAGTTCGCGACCACTGAGTAGTCCCGCTTCAGAAAAGCAGTCACAAGCCCCGATCCGATGCCTTGCGATGCCCCGGTTACGATCACTGTCCTGGCTTGGTTCCGCATAAAAGTACTCCTCTTGCATCAATTCGCGGGTTTGGCGCGTCTTCAGGCGCCATGTCACGGTCCCGTGCGACCGGAAAAGACCGCTGGGGCTTCGCACCTTTTCGCGAACTACTGACGCGGCCTCGCATGTGCTTGATGCGCAGGCCACCCCGCGTTCGTCGGCAACGTCGCACGAGAGTGCAATTGGATTAACGGCTGAATCGATGACGATTCGATGAACCAGGTCGATAGTTGCAACCACACTACGCCACCGCTCAACTGATCTTGCCTCGACGGAAACTTCACCTTATCGCCGCCATAAATGGTAGCCGGCCCGACGCTGCTTAAGCAGGAGGGGTCGGTCGCGGAAAACGTCACAGGACCTCGCGCTAGGTACACAAAAGCTTATCTGAAAGCACTGGATTACAAATCTGGCAACCGAGGCGACAGCCCGGATAGCTTGCATCGGGCTAGTCGGTTCGCTTCATGTGGAAGTGATCGACCTCTGTAAACCACGGTTGATGATTCAAGGTCGCAGTCCGTTTGTTGGTGCACTCCATCTCCGGTCCTTCGAACCCGCACGAATAGCGAAATTCCAACTCAGCCTCAGAACCGTCGCGGTAAGCACGTGTCGTGCGAAGCGAGAGTATGACTCGATGTTCTTTTTCATCGACCTGGTCAACCGTCCAGCGGTGGAATTCGGACATGATACCCGACCGCCGCTGTTCTTCCCCCAGGTTTACGTATCCTTCGCTATCAGGCACCAACTGAATGGTGCCGTCATTCTGGGCTTTCCAACAAAGAGTCAACGTGCCTGGAGAAGCCGGGGGCGGCGTCACGGCGAGTATTCCAGTCGCCGTTCGGGATTCAACGATTTCCCTCGTATTGCTGGCGTGCCAGCATCCCACGAACGGAGCGAGTGTGGCCTGCTCACTGATTTGCGCGGGTGTAGACGGCGATGGACGTGGGCTCGCTGTGTTTCCCAACGACAGAGAAGGTGCAGTCGCCGACATCAGCTTTTCGGTCGAGGCGGTTTTTGCAACCTCGGCCGGCGACGGTTGCGGAGTAGAATTAACCTTTCCAATGCCAAGCCGTCGCCGCCACGCGGTGGAAGAAAACAGCAGCGTCGCAGCAAGTGCGAGGGCGAAAAATCCTGCAGACGACAGCGCTAAGCACCCAAGGCGGCTTTCCTTTCCTCCGCTTAGCAGGGCTCGGCAGTAGGGGCAGGCTGTCGCGTCGGCCGGGATCGAGCGCAGGCAATTTCGACACAAGATCTCATCCACCGAGGCCCTGCTGGAGGTATCCTGCGCCGACACTTGGCGGTTCTCTGCGGCAGGGCCACGCTGCAACACCATCGTGGCTGCATCCGCTGGCCGCGTCCCGGCAACGGTCGTGGTCTTCGGAAGACCATGAGACCCCACGTTGATAAGCCCAAGCCGCCGCCTGAATTCCCCGGCGCTGGGTATGCGCCGATTGACGTCATAGGCAAGCGCATGATCGACGAGTTCCCCCAGGGTGGGATCGATCTCGGGTTTGAGTTCGCTGGTCGGCGGAAAGGTGAATGGCGGTGCGGCTGTCGGATCGCGCCCGGTCAATAGATGATGCAGCGTCGCACCGAGCGCATACAGGTCCGAGCGGGCCTCAACCTTTCCGAGATACTGTTCGGGGGGCGCGTAACCCTGGGTGCCGATCATAGTCGCAGTACTTTTGGGCTGAAAGTGGCGCGCGATACCAAAGTCCACCATCTTGATCCGACCGCTGGATTTCACAATCACGTTCGATGGCTTCAAATCGCGGTAGATTATCGGCGACGTAAGACCGTGCAGGTACTCGAGCGCCTCGAGAATCTGTGTCGCCACACCGATCACGAATTTTTCATCCAGCTTTCCGCCCGCGTCAGCCAGCTGCTCCTCGAGCGTCCGTCCCGGCACATATTCCATAACCAGGTAATGCCGGTTGTTCTCGCTGAAGCGATCGAAGATTCGCGGGATGTATTCGCTTTCTAGTTCGGCCAACAGGTCGGCCTCGCGTTGGAAGGCAGCAATCGCCGCCGCCTGGTCGGACCGGCGGGTGAAGCTGTCAATCATTTCGGCCAGTGCAGCCTCGCGGTTGAGATGGGAGTCCTCGACCAGATAGACGACCTTCATTCCGCCGCCGCCCAACTCGCGGACGACCCGATAGCGTTCGCCGATCACTGCGCCAGGATTGAGCATCAACTGGGGTCTTCCAGGCTCGAATTTTAGGCTGGTTAGCCGTTAACACAGGGCCACCTGGTGTTGCGAGTCCCTTAACTTTGCAAGCGCGGCGTCGTTTATTGCTCTTTTAAGTGTAGATTGACGCCTCATGCAGCGGGTAGCCGGACAGTTAGAAACCGATGGACGGCGGCCGACTCGCTGGAGAGCGAGGCCACGGCACCGCATCAAGGTTCAGCCTGCAGTTCAAGCGGCAGGTGGTCTGGTCTCTCTTGAGAAGAGGTTGGGGAGTCCATCAACGACTGTTCGCCGCTTTGCGCGCTGATGAACGGCGTCGTCGGATCGCCGAACTGCCTTTGGACGTACCGGGCTCTCGTTGACAGCTTCAGGGCAGGCGCCCGGGGTAACCACGCCACCGGAAGCGATGATGACGTTTATTGTTTGGATTCTGTCGGGTGGCCCAACAGATTCGCCAATTCCTTCTGTTTCAGGCCGAGCTGGCTTATCAATGCGTCGAAGCCGTGGTCATTGATTACTCGTTCGAATTGAATGCGATAATTGCCGATCATGCTGACGCCGTTGATTTCGACGTCGTAAATCCTCCAGTCCTCGCCTTTTAGCTCAAGCTCGAAATTCAGCCGGGTCGTCTCGCCGTTGGTTTCGACCACATAGGTGTCGACTCGGGCGTGGTTCGTACCATTTAGAGTCTGACCGACAAACGTGAATTTAAGATCTAGATAGCCTTGAATCCTGTTTAGGTAGGCGTCTTCGATAAAGGCGGTAAACAGCTGAACATAGTCGCGCCGCTGACTGTCAGATAGATCCTGCCAATGCGTACCTAGGGCCGAGCGCGCCATAACTGGAAAGTCTAGATGCTGTTCGGCCAGACTGCGGAGCTGCGCACGGCGTTGCTCAACCGGGGTGCCTGGGATCTTTAAAACGTGCGTAGCCTGGTCCACGAGGGTTTGGACATTGGAAAGCGGTGGTTCTGGCGACGCGAAACAGATTGATCCGAGTACGAAGAATGCCGTTGGCATCAAGAGTAGTGCACTAACCAGCACGCTGGACCGGACAAATCTCGGACAGAATCTCAACGCCAACCCTGCAGAAGCTCGCTCTAAAAGTAATCATACACCAATGCAGGGTTCGGCCTTCAACAAAATTGTTCATTCAACCCGACCAGGTCTCTGAGCGCCAGACATCGAGGGCTCACATCGCGTACTCCGCCGTGTTCAACCAACAAAAACGCACCTGGGCGATCGCTGCGGACTGACAAAGCGAGTCGGTTGCCGGCGGCGTGGTGCCAAAAAAACCGCAGTTGCGCGTGCTGCCGCCAACAGTCCGGAGGTTTCAATCCTGTCCACGGCAGCTTCAGCGCGGCAGGAATTCGATGAACGATGCGCGGGCGTTTCATACTGCCACTTTGCTCGCAAACGGCACGGTTCTTTTGGTGCAGATTTATCGATTTCTCCGGTCCCTCGGACAATGCCGGCGCCGATACCTTATCCCGGCTGCTTGGCTGGCACACGTAGACACGAGCGAGATAAGAGGATTGCGGGTCGCGATTGGAATGAATCAAACGGTTCCGCTGGAGAGGTAGGTGATGCTGAAGTCGCTCGCTAAAGGCATCATTTCCTTCAAATCCAGATCGAAGGTCAGCACCGCAGATCGCTCCGACCAGTAAGATAGGAGCTTCTTTCCATGCTTCACGAAGAGGCTTTCGGCGCCGGTAAAGTCCAATTTTTTCTCGGGCCCCGTGCGGTTGCAGACGACCAGGGGGAGTCCCGTTTCTCTGGTCCGCTGCTCCCATTCGCCTTCAGGCCCATGGAGCCCCGGACCCCAAGCTGCCGGCGAGATCAGAAGTTGAGCGCCTTGACCCCGTAGGTCCTCCGCAACGTCGCGCGTATACGCGTCAGCGCAAATCACAATTCCCACGACAAGTCCGTTCCAATCGGTGGCCTGGGCTCGTTTGCCAGGCGTCGCCCACGATTCAGCGCGGGTATTGATTTTCCGATGTCGCGCCATGACCAGACCGTCTGCGCTTACCATTATCGCAACGTTGTAAAGGCAACCGGTGGTATCGCATTCGGCGTGCCCGAACAGAATAGTCAATTTCAGTATTGAGGCTAACCTACAAATACCCAGTGTCCATGAGTCGGGATGAACTGCCATCCACCCGGTTCCAATTGCGTCATTGAACTCATAGCCAGAGATGCTGAGTTCCGGTGCTACGACCCAGTCAGCTTGCAACGCTGAGGCGGTGCGTATGGCTCGCTCGAGCAACGCGTAGTTGCGCGCCAAAGCGCCCGGCTCGAGTGCGAGATGCAGCAGGGAAATTTTGATCTCGTTCATTGCACCTTGATCAGCAACCGAACTTCAGCCTCTGAATCAACCGCGACACCGCCCTGGTTCAGCGCGGGACGGAATCGCCATTCGCGCAAGGTGTCCAAAATTACGTCGTTTAATCTGGAAAAATCGGTGGGCTTTGCCAAAGAAACGATCACCCGCCCGTCTCGAAGGACTCGAAAGTGCGCTACTGCCACAGCTTCGAGCACATCCTCACGCATATCGTCGGGAATGGTGGGCGCCGGAGCGTAGATCGCGGTCGGCCCGGTCCCGCCGGATCCGAAACCGCCTGCACTCCCCGTGCCGGTACCTGGTCCCACGCCATTGCCGACACCGGTGCCAATTCCCTTGCCGACTCCACCTTGGCCACCCGCACCACTTCCGGCAGCCCCATCTCCGCCCGCCGAACTCAATTGGCTGCCACGAGGTGCCGGGCTAACTGAAGCGGCCGAAATATGGGTCTCTGTCGTTTTCGGCTCGGGTGCCGCGACCGGCTCCTGGCGGGGCCGTGGAATTGTACTTGCCCGCGCCGCGGGTGGCCTCTGACGCGAAGGCTTTAGCGCCGATGGTTGGGTGGACATCGGGGGCGTTGAAAAGTTTCCGCCGGCAGCCGGAGAACCACCGCCTCCCCCCGCAAGTCCGTTCGGCGGAACCTCAACGATCTCTGCTTGGACGGGCGCCGGATGGGGAACGTTCGTCCGATCTGGCTGCAGCAAGAGACCAAGCCCGACCAATATCAGGCACCAAAACAGGGTCGCGACTACGACGACCAAGGGAAACCGCTGCCACGGCTCGTCGAGCAAAGCGAGTCGGAGGTGAGTCTGGCGGTGCGTTCGGGCTTCGCCGGTCGTCATCCGACTTCCTCGACCGTCACGTCGACATCGACCACAACCAGCGATCGCTTTGGATGTTGCGACTCTATACGTTCGTGCTGGTCCAACTTGACTTCATCGGCGACCCTGCCTGTGAAACTAGCGTTCCATTAGGCGGCCGTCTTCGCGACAATCGTCCAACAGAGCGCCGTTGCGCGCTTCGCGATAACGATCAAGCGATGGTTTGGGAGACTAAGCCGCCGGCAGGTTGGAACCGTTTGATTTCATCGTGCCCAGTCGCTGCGCCGAAGAAACCACAGGTTCCCACCCTCACCGTCCCCACACCCCGGAGGATCGCTGATCGATGTTGTTGGAAGGCAGGTCTCCTGACTTCCGGCGAGTCTGCGCGACCGCAAGACTTCCTACTCGCGGCGCCTTCCCGCTCTCTGCTCAGAGCAGTGGCCTGTCGCCGCTTTCGTTCCGGTTACAGTGGCGGGGGCCGCGCCGGTGTTTCACCGGCTTCCCTCACCTACCAACGAACGCTTGCGACTTTCCCAGAAGAAAAAATCACTGTCAAGCAGCGGCCCTATTGGGCATCGGCGCAGCAAGCACCCTGGCGAAAAGCCGCGATTCCGGTCCCGAATTTGTTGAGCTTGGCTGCCCTAAGTTTCGCGACAATTTTCCCCAGAAAGGAGCTGCAATTCGTGGGCACGCTTGACATGATTCCCGGTGTCGTCTAGGTTCCGCGACACTCGGTCTAAGGGAAGCCGGTGCAATTCCGGCGCTGCCCCGCAACTGTGAAGGGTGACGAGGACCCATAACGCCACTGCGAAAGCGGGAAGGCGGGTCCAAGGATGAACCCACAGCCAGGAGACCGGCCGAGCGAATCGAAACGGTTTGCCTTCCGCGGGGAGGGCGGCTCGGCTTTCTGCGTTAGGTTCCGATCACCGGGACGACATCCGCACTAGCCAATTGCTCCAATCCGCGGACGGCGACTCTGCGCGGGTGGAGAATTGGCCATGTCACGTCGTCAAGTCGGTTTTATGATGGTTGCTATTCTTTTAATCGGGCTCTCCGCTCAGTCCAAAGCGCAGCAGCAACCAACTTCCGGAACACCAAATAGCGCCCCCACGGCTTCGCCAGCCTGGGGTTCTCAGCAGCAAAGCACCTCGGCAGCTCCGCAGAGTTCTGCGACTTCTACACCCAGCGTGGCCGCGCACCAAGCTCCCACGCAACTACCCGACGTTTCGATTACCGCTACACGCATTACCCAGCCAGTCGGCCAGATCGGCACGACGGTGACGGTCATTAACAGCCAACAGATTCAGGATCAGAAGATTCAGATGACCAGCGACGCACTTCGCCAAGTTCCCGGCCTCGAGGTGACGCAAACCGGCGGCCCGGGATCACAAACCGACGTAACCATTCGCGGCTCCAGCTCTTCGCAGGTTCTGACACTGCTGGACGGAGTGGAAGTCACCAGCCCACTTACAGGTGCGTATGACTTCGCCAATCTGACCACCAACAATGCGAGTCGACTCGAAATTGTTCGAGGCGCGGGAGGTTCCCTCTATGGTTCGTCGGCGATCGGCGGCGTCATAAACCAGATTACCGAGGAGGGTACAGGCGCCCCGAAATTCAGTCTGCTTTCCACTGGCGGCAACTGGCAGACATTGCGCCAGGTGGCGACCGCGAGCGGCTCCGACGGAAAGATTGGATACGCTGGCAGTGTTTCCTACTATCAGACCGGTGGATTCCAGAGCTTCAATGGCGACAGTGACAATCTGTCCCTGGTTGGACGGATTGACTATCACCTGACTGACGACACTACGCTGCGCGCCTTCGCTCGCTACACTTTCGCCAACGTGGGACTGCCCGAGTTCTCCAATACGGATAAGGGCAGCCCGCTGGATCCGAGTGCACATCAGCGCACCGAGTTCATGCTGTACAAGGGAGAAGTAGATAGTCACCTGACCGATAAGCTGCTTGTGCGCTGGTTTGGCTCTTTCGTACGCGACGAGATTCGAATCAACAAGGTTCCCACTCCCGGCCTGCCTAACGGTGAGAACGATGACATTCCGGAAGAGATCCGCGGCACCAACCTGGAGGCGGTCTATACCTGGACGGAGGGATACGATACTGTGGCCGGTTTCGACTTCAAGGATCTGTGGGCGCGGTCCGGCGACAATTCCTTTTCTCCCGGTCCGCCGCCCTCGACGTCCATTACCGTGTTCACCGCGACTCAGCAGCAATATGCGGGATACCTTCAACAACAAGCTCGTCTGCTTGACGGCCATGTCCTATTGACCGCAGGGTTTCGGGTCGACGGCAATAGTCAGTTCGGAAGGGCGGTCAGTCCTTCCTGGTCGGCGGCCCTTCCGTTTCCGCAGTACGGAATTACCTTGCGCGGCAGCTACAGTAAAGGATTTGAGGCGCCGACCTTTGATGAACTTTACTTTCCTGGGTTCGGTAATCCGAACCTGCAAGCGAGTACATCCAGCGAGTGGGACGGTGGAATAGAGAAAAACTTTGGAGAATTCGCGAGCATTACAACTACCTACTTCTCGCGCCGAATTCACGATTTGGTCGTGACGGTTCCCTGCCCCACCTGCACGTTTGGCTTTGAACCTGCCAATGTTGGGCGTGCGGACATGCAGGGGGTCGAGGTGGTTCCCGCCCTCTATCCTTTCAAGGGATTTTCTTTGAGCGGCAACTTCACAGCCCTCGACTCGACTCACGTGCCGTTAATCGCAAACCTCCAGCCGGTTCGAGTACCCAAACACTCCGCCGCGGCGGTAGCTGAATACAAAGCGCACAATATATTTCGTCGCGGAGACCAGTTTACCTCGGCGCTCTTCTATCAATTCGTAGGAGATCGAGAGGATCTTGATACGCAAGCGCCGTTCAGCGAACACAATCACAGCAACTATCAGGTCTTTAACCTGACCTTGTCCTACAAGCTGGGCGAAGGCTTGGTGCCTTACCTTCACGGCGAAGAGGCATTCGTGCGTATCCAGAATCTCTTCGACCGCAACTATTCTCAAGCTTTCGGTTTTCCGTCACCACCCGTCAATTTCGAGGCTGGTGCAAAACTCGGACTGTGATTGCGAGCGTGGAATTGAGCTCGGAATTCTGTGGAATCTCCGCCAGTTCAATGGGATTTTCCTGACTCGCATTCTCTTCTGCCCTCAACCCATGTACTAGCCAGTCGTTCTCAACCCCGGCGCTAACTACGCTCGGGTAGACCATGATGTTGGTATTGGCCCCTGTGGTCGTACCTGGATTGATGTACGATCGCTCGAAGATTTTATCGCCGCATTGGCCGGGATAAGTGAGTCACCATTCAAATTCACGCAATAGGCTGTGGCTACGGCACAGGTCCTCGAAACCAGGGCGACGTATAAATTCGGAAGAGCGGCCACCAGTGAGCTCGACGCCATATTGTAAAGCCCAAATCCTGCAGCACTGCTCGCGCCGATCCAGTCAGAATGCCGCTATCGAACCCCGTCGCACTGGGATTGGTCTGTGACGCGCTAGCGACTCCGGCCGATTCTGTCGCGTTGTTGATGTCGAGCGCGAGGTAACTCGAATTGTTCAGCAAGTTGTGATTGATTCCTGCAACGAAAACAATATCCGTGTCTGACAGCATGATGTTCGACGAGAAAGCGTACGTGCTGCTGTCCTGATTGTCGCCGGCGCATATCGTACCCTTCTTTATGCAGTCGCTACCGACCACCCCACGGGGAATGCCATCGGGAGAGTCTTCCGAGGTCTTGTTCATCTTGTTCGTTTCCACCACTTCTGGCGCCGCGGTCCGCGCCGCAAGCCACGTCTGCAACAGATCCGCTAGCTCATCTGCTGAAGTTGAACCTCAGAGTTGGCGGTCCGGCTCGTATATTGATTCGTCGGATACTGCACCACCGACGCAGTGGGACTAGTTATCTTATAAACCACGACATTTTTGTCGGTGTGGTTAAGCCATTCGGTGCCGGCGGAAGAGTTTCGAGGAAGCGCATATCGGATGAGCGTAACAAGGTCATCCGCGGTGCTTCCATTGCCGATCTGAACATTGGCACCGACGGGCTCGACAGAAATCGATTTTGGATTGATGCCGCTTGCCCGAGCCTTGGTAATCACGTCATCGGCTACGTCCTGATTCGCTGTTGTGAGGTACATCACGATTCGGCCATCCCATGGCGATCGGTACTGGTTTTTCACGATTATGTCGTTCACGTCGTTCCCGACGCTGCCGAATATCTCGTACCGCGAGGTGTCTGGAGCCAAACGCTCGCCATCTGCTGCGAACTGTTCAAAAGCGACCGAAAAAATTGAATGCGGGACACAATCCGGTTGCTGCAACAGAAGTTGCTGCCCGATTTTTTGGGATTAGTGCGGTCTTTTTGGCGATTTGGTGAGCCTCCCATCTTGCGGAGAGGCGGCCGGAGAACTGGTCTGTGCTTCGGCCCCGAAGGCGATACTCGTTAATAATGCCATCGTGAGAACGACGGCGCGGAAGACCCTGTAACCCATCGGGTGATCCTCTCTGCGGAAGGTTAATAAAACGTCCTTCAAGTGTGAAGTCGGCGTTCCTTGTTCTCCAGCGACTCATGCGAAAGGGAACGGACGCATTCTTCCTGACCTCGTGATGAAAAACGTCGGCTCTCTTCTAATGTTCTTCCTCGGCCCCACAGCCACTGCCAGCGATTCATTGCGACCCCAGGACTTTTCCGGTGCTGGTGTCGATGTTGAAAATCCAGAACGCTTCGATGTCCTCCTGAGTGATCATCGCCACCACACCGACCCCTGGGGCAAAAAAGTTGTACTGAGTATCCTTGGTGTGAGCCGGCCCAACTTGGCCCTCGAACTTGACGCGAATGAGGTCGGCGTTGAAGGTGCCGGCCGGCACCGTCACCTGATAGGTTCCTAGGTAAGTGTAGGTCCCCGCAACAGTCCCCGCGTAGCGCTGGTCAGAAGGATTGTCGAGATAATTGACGGAGACGTTTTGCGAAAACGATCGCGTCTCCCCGGGATTCATTCCCTGGGGCAGGAAGGGATTGGCAGGCGTGCTGACTACCACCACCCCTTCCCCGCTGTCGCTCACGGCGGGCATTATCAGCGCTCCGTCCACGGTCTGTTTCAGAAAACCCGAAAGCGTTGGTGAAAATTGGAATCGCCAGGCTGGTTGCCCGTCGGGTCGCGATCTGCGGCTGACGCTAAGTGACTGGCTGTTTCCCACATTCTTACCCGAGGTGACTTGAAATGTAAGAGTCTTGTTCTGGAGCGGAAAGTACGCGGGTCCGTCGCGAAGCGGCTTACTCGGAACTGGATTGCCGACCACGCCGGGTCCCAACATAGAATTGATTCGTTGCGAATCCTCCGCTGGCAGCGGCAGAATGACTCCTTGGGCTAAGGCCGTGCTCGCGCACAGTATCCACAAAGCCGTCAAAATCGAGGTCACGTTCTTCATCGCGTTCTCTTTCTAAGTGACAAGGTATCAGTTAGCTTACGAGCCTGCGTTGGGGCGTTCTTCCCAGGTTCGTCAAGAGCGCTGCTCGATTGACCACCTGTTTGCGGTCAGGTGCATAGTTCCTAGTAGCTGATGCTCTATCGTCTGCCGGCATAAGAAAATACGACTTTGGTGCTATTGCCTTTCTTTAGATAGGTATGGCCGCTTGGCCGTACTGCGGCGCGAGACATACTCGTTTGGTAAGGGTGTCAACTGTTGATTCGGTCTGCGTTGGCCAAGCAGCCGCAGGCGACGGTGATCGTTTTGGCTGACCTGTCGGGCGCTGAAAATTCATCTGGAGATTTAGGGCTTGCAAAATACCGTTTCGTGGACCGGGTGCCTGTAATTTCAAGCATCACTGCTCGAAGCTGAAAATCCGCTTCCAGTCACTTTTTCATGCTGACGATCGTGCAGCCCTGTTTCTTCGCCATGTCGTTGCCTCTGCTGATATCGCCGGCGAGCGCCCAAGTGATCGCTACTGCTACGCCCATTTCGTCGCGGCATCCGCACCATCACGACCAGCGCCGCGACCAGCAACGCCCACGCTGACATCGCCAGCATTAGGGCGAGCATCCCAAGGCGCACCGGTCCGGTGGATTGCCATCGCGACTCCGGCGCATCCGCCGCCAACGCAGCCGCTGAAGTTCTCTAACTCGCGCGGCGGAGTTGTCAAAACCCAGATGGTCTTATCACGAAAATCTTTTTGTGGAATGGGAGCGTGCGATGGAGAGAGAATGGCAAAGGAAAGGGGGACAAACTTAACGTTGTTGAATTTTGCCAACGAGATGTTGCCATCCGATATTCCGCAGTTGTGTCCTGTGCGTCGCTCCTGGCAGGGACCGTATTTGCTTTCTCGACATCAGCCCTGGCGGCAGGTGGCATGTCGGGTGGAGGATTCGGAGTTGGCGGTGGCTTTGGAGGCATCGGAGGGGGCGCTCACGGCGGTGGGCCATCAGGCCTAGCGGGTGGTGGACCGGCAGGCCTAGCGGGTGGTGGGCCATCGGGCAAAGCGGTGGTGGACCGGCAGGCCTAGCGGGCGGTGGGCCGTCAGGCCAAGGGGGCGGCGGGCAGTCAGGCCAAGCGGGTGGCGGGCAATCAGGACAGGCGGGTGGTGGGCCGTCAGGCCAGCCCGGTGGAGCTTCGTCTGCCCCAGATCCTTCTGATTCCCCATCGGGGTCCTCCGGAAGCGCAACGTCAGGAACGGCAACCGCTGACGTTTCTTCGGCGGGACCTGTCAAAAGCCACGGTCCGATTGGTGGGTTCGACGGGCCATCTGGTCTGTCTGCAACCCAAGGCCGCAATCAGTTTGGCGCGGTGATGCCTTCAGCCGCATGGTCATCGTTGCCAGGAATAGACCCGCAAGTGATGGGAGCGCCATTGCCAGAGGCCGCTTATCCCCCTCAGAACAACTGGTTTTCCCCTCGCACAAGAGAGGCGCGGTCCGGCACGGACGCTACGATCGATGGACGAGGAGTATTAGGTGCGGCGCATTTGCCAGTTTCGGTTTCAACACCCTCCTCGGGCGATGTGATGGTCGATGCCTCCAAACAGCGCGTGCTACAATTAAAGAGCGACAAAGCTGCCATCGATTTGAACCCTCCAAAACTTAGCGGGATTGGCAAGCTGCGCAGGGCTCGACGCAGGGCCTATTCAAGCAAAGACCCCGCGAGCGATCAGTTTAGGCTCACGATTGCGGATGCGCCTGCCAGTCTCACGATTGCGGATGCGCCTGAGCCGCGATCGCAGTCCGCCGGACCGGTGCGCCTTGGGATGCTCGCGCTAATGCTGGCGATGTCAGCTTGGGTGTTGCTTGTCACGGCGCTGGTCGTGATGGCGCGGATGCCGCGACGATCGGCGTAGCAGTGGCGATCATTTGGGCGCGCTCGCCGGGCGATATCAACGCGGCTGGCGGTGCCCACCCGCGCGACAATTTGGGAATGGGCGCTTCTGCCGGCGTAGCGGCCGCCGCTGCATCTAAGGTATCGGGACCGCGAGCCACTCCGTGCTCATCTTGTCATCTCAAAATGAGTTGATCAGTTATCGCGAATTGAGATACCTTCCAATAGCGTGCAGGTAATCTCACGCAAGGCACTAATGGAATTCTGGAAAGTTCATGCTGAGGCGGAGGCACCCCTGAAAAGCTGGTATAAGGCCGCAAGCCAGGGCCATTTCGGAAACCTCGCGGAACTCAAACAGACATTCCAGAGTGTTGACTATGTTAGTGCACGCGGGAAAGGCCTCCATGTGTTCAACATCGGCGGGAACAAGTATCGGCTCGTTGCCGTGATTCATTTCAACGCACAGAAGCTCTTTATCCGGCAAGTCCTGACGCACGCGGAATACGACAGAGGTGACTGGAAAAAATGAAGAGTCGGACAATCGGTCGAACTCTTACCGATCCGCGGAAGTACGAGCCCCTGCTCGCCATCCGCAACGAGCGGGAGTATGACGCGGCGGTGGCTCGCCTTAACGAGCTGGTGGACGAAGTAGGTGACAAACCCAGGGACCCGCGCTATCGCTTCATCGAGACGCTGAGCGTGCTGATCGAAGCGTACGACGAGAAACACCATAAGATCCCGGACGCGTCGGGAGTTGAACTGCTGAAGTTTCTGATGGATCGGCACGAATTGTCGCAAGGGGACCTGCCTGAAGTCGGCAGCCAAGGGGTAGTCTCCGAAATCCTGCGAGGTAAGCGCGAACTTAATGTGCGCCAGATTCAGGCGCTGTCGAGACGTTTTCATCTCCCCGTCGCGGCATTCTTTTCGGAGCTGCAGCCCAAACGAGAGGCTGTCTGAGCGTGCTTGTGCTTCGATTCATCGGGAGCGATTTGTTGGGGGTGGAATACACGACGGGCGTCAACGGTCGAGAAGCACGAATCGATTTTGAGTTTGGTGCGATTCGCCCACCGGTTCCAGGCGCTGGTGCGCGCGAGCAGTTCAGTAAACGATCGACCGCTGCCGCCCCGGGCATTGCCGCGACCACGAGTTGGCATTACGTTGGCACGCTCTTGAGTCACCCCCAGTATCGAAATCACGGCTATGACGCGGAGTTGATGCGAGTTGCCGAAAAAACGAGCGCGCGCTGCTGGAGTCAAGTAAACCTGGCTCGATACGTTCAAATTTCAGGCCCGGTCTTTTAGGAGCGATTGGGGTTCCGAGTGTTTCGGCGTTCTAAGGGACCATCCGCTCGGCCGCACGCACTGCTTCGTGTACAAACAACTCACCTCATCCTATCGTCGTGCTTTGGAGCGGGAATACCCAACGTAGCCATTCGATAGAGACGTCGGACGAGGCAAGAATTCGTCCTGCGTGGCATTTCAACTGCTGCCCGAGGGTCATCAGGAAGCGAAGGTTAATCCGGTCAGCTTCCTGTGTGCCTTGTCGAAACTCAAACCCACCCCGCGAGAGAGGCGGGTTCATGTTTGAAAGCTCACTAGCCAAGGTGTAGAGAATTTCTGCTGTCTGGCCTAAGGCTTGACCAAGGGCGTTCACTTTGCGCCACGGCACGCTGTGGAGGTCCATCTGGGGGGCGGAAATGCGGGACAAATGCCGGCAGATTGCTTGGTGGCCCGTTAGCCTGATCACATTCGCTCAAGTGATCTGGGTTTTCCCGTCCCGGCTCTTGCTCGTTGTTGCGATTCCGATCTCGCTGGGCGGTCTCCTGCAAGCGTGCGGCGGGAGTGGGGGCGGCGCTCCGCCGACGAACCTCGAATCGATCACCATAGACCCGATTGATACGTCGGTTGCAGTCGGAACCAAGGTGCAACTGCACGCCACGGGCACCTACAAGAATAAGCACCAAGGACATCACGGATTCCGTGACCTGGGAGTCGGTTGACACCAAGGTGGCGGTCGTCAGCGACAAGAACGGCACCAAAGGGCTTGCAAGCGGAGATGGCGCGGGCGCCACCACCGTGAGTGCCACGCTCCACGGCATAAAAGGTGTCAGCTCATTCACCGTCACGAAGGCCGGCTTGACGTCGATCACTCTAGTGCCGGTCAACCCGCTGGTGGCCAAAGGCACCACGGTTCAGATGGCAGCCCAGGGGAATTTCAACGATGGAAGCGTACAGGATCTCACTACCCAAGTGAGTTGGAGCTCAAGCAACAGCTCGATCGCACAGGTCAGTAACACCTCAGGCACTATGTGTCTGGTCACGGGCGTCAGTGCCGGGAACATCCAGATAACCGCGACTTTCAACGGGGTCCAAGGTTCGACCGCCGTCACCGTGACCTCGGCGACGCTGACTTCGATTACGATTACAGATCCTTCGATAGCCAAGAGCACCACGGTCCAGCTAACCGCGACTTGCAACTTCAACGATGACACCACCGAGGACTGCACGAACGAGGTCAGCTGGAGCTCCAGCGATAGCGGAATCGCGCAAGTCAGCGACACGGCGCTGACCAAAGGGCTGGTCACGGGCATCGGAGTCGGGAGCACCTCCATCACCGGCACCTTCGGCGGTATCCAGGGCGCAGCAGCGCTTACTGTGACCTCTGCAACTTTAACCTCGATTACCATTACGCCGCCCGATCCCTCCATCGCCAAGGGCACCGGGGTGCAGCTGACTGCCATCGGCAACTTTAGCGATGGGACTGCCGAGGATCTCACCACTCAGGTGAGCTGGATGTCAGGCAACGACAAGATCGCACAGGTCAGCGACGAACCAGGAAGCAAAGGGTTGATCACCGGCCTTGGGGGCGGGGAGCACAGTAATAACCGTGACCCTCAATGGTGTTGAGGGTTCGACCACGCTTGGCGTGACCTCTGCGACTTTGACCTTGCTTACCATCACCCCACCCGATCCCTCTATCGCCAAAGCCACCGCGGTGCAGCTTACCGCGACCGGCAACTTCAGCGACGGAACTATCGAGGATCTGACCAGTCAGGTGAGCTGGGACTCAGGCAACGACACGATCGCACAAGTGAACGACGAACCGGGGAGCAAAGGGTTGGTCACCGGCCTGGGGGCGGGGAGCACGGCAATAACCGTGACCTTCGACGGCGTTCAGGGCTCGATCACGCTTGGCGTGACCTCTGCGACTTTGTCCTCGCTTACCATCACACCGCCAGATGCGTCGCTCGCCAGGGGGACCAGCGAGCAGTTCACCGCGACGGGTAATTTCTCCGACGGCACGACTGAGGATCTCACCAAGACTGTGAGCTGGACTTCGTCAGCTTCGGGAACGGCGACGGTGAGCGATGCGTCGGACAGCAAAGGGCTTGTGACTGGAACGGAGGTGGGCACTGCGACGATCACCGCGACGGAGGACGGGGTTTCGGGATCAACGACTGTCAAGGTGACTGCGGCTACGCTCAATTCAATCGATGTCTTTCCCGCCATCGGGTCTACTAACCCGGCTGGTACAACCATCGCCGCCGGCACTTCTGTTCAGCTAACAGCCCTTGGAATGTTTTCGGATGGAAGCACGGAGGATCTCACCGAGCAGGTCGCATGGGAATCCTCCTCCGCTTCGGTGGCAGTCGTCAGCGATGCCGATGGCACCAGGGGACTCGTTAGCGGAATTGCCGCCGGTGGTGCGACTATCACCGCGACCTTAGCGGGAGTTTCCGGCACGGTAGGGATAACAGTTACCGCCGCGACTCTCACCTCTATCACCATAACTCCCGCGTCGCCTTCGCTTGCCGCCGGCACCACTCTTCAGCTTGCAGCGACCGGCACCTTCTCCGATGGAAGCACCGAGGACCTGACATCGCAGGCGTCATGGCAATCGACGTCTCCATTGGTAGAGGTCGTCAGCGACGCCCAAGGTAACCAGGGGCTCTTGTACGGTATTGCCAAGGGCAGCGCGACGATCACTGCAACCGTCGATGGGGTCTCTGGTAGCGAAACTGTGACGGTTACGGCCGCTACGCTCAGCTCCATCGCGATCACTCCAGCATCGCCCCTGGTTGACGTTGGCGCCTCGGCGCCCCTGATTGCGACGGGCACCTTCTCCGATGGGACCACGGAGGAGTTGACGGATTCTGTCAGTTGGACTTCGTCCTCATCGGGTGTTGCGGATATAAGCGATAAGGCCGGAACCAAGGGGCTGTTAACCGGGGTAGCGGTGGGCACGGCCACGATAACTGCGACCCAGGAGGGCGTCTCGGGAACCACCACGGCCACGGTCACCGCCGTCACGCTGGTTTCTATAGCCGTCACGCCGTCGAATCCAACCATCGCGCAGGGGGAAACCCTCCAGCTAATCGCGACCGCACACTATTCCAACGGAACCATGCAAGACATGACGAGCTCCGTCACCTGGAACTCGTCGTCCTCCGGTGTCGCTTCGGTCAGCAGCACGGGGCTGGTATCCGGATTAACCACCGGAAGCTCCGATATCACTGCCCAGCAGCCGGGAGGTCTTTCGGGCTCCACCACCGTGATGGTGAGCTCGGCCCAAGTAGCGTCGGGCATCGTGATGAGCGGAACGCTTCCGATCGTGGGTGCGCAGGTCACGCTGTATGAAGCGGGTACCAGTTATGGCGGGACGCCGACTGCGATAAGCTCCGCCACCACCGATGCCAGTGGACAGTTCAAGTTGTCGCCCTTCACTTGCTCATCGGACACCGCGCAGCTCTATGCGGTCGCGGTTGACTCTCCCAGCGTGCTCATGACGGCGGTGGGGGAATGCGATGAGGTGCCGTCGTCGTTCGTGATCGACGAGGTTACGACAGTCGCATCCACCTATGCGCTGGCCCAGTTCTTCAACCCGACTGTAAGCGGGCAGGTACCGGCGATCGGCGCTCCCGCGAGTAACGCCACGGGACTCGCAAACGCGATGACGATGGCCACCTCCAACCTGGTCAACATTTCGACCGGCCTCGCCGCTTCGTTCCTCTCGACCGGTTCGAATACGGCAACCAGCCTGAACTCACTGGCCAACATTCTAGCCGCGTGTGTTAGAGCCAACGTCCCTTCATCGCCGCCCTGCAGCCAGTTGTTTGCCGCCGCGACGATTCCAGGTGTGACGCCGCCGACCGACACTATCCAGGCGATTCTCAACGAAGCGCTCAACCCCGCGAACAATGTGGGCGCGCTTTTCAGCATCCAGGCGTCGATCTCGCCGCTGCCCTACACACCTGCGCTGTCGGGTGCTCCGTCCGACTGGACGATCGGCGTGAACTTCAATCCTCCGGGCGCCAATATTGGCCAACCGGCCAACGTCGCAATCGACGCCGCGGGCAATATCTGGATGGCGAACCGCAAAACTAACACGGTGACGGAGCTTGACCCCAGCGGGGCACTGGTCGGCAACTTCAATCCCAGTGGCGCCAAATTCAGCCTCCCCTACAGCATGGCAATCGATCCGTTTGGCAATGTCTGGGTTACGAACCAAACGGGCAAAACAGTGACGGAGCTTAGCTCCAGCGGAACATTGATCGGCAATTTCATCCCAGCGGCGCCAACTTCAATGGTCCCTACTCGGCAGCAATCGATGCCACCGGTAACGTGTGGGTGCTCAATGTCAATGGTAATTCAGTTACGGAGCTTAGCCCCGGCGGTACACTCGTCGGTAACTTCAATCCCAGCGGAGCAAACTTCAAAGCACCGAGTTACGTCGCAATCGATGCTGCCGGCAACGTCTGGGTGACAAACTACGCTGGCGGTTCGGTAACAGAGCTCAACTCCAGCGGTGCGCTGGTCGGCAACTTCAAACCCGGTGGCGCCAAGTTTTACGCTCCTGACACGATTGCAATCGACGCGGCGGGGAACGCGTGGATACCGAACCAGTATGGCAACTCGGTGTCGGAGCTCACTTCGAGCGGCGCGGCGGTCGGCAACTTTAAGCCCAGTGGCGCCAACTTCAACCAACCCTATGGTGTGGCAATCGACAGTTCGGACAACGTGTGGATACCTAACTTCAATGGCAAGTCGGTGACAGAGCTCAACTCGAATGGTGCACTGATCGGCAACTTCGCTCCACAAGGTGCCAACCTAAACGGCGCTGACAGCGTAGCAATAGACTCCTCCGGCAATGTGTGGGTGACCAACAAAAATGGCAACACGATTGGAGGATTGGTGGGTGCAGCGGAGCCTGTGACTACGCCACTGGTCGCGTGCCTCAAGAAGACGCCCCCAACGACGGCATGCAAACCATAGTAAACAACGCCCAGACTCGCTTCAGAGGTCGGATCACGCAAAACATAAAGGCACTCGCACCGCGACTCTGCTGTCCAAGGGCAAAGTCCTAATCGCGGGCGGAGGTATACGTCCGGCGAACTTGCCACTATGGCTTGACACGCCTTAGCAACGGGCTCGATTTCGCGAACAGAACCTGATGAATGATCAGCGTTCAAGCTCAAAACCCTTGGTCATTACGCAGTGTGCGCTCCTTCTCGCGCACGAGGTTCTTGACCTGACCAGCTATTCCGGCACGCTCGGCCTCGCGCATCAAAGCCGCATCTCTTGAGATTCTCTGGGCGGCCGATTTCATTTCCTGCCGGAACTCCGCCGCCCGCATTTTCGCGTCGAGATCCAGATCGAAAGCGTCTGGCGACTTTGATGAATTCCCGCCGCGCTCGTTTGAACCGCTCGATCGGCGCAATACCCCGTTCCTTCTATGACGGGGTTCGGGCTCCCTCAGTTTATGGGCTGGCTCCGCAACCGCTTCCAATCCTCGCCATCGCGCATAGTCCAGCGTGGTGTCTTTGGGCCGCGCCCTGGAAAGATGATCCCTGAATGCCTCGGAATTCTTGAATCATCGTGTGCGGCGCACAAGGTCGCCTCCTCACGCTCTCAGACGTCAGTGCCTCCGCTTTTTCTCTATCTCCCTCCGAAACGCGCGGTAGGCTGCCACAATCTGCTCATGTGAAGGATCGCCCGTTTTTTTGTCCGAAGGGAGTCGTCCTGCGTAGTATTGGAGGACCTCCACTGGTACTCCCAACACCGCCGCCAATTGCGCGACGAAATCGGGCGACGGCGGGTTTCTGCGGTCGTGCTCGATATCGTTGATGTAGGCGATCCCGATCGCGACCCCATCTTTTTTCTTGACCTGCGCAGCTAATGCTTTCTGGGTTAGCCCGCGCTGCTTGCGAAGCTCTGAAATCAACTGGCCGAAGGTTTTCATACCCGATCCGCGGCCTTCTTTGCCGCCATTGGTGCCTCCTCGAGAATTGAGAATACCGCATTTCTGCGGATGCACTAGCGGTCAGACTTGCATCAAAAGACTTTTCAGTGCTATGGAATTACGCAGATACGCGTAATATCTTAGTGTTGAGGGTGTGCACACATCTCACGAGCTGGGGTGATGGCTGGTATCCCTGCTACATCCGTCGCTTTCCGGACGATGGTCGGGTCCAGATGCTCACGATTTATTTTGATGAGTATCGAGCGCCAGAGCCAACGTGAGAGCGTGACGACGACCCGGCTATATTCGCCATGCCGCAGCCCAACGACGTGGTCTAGGTCTTGACGCTTTCCGAATTCATCGCAGGCATCGCGTCTTTACCGCGTGAGGAGCTGGGCGCTGCCTTGGGCGCTCTGCTCACCCGGCTTCTCGAGCCTGTGGCTCCCGCCGTACCACCCGGGCCCGATAGGCTGCTAGATGCAGACGAAGCGGCGGAATTCCTGCACATCTCGAAGCCCCATCTCTGGGAGCTGTGCCGCGATGAGAAAATTCCCTTCACGCAGATCGGCCGCTTCTATCGCTTCCGCAGGTCAGCGCTCGATGAGTGCATCAGGAACTACCGGGGGGTTGACTCGTCACTTAGCAAAATATTAAGCGGTTGTGGTGACCGGCAAAGAACTAAAGCGCATCCGTCTCGCTATGGAGCTGGAGCAGACCGAGCTGGCAAAAAAGTTGGGGGTCCACAGCGTAACGGTCTCCAGGTGGGAAACAGGCGCGTCGCCGGTTCCCAAGGCAATCGCCCTGCTGGTGAAGTTGATGGCTAAGGAGAAACCCTGATGGAACTCTGGTATCGGGAAGATCGCGACACCTGGCGCTTGCGCTTCAAAGACAAGAACGGCGAGCGGCACACCGGTTTTGAGAGGACCAGGAAGTAAGCGCAGGCAGCGGGCGAAGCCGAGATGGCAAAGTTTCATCTGGCACCCATGGTCAAGGGCAATCCCGACCTGACCTTCGGCGCGTATGCGGAGCACTGGCTCAAGACGCAGAACGTCAAGAAGCGCACCATAGAGTCTTACGCCCAGCTCTACACCAACCACCTCGCTGCTCCGCTTGGACCCATGCGGCTGCGCGATATTCAGCGGAGCCACATCAAGGAATTGCTCGCGGACAAGCAGAAGCAGGGCTTGTCGAGGAACACTTGCAGGCTCATCAGGCCGACCGTCTCGGTGATGTTCGGCGATGCAATAGAAGAAGGAAGGGTTGCGACTAACCCAGCTACGATGTCACGGCGCAGAAAAGGCACCACCATATCGAAGGTCGAGCGCGTGAAGGCGATACGCCCGTTCTCGGACTTTGAACTCACTCGCGTGCTCGATGCTGCCGTAGAGAGCATGAACGAATACGCTACGCTGTTCCTGCTTCTCGCTAGGACGGGCATGCGGCCGGGAGAAGCCTTCGCCCTTCAGGTGGACGACCTGGACTTGAGCAGGAAAAAGATTCTCGTAGAGCGCGGATTGTCGGGCGGTGAAGTCGGCACCAACAAGACCGATGACCGGCGTGAAGTCGATATGTCCGAGGAGCTGGCAATTGTTCTGGCGTCCATGCTCGAACAACGCGAGGCATTAGGCGAAGGCGAGACCCGCGACTACGTGTTCGTTAACGAGGCCGGTGGTCTATTGGACGAGTCCCGGGTGCGAAAGCAGTTCAAGAAGGTGCTGCGGAAGGCGGGTGTTACTGGCCATCGCCTTTACGATTTAAGGCACACCTTCGCGACTTCTCTACTCGCCAAGGGCGCCCCGATAACCTATGTGGCACACCAGTTAGGCCACAGCAATCCGGCTACCACGCTCCGGTTCTATGCGAGATGGATCCCCAGCAACGATGGCGGCTACGTCCATCTTTTGGATGCGGCCGGAAAATCTGTAGTACCAGATAGTACCAACATGGCTGTAAAGCCCAAAAAACCCTTGAAAATAAATGCGCCGTCGGAGACTCGAACTCCGGACCCGCTGATTAAGAGTCAGCTGCTCTACCAACTGAGCTAACGGCGCACTGTCTGAAGGACGCTTACGTACCAAGATCTCTGGGGTGAGTGAAGGGACTTGAACCCTCGACCACTGGAGCCACAATCCAGCGCTCTACCAACTGAGCTACACCCACCACCGACCTTATGTCTGCCGGACGCTGTGTGTCCGGACTAAATATTTCGTGGCGCGCCAGAAGGGACTCGAACCCCTGACCCACGGCTTAGAAGGCCGTTGCTCTGTCCACCTGAGCTACTGGCGCAATCGGGGCGAGCCGATTTGAACGGCCGACCCCCTGCTCCCAAGGCAGGTGCGCTACCAGGCTGCGCTACGCCCCGTAACCGTAAAGCGTTAACACAGGCACTGATCCGGCTCAACCATCGTTGCTTTTTGGAGGTCAATCGGTCGCTCGCGATCCCCGATATCCAATCTCCGCAGGCTCTTTAAATAGATCGGTTGGAATAACTCGCTCTTAGGTAGCGCCTGGGTAAAAGAGGCGACCCTGATCCCGTTGAATAGCTTACAAGTCACCGTCGATTGCGACGACCGTGGCCAGACGACGGATTCTATCCATCTGAACATCAATCCATCCGTAAGCAAGGTCGCAATGATGGCTACGGAAACGGACCCTTCGGAAGGGGCGTACAGCTAGGACAGCGCAAATCCGTTTTGTGGTGGCGCTGTTTATGGACCGCTTTGATGTAGACCTGCCCAACGGTCACCCTTTGGAGTACAGCGCTCCGCACGTCAGAATAATCCAGTGGATGGCAGCGCGACCGTGGTCGGTAACCTTACGATTTCATGGAACCACCAGAAATGTGGCGTGCCGCTAGAGACGACGATTCAACCCGACCAACAGACAGAGGGTACCTAGCCTGGGAAGCACTTGGGCCGGCAATCAAGTTTCACTCGTCGCCGAGGGTACGTCATGTTCGATACCGGTGTGACATGCGGCTGAGCTGCGCGGGTTCTCGGCACCTCCTTTCGGCCGTTCGCGGAAAGATTTTTGTTGCATCACGAGATCTCGCGAGTGCAACACGGGTGTTGCTGTCCCGTTCCGCTTTCAGGATTGACCTGTCGCGAATTGCCAAGTGCGTGCGTCTGAATGAAGCGAATTCCAAGTCGTGAAAATGCTGGAAATTCGCGAGGATCCGCGCGTCCCCTCAGCGCGAGTCCCCCGTCACGACTCGCATTACGCGAAGAGTTCGTGCCACCTCACGCTCGATTTTGTTGACCACCGGCGTGGGCACACCATTTGCTTGCTAATCCGGCAGCGCTGCAAATCTCCTCCCCCGAGAACCACAGCGCCTGTCCCCAAGCACGGCCGGGCTACTCGCCGCGAGGCCCCCCACCCGCGGTCCACAAAGGTAGCCCGGCCTTTCTCTATTTAGCCTCGGCCTCGACAGACGCCATGCCCGGTCGGGGCCCCAGTCCCCAAATCTCGCGGGCGTATTCCTCGACAGTGCGGTCGCTCGAAAAATGCCCCATTCTGGCAACGTTCAAAATGGCCTTTCGCAGCCACGCATCTTGATTTCGATATTCCAAAGCAACCTGCGCCTGCGTCTCTACGTAAGATGCGAAGTCGGCAATCACGAAATATGGGTCGTGAATCAGCAGCCGGTCGGGAATCGATCGAAACAGGCCCGGTTCCCTGGGGCAGAAACGGTCTGATGCAAGCGCGTCGAAAACCCTCCGAACACGCGTATCACTCTCATAATATTTTCTGGGCGCGTAGCTCGCGGTGGCGCGCAGATCTTCAATACCTTCGGCGGTCAGACCGAAGATGAAGATATTTTCTGCGCCGACCGCCTCGCGAATCTCAATATTGGCGCCATCCAGCGTGCCTACTGTGAGCGCACCATTCATCGCAAATTTCATATTGCCGGTTCCGGAAGCTTCCATGCCGGCAGTGGAAATCTGTTCCGAGAGCTCGGCCGCAGGCATGATTTTCTCGGCCAGGGAAACCCGGTAGTCGGGCAGAAATGCGACTTTGAGCAAGCCCCGCGTCTTTTCGTCCTTGTTGACGACCGCGGCGATGCTGTTGATTAGCTTGACGATCATCTTGGCTGCCCAATAGCCGGGGGGCGCCTTGCCGGCGAGCACATAGGTGCGCGGCACCAGCGGCTCGATGCCGTCCTCCACCAGGGTGAGATATTCGTGGACGATCCCCAGCGCCATCAGGAGCTGTCGCTTGTATTCGTGGATGCGCTTGGCCTGAACATCGAACAACGAGCTGGGATCCGCTTCCACGTCGGTAATCCGTTTGATGATGGTCGCGAGCCGTTCCTTGTTGTCGCGCTTGATGGCGGCGAACCGTGATCGGAAATCGGCATCGTCGGCGCAGGCTTCGATGCCGCGAATCTCTTCGAGATTGCGGATCCATCCGCTACCGATGGTTTCATTGAACAATTCGGCGAGTCCCGGGTTGGCCATCAGCAGCCAGCGCCGCTGCGTGACGCCGTTGGTCTTGTTGCTGAAGCGTTCCGGCCACAAACGATAGAATTCAGGCACCAACCGGCTCTTAACCAGCTCCGAATGAAGCTTGGAAACGCCGTTGATCGAATGGCTGCCGACGATCGCCAGGTGTGCCATCCGCACCTGCGGGTCGAAGCCGTCTTCGATGATGGAGACACGCGAGGTCAGATCCTCCTCGTGGGCGGCGGCGGTCGCCGCGACTTCCGCGATGAAGCGCCGGTTGATCTCGTAGATGATCTCGAGGTGTCGTGGAACCACTCGCTGCATCAGCCCGATTGGCCATCGTTCGAGGGCCTCCGGCATCAGGGTATGGTTGGTGTACGCGATGGCTCCGCGAGTTGCTTCCCACGCGATATCCCAGGGCACTTCGTATTGATCCATGAACAGCCGCATCAGCTCCGCCACCGCGAGCGTCGGATGGGTGTCGTTGAGCTGGATCGCGACCTTGGACGGAAAATCGCGCACGTCTTCGCCACGATCGAAGAAGTCGCGCACGATGTCACGCACCGCGCAGGCAACGAAAAAATACTCCTGCAACAGGCGCAGCTCCCGTCCCGCCTGGTCTGCATCGGAGGGGTACAGCACGCGTGAAATCGTTTCCGAAACGATCTTCTGCTCGACCGCCTTTACGTAGTCGCCGGCGTTGAAGATTTGCATGTCGAATTCATCGGACGCGCCGGCGGCGAACAATCGCACGAAATTGACCGCCGGGCTCTGGTACCCGGAGATCGGCAGATCCGAGGGAATCCCGACGATGCCGCGCCAATCGACCCATTGCGGCTTATATTCGCCGCGCCGGTCGAAGCGGCGTTCGATGCGGCCGTAGACCGGAATGATGCACGACTGCTCCGGACGTGCGATTAGCCATGGCGACATCTCCCGCCGCCAGCTGTCGGGACGCTCCTGCTGGAACCCATCGCGAATTTCCTGGCGGAACAATCCGAACTCGTAGTTAATCCCGTAGGCATACCCGGGGGTGTTGAGTGTCGCGAGCGAATCGAGAAGGCACGCCGCCAGACGCCCCAGACCGCCGTTACCAAGCCCGGCGTCCGGCTCCTCCTCGAAAAGCATCCGCAGGTCGATTCCGTTTTCGGCCAAACATTCCCGGCACGCGTCGATTATTCCCAGGTTGAACAGATTGTTCTCGAGGGAACGGCCGATCATGTATTCGACCGAGAGATAGAACACCTTCTTGGCTCCGGCGCGCTCGAAGCGCGCGCGCGTCTCGAGCATTCGCTCCACCAGCATATCGCGCACTGCGAGCGCGGTTACCCGGTACCAATCGTGGCGCGAGAGCTGAATTCGTCGTTTCGCGACGGTAAAGCGAATGTGATGGTCGATAAGCCCATTGAAAAGCGCAGCGTTATTTTCCGTGGAGTTGGAACTTCGCATATCAGGGGTTTCTGGAGCGGGGTTCTCCTCTTGGTTCATCGGGTAGTTCTCTTGCCGTGCGCTTCCGCGCGCTCGCGGGCTCGCACGCGGCTTGTCCAATTCCGATCATTCCGCGCGCTTACCATGCTTGCAAACGCAACGAGGTGCTCATTAACGGGACCGAGTCGTGACCAGCGTGGTCCACGCCAAACACTGTGTCACAGGATCCCGCTTTGGTGTAAGAACTTGGACTGTGAGTCGGCCGGTTTCGCTTCAATCATGCTTGATGGTTGCGGCCATCCTGCCGTCGACCCTCGCTTTCACAGCATGCGACCCAATCATTTCTATCGCCGGAGCGAATTTTCCGAGTTGGTTGTTCTGCATGCTGATCGGCGCTGCCCTGGCGGCGCTGGTGCGCCCGTTACTGTTGCTCTCCCGCCTGGAGTCTAACGTTGGTCCGCTAACGATTTTCTATCCCAGCCTGATCGCGATGCTTGCGATGATTGTCTGGGTAATCTTTTTCGATCGCACCTGAGTCGTCGATGGCCGCCGAGCACTTCCAGACGCGGCCCGATATGGGTATGCGAATCGCGGGGAGGGTGCTCGCCGCGGCCGTCTACCTGGTAACCGTCGTCCTCGCCATTTACATCACCCGCGTTTACTTCCTGTTTCCGCAGACCGACGATGCTTTCGTGCGCGCAAACACGGTCGAGATCGCACCGCATGTGAGCGGACCCATCGTCGCGCTTCCCATCCATGACAATCAGCATGTGAAGCGGGGTGATCTGCTGTTCATTGTCGACCCGCGACCCTACCAGGCCGATCTGGATGCGGCCGAAGCCAACCTGGACCTGACCAATCTCCAGATAAGCGCCTTCGACAACACGATTGCGGCGGCCAAAGCACGAGAGGCGGAACTGGATGCGGATCGCGCGTACGACCAACAATACCTCAATCGGCTGGCTCCTCTGCTGCCCGACAACTTCGTCACCGCCAACGACGTGTCCAACGCGCGCAGCAAGCTGGCAGCTGCGAAAGCCGCCGTGCAAAGGGCCCGCAGCGACGTCGCCCGCGCGACCAACGAGCAGGGTAAATACGGCGACATCAACGCACGCCGCAAAGCGGCGCAAGCGGCAGTTTATCGAGCGAAACTCAACGTCGAGTATTGCCATGTCTATGCACCGTTCGACGGATACGTGACGAACCTCAATATCGCGGTGGGTCAATATGCCAATGAAGGCAAACCGGTGGTGAGCCTGGTCGACGATAGAAATTGGTACGTGATGGCGAATTTTCGTGAGACCTTTCTCGCCAGAATTCGCCCCGGAATGACAGCGCAGGTGTTTCTGCTCGGCTACCCGAGGGTGCGATTTCGAGGGCGCGTTCAGGGAGTCGGCTGGGCGCTGTTCCAGGACAACGGCGCCACGGTGGAGGGACTGCCGCGGACCGAACCGACCCTCAACTGGGTGCGCCTGGCTCAGCGCTTTCCAGTGCGAATCACGCTTGAGGATCAGGATCCACGCTATCCGTTTCGCATGGGCGAGACTGCAGTTGTAACCGTTACGGGCTGGCCGCAGCAGCGTTCGCTTCCAGCGCGCTCGATCCAGTCGCAAAAGTAACCGCCGCCGCCGAAACTAGTACCTCGGCTTTGCTCTGAATGATTGCGTAACGCGCTGCCGCCAGCTCGCGCTCCGCGGAAAGCAAGTCAACAATCGTCGCCAGTCCGTGCCCATACGATTTGAAGTTGGAGTCATACGACGACTGTGACGCCGCCAGCAGCGCTTCCGCATAGTCGTACTTGCGCCGTGCCGTCAGGTAGGTGAAGTACGCGCGCCACACGTTGGCGGCCACCTCGAGCTTGGCGTCTTTGAGATCCTCGTGCGCAGCATCGCGTTCAGCCTCAGCTTCCTTGATCGAGTTGATCCGCGAAAAACCCGTAAACAGTTGCCATCGGAGGTCGATCCCGAAGGCGTACTCTGGGGCCAGCGCGGTATAGGTCAGTGTCCGCGGGTTAGAGAGCCGATAGGTAAAAGCCTGCGCGCCATAGAAGCTTGAAAACCCAACCGTCGGATACAGCGATGCGCGGGCGAGAGCGACATCCGCTTGCCGGGCGCGCAGCGCAGAGACCTTGGCTGCCAGGTCCGGCCGTTCTCGAAGGGCGTCATCGATCAACCGTTCGACGTCTCCACCGAGCGACGGGGGCAGCGGCTGAGCTCGAAGGGGTTCGATCTCGGGCGCCCGGTCCGCGCGGACGCCGAGGGCGAGGGCGAGGTCGGCCTGGGCCAGGCTCACATCGAGGCGGGCGTTTTCGAGATCGTATTGGGCCTGCGCTTCGCGCTGCCGAGCCAGCAGGACTTCGGGCTGCGTCGCCAGACCGGTTTGCTTCCGGCGATCGGCGCTGGTCCGATCGGTGATCGCGAGCTTGAGGGCCGCCTCGGCCGCCATCACACTTGCTTGCGCGGCATCGAGTCGGTAGTAGCCGCGCTCGACATTGAAAACGACCTCCTGAACCTGGCGATTGAACAGCAGGTTGGCTGCGATGAGCCGGTCCATTGCCGAAGCAGCCTGCGCATCGCGGCGTCCGAAGTCGATGAGGTCGTAGTCGAGCGACAAGAGGTTACTACTCTGCCAGGTTTTCAAAATTCCCCAATGATTGGGCACCAGATCGACGAGCCGCTGATACCCATTGATGCTGTGGAAGCTCAGGACCGGGTAATAGGGTGCGTGGGCTTGTCCGGCAGCTGCGGCCGCAGCTTGGGCCGACTGCCATGCGCGACTGGTCGACGGGTTCTTTGCGAGCGCGAAAGCGATCAAGTCGCCAAGTCCCAGCCTGCGGTTCCGGTCCGACGCCGGCAAGTCGGACAGCGCCGCAACCTCCGCCGCGGAACCTACCAGCTTGCGCGCCGCGGGCGGCGGAGACCATTCACGCTCGACCGTAGGTGGGGCCCATGCGCGCGGGTTCACCTCGGGCCTGTCCGCGTACTGGCCACACCCGATCAACCCGCATAGGCACAGGTACAGCGCGTGGCGGGCGATGCGCGCTGCAGTCCGTCGCGATTGCTGCATGTGGGGATCTTTGGAATGAAAGTGCATAACGATTTCACCGGATGCATGACGATTGGATTCCGTGCTGGGAAGCGTTCTTTAAAGCTCTTCGAAAACCTGTGCAAGGTCCAGCGTCGGATCCTCGCGCGAAAATTGACGGTTGCCAGGAATTGGGAGCCCAGAGCCATATGCGTTTTCCACTTTGTCGCGGATGGGAGGACTGCTGATAGTATTCCAGGGCTCCTTTGGGGTACCCGGGACGCGCGTAGTAATGACGCGCGCGCAGATGCCGTTCAAAGCCCGGCGATCGCGCTAAGGAGGGCGCTTTGCAACGCGAGGCGGCTTGGCCGAGGGCGGCTCTGCCAGCGCCCCGCTCCTGTCCGGCTCCTGCGAAAAATACTAGGAGCTGAGGAAGCACTTCGTTGTCTGCTGATCTACGCTTCGGTGGCAGGCCAGATGCTCGCCTCGGAAAGAGATGGGAACAGGCTAGGACTAAAATGCTCGTTTCCTTCAGGGGTTTTCCAGAAGAATCGAAGAAAAAATCAGGCTGAACGATGGTATCGCACGATGTGACCTCTGCACGCTTCGGGCGTGCGCTGGCTTACGAAAGCCTTCCGATTCGAGCCACGTTCAGGTCCTGGGCCGCGGAACTCGCACCGTTTCCCAACCGATGGCGCCGTGCGGCGCGGGTTGCATTCGTGACCGCAATCGGCGCCGGAATCATGGCCACGGTGCAAATAGCCAACCCGCTCGGACCCACGCTACTGGTTAGCCTCGCCGCACCCGAATTCGCGTTCACCTTCTCGACCGGCATTGTGTTTCTGCTCACGGCGGCGATCATTCAGGTGTTGGCACTGTTCATGGTCGGGGCGTTGGCGGACAGTCCAGTCCTGCTGGTCGCCGCCTTCATCGTATTCACCGCAATCTCCACCTACCTCATCTACGGAGTCCGAAGCCTTGGACGATTGTGGCTCTGGATTCAGATTCCATCGCTCACGGCCTTCTACCTGGTCCTGTTCGACACCAACTCGCTCGGATGGGACAACGCGCAGATCTACGCGGGAATCGCGATTGCGGTCGCATTGCTCCTGGTGTTCAACAATCTGCTCTGGCCAGTGCCGGCGGAAATGGTCCTGGCCAACTCACTGCGCAACACGCTCGCCCGCTCCCGTCGGAGGCTCGCTTTGCTGATCACGATCTTTCTGGGCGAGGCGACGCCCGACCACGATCGCACGGTTGCATCGAAGCTCGCCTACCACCTTGCGCTGCTGCGACCCGCCACCCGCCAGACAACCGACGCGCCATCCTCCGCCCGCCTCCTCGCGGCAGTGATGGTCGCCGAAAGAATTCACAATGAGATCGAACGGCTCTGCGCAGTTGCTTGCGAGCAGTTCGGCCGGACTTACGAAGAGGCGCGTAAGCGCGAGCTGCGGGAGATGGCGGACGCGCTTGACGGTGCTCTCAACGAGTACATTCTTCACATCAGCCAGCCGAGTCGTCGTGAACACCCGCAGACTGCCCTGTCACTCGACCTGTTTCGCGCCCGCGCCAGGTACCTGTCGGAGCGAGGCGCGCTCGATGAGGTGGCGGAGCATTTGGTCAGAATAGGCGACCTGTTGAGCGCCGATGCCCGGGAACTACCGTCGCCCGGCGCGCGACGATATGCGCCGCCGAGACCACCCTTCCGACCGAACAAATTTCTCGTCCGTTTTTGCGTGCGCCACACGATCGCAATGACCCTGGCTTTCATGGCGGGACTGTACGCCAACAACGCGGCTCTTCACGCCTCGTTGTGGCTGCTGATGATCGGCGGCCCACCGAGCCACGGCGCGACCGCGCGCAAATTCACCATGCGCGCGATCGGTTCTTCGGGAGCGTTGATGTTCGCGGCGCTTGGCACTATCGCGGTGGCGCCGAATTTCACTTCGGTTCCGCCCTACCTGGCGGCGATTTTCATCGGCGTACTGCTTATGACCTACATTGGTGAGGGGGGCGGCCAGCTGTCTTATCTTGCTATCGGGGCCACCGCGTTTGTGATCGCATTCAGCGGGCCGGGGCCGCGGCCCGACATGGTGGGCTCGATCTGGACGATCTGGGGGATCAGTTTCGGCATGCTGATTCGCGCGATCGTTTCCGCGGTTTCTATCGAGGCGCCAAATCGGACGCTGGCCGAGGAATTCGAGCGACCGCTGCATGGTCTGGGGGCGCTCGTACCCGACAGCGGACCGGCGAACGTGGCTGCAGCCGAACTCGAGGTGACGACCGGAATCGAAAACATGCTCGAGGTTGCGGCAGACGCTCAATTACAGGGCCGATCGAGCGGCATCGATGCGAGCAACCTGGTGGATGCGCTCGACACCATGCGCCGGCTCGCATTCACGATGAGCAACCTCGCGCGTCAGCCGAGCGCGGCCGACGATCTAAACGGATTCGACGCTGCGGTGCGGTCCAGAATTGAATCCTGGTGCGCGAGCATCAGGTCGCAACTCGAGGGAAGGTTGGCAGAGGCTCCGCTGCGCAAGATGGTATCGAGCACAGTCGGGCCTGACCTCTCCGTGTTACTGCAATCGCGACCAGCGGACGAATTGGCGGCTGACAGAGGGCACGTCGCAGGGCTGATTCATGTCCTTGAAAGTCAACTGACGACCGTGCGACTTGGGTAACCGATCGCCTGTTGGAACGGCCCAATCGGGGACCGTTTTGCTAGGTCGCCCTCGATTGCGCGATCGATTCGTCCGCGGCAGTTGGTACCGACCCGCAGCCGCTCCTCGAACGAGAGCTGGAGAGAAGAGGGAATTCGGTCGACGGATGCGACGCACCCTGGCCGGTGTGAGGACTATGCAAATTCCCCCAAAGCGTCGTACAGTCCGGTGACGCCGTGCCGGGGTCTCAGCAGATGGCGGGATTCGCTTTGAGAGTAGACCAGCGCGGTGACGGAGGAACTACGATGGACTTCGGAATTTTCTACGAGATCCAAGTCAATAGCCCGCTAAAACATCGCGAGCGCGAGTACCAGGCTTTCCATGACGTGATGGACCAGGTCGTGCGTGCGGAAGAAGTGGGCTTCAGCCACTTCTGGACGGTAGAACATCACTTCCAGGTCGGCTTCGCGCATTCTTCGGCGCCCGAAGTGCTGTACGGAGCAATCTCCCAGAGGACCAGCAAAATTCGGATCGGCCACGCGGTGGTGCTGCTGCCCTTTCCTTATAATCATCCGGTGCGTATCGCCGAGCGGGTGGCGACCCTGGACATCCTGAGCAAGGGACGGGTGGAAGTTGGTACGGGAAGATCGATAACCCAGGTTGAGCTGGGCGGCTTCGGCATCCCGTACAAGGAGACTCGTGCACGATGGGAGGAAGCGCTCGACATCATCACCACGATTTGGAAGAGCGAGGACGGCACCTTCTCATATAAGGGCAAGTACTTTGATATTCCGCAGCGTACCGTGGTGCCGATGCCCATTCAGAAGCCGCATCCACCGATATGGGTAGCCTGCACCAGCGATGACACCCACGAGCTCGCAGGCAAGCTGGGATTGGGCCTGTTGTCCTTTACCCTATTGGTCTCGCCCGAGCGGCTGGGGCAGCGTGTGCGCACCTATCGCGACGCGATCAAGACCGCAAAACCGTACGGAGCCTTTGTGAACAATCGCGCGGGCGCGTTTTCCATGACGCACATCGCCGACACTGATAAGCAAGCGCGGGAAGACGCCGAGCGTGCATTCATGTCCTATGTCGGCACGACGCTGCGGGTGAACTCCACCGTACTGGAAGCCAAGAAGACCGGGGTCGAGCCGAAAGACCCTGCGGCAGGTCAGCTACCCGAGCTGCCTAAGCAGTACGAGGGACTAGACCCGAGCAAGGTTACCATCGACTCGCTGATTGACCACGGCATGTGCATCTGCGGAAGCCCGGATACCGCAATCAGGCAGCTGGAACGGATCCAAAAGGAAGCGCAACTCGATCAGTTCCTGGCCATGATGCAGTTCTGGTCGATCCCGCACGCGAAGACGATGCACGCAATCGATTTGTTCGGCAAATATGTGATCCCGCACTTCCAGAGGACCCAGCCTTCGCGGGTAGCCACGCAGGGCGCGAGCGCGAATTAGGAAAGGACTCAGGATCTGCGATCCCGTTGGTCGGAGGACGCGGCCCGGACCCGGGCACCTCTATCTGAGAGGTTAGGGGCTACCGAATCTCTCCGCCGCGCGAGCTCGTGCCTTGGCGGCTTCCTCTTCTCGATTCTTAGGCGGAGCCGTGGTTTCGAGAGAATGCAGAAGATCGGCGGCGACGTGGGCTATGTTGTCGACAGCGCGTTGGAAGGCCTGTTCGTTGCTCTTGGAGGGTTTGTTAAAGCCGCTGATTTTTCTAACGAATTGGAGGGAAGCCGCTCGAACCTCTTCGCTGGTGACCGGCGGCTCGAAGTTGAAAAGCGTTTTGATATTCCGGCACATTTCCTCTGATCTCCGTCTCGCACCCTACCCTGTGAATCGAAGCTCGGTTTTCGTCCGGCCAGTGGCTCGCGTGCTTATATGAGCCGTTTCTAGGCTATATCTCGACTTCTGAACTGGCCACCGGGAACCCTCAAAAAGCAACGTCGCCCGGGTCGAGGATTTCACTGTTTTGCTCCGGCTTCTCGAACTGAGAACTGCCCTGGTTCTGGCCAGAACAGAAGCCCCACCTCTCACACGTCAAGAATCTCGATCACACCAATCGGACGGCCGGCGAGCCTCCGCCCGACCCGGACCGCTTCTCGTCACGCCCCACACACGCTGGGCGCGAGGCGAACCGGCGAAAAATATCTTAGGGAACGAGGACCCGCTCTTCGCGGGCTGCGTAGCAGTCGATTTCCAGCTCCAGGCCCTGCACCGGTGGACGCGCGAAATGCCATCGAATGCCGTGATAACCGGCGCTGCCGAGCGCTGGGAGCAAATCGGTTGCCAAGAGAGGATGCAGATCGTGAACGGTGTAAAGGTTCACAGCGGTCGTATCGTTCCACGCCAGTTTCATCTCGGCCAGCAGCTTGCCGAGAGTCTCGAGCACGCAGGCGGTCTTGCGGCGGAGGCCATCGACTGACACGTCGCCGGCAGCGACCACTTCCCTTCTTCCGTCGCGTGCGCTCACCTCGGGCGCGCCCGCCAAGACGAAGCCGGGATGCTGGCTGCCCCGCGCTGGCACCGTGTAATAGAATCCGTACAGAGACGACTCGGCGATCGGAACCACAGCCGGCGCGACATTGGTACGTGCGATGGGATTGAGACGATCGATCATTACACCCCATGCTGCAATGCGCTCGAGATAGTGGCGATTGAATTCCTCGAATCCGGCCGTGGTCAAAGCGCCAGGGATGCGCAGCTCGATACCGCACACGGCGTTGAGCGGACGGCCCGCCGCGCCCATCTGGCGCTCGATGAGCTCAAAGCCGTTTGAGAGCGGGACCAGAGGCTTAAAGCTGACGTGGACGATCTCGAATCCGGAGTCGGCTAGAGCGCCCGCCGAAAACGGTACGCCGGCACCCTTTAGAAATTTGTAATTTCCCTTGGGATTGTCGAGTAGCATTTCTGTCTGGTTCCTGGCAGGGCGGTTCCCTCGCTCACTAACGCAGCGGTATCCAAACGGACACCGCTTTGCCGTCAGTGTACCCCATGAAGGCGCTTGGTCATCAAGTAGTGAATGTGTCCCTTTGGATGATCTTTTTCTTCGCCGAAGACCCGATAGCCGAGCTTCTCGTACAGGGGCCGCGCCTGGAAGCTGAAGGTCCCGAGAAATGCCCCGGTGCATCCGCGCGCAATCGCCTGCGCTTCAGCCGCCGTAACCAGCTGCGTGGCTTGTCCTCCGCCGCGAAGTGAGCGGTCAACCCACACGTAGTCCAGGTAGAGCCAGGAACCCCACAGGTTCCCGAGCGCTCCCCCGACGATTTCACCCCGCTCGTCGCGGAGAAAAAAATTGTGAGGCCACCAAGCCTGCTCAGGCAAACCCATTGCTGCGTAGGCGTGAGATGATATCCCGAATCTGATTGCACCGGCGGTTTCGCTGGACACATAGGGCTCCATCTGGATGACGGGATCGCTGGCGTGTGTGTCGGTGGCATCGTCCTGATCAAGCCTCGTGCTCAGGAAGTACCGGGCGTGCGGCGCGATCGGATGATCCTTCAGCTCGGCATAAACCGTGTAGCCAAGCTTTTCGTAGAAGGGGCGGGCCTCGTAGCTGCCAGTGCGCAGATGGGAGTGGGTACATGATTTTTCCAGCGCATAATGATGGGCCTGCGCCATCAGCGCGGCGCCAAAGCCGCGGCCGCGCAAACTGGCGTCGACCCAAAGGCTTCCCACCAACATCCAACCGCCCCAGATGTCGCCGAGCAGACCGCCGAGAACCTCGCCGCGCGCTCCGCGCATCACGAAACCGACCGGATAGTAGTCGGCGAGGCCAGTGATCGCGACGTTGTGTTGATCGACGCCACGAACCACCGTCTCCCTCCAGGCAGCGCTCGGATAGGGCTCAGAGATGATGGTCAGTTCGCGCATGTAGCCACCCTTTTTGGGAGATCGCTGGCGGCCACCAGTGCCGTCGCGCCTGGTTGGAGGCGAGGGCAATCGACGATTATCTGCAAGGCCGAACCCTTCCTGCCCGATCTGAAGGACCGCCAGCGCAGGATTCGAGGAAATGCCTGGTGTTACATGTCCCCGAAACCATCAGGACACGATGTTACACCCGGCCACCGTCGAGTCGGGTGCGAACGAGTTGCGCACCTTCGACCATCGCCCTAAGCTTGCCGAACGCGACGTCCCGCGAGAGATACTTCATACCACAGTCGGGCGCGACCGCGAGGCGCTCTGCGGGAACGTGCTTGAGCGCGGCCTCTATGCGCGCGGCGACGACCTCTGCCGTTTCGATATTTCGATCGGCAAGGTCGAGCACGCCGACGACCATTACTTTGCTCGGAAGGTCGCGCAGCACCGCGAGGTCGAGCCGGGGCTGGGCGGACTCGATCGAGACCTGGTTGACGGCGCTTCCTTCCAACTCGGTCAAAAATGAATAGCTCGACGGTTTATTCGGAACCACCGCCGCATAACCGAAGCAGATGTGAATCGCGGTAGTGCCGGTAATGCCAGAGAGCGCCCTGTTCAATGTTTTGACGCCATACTGCTTGGCGCGCTGGGGGAAGCGCTGCATCCAGGGCTCGTCCAGCTGGACGATGTCCGCCCCCGCGGCAAACAGTTCCCGCACCTCCTCGTTGACGGCCGCGGCAAGCTCCATCGCGAGCGCCTCGCGGTCGGCGTGATAGCTGGTTTCCGACTGTTCCGACATCGTAAAGGGGCCGGGCAGTGTAATCTTGATTAGCCGATCGGTCTGCGCGCGCAAGAAAGTCACGTCGCGAATCTCTATCGGCGTGAGCCGGCGCACCGGGCCGGAGAACAGCGGGACCGGCATGGTTACAGTCCGGCCCGCGTTGCTTATAGTCAGCCTTCCCTCCTGCTTCGGATCGACTCCCGCCAACGCGTTGGCAAACCTGTTGGAATAACTCTCACGGCGAATCTCGCCGTCACTGATGATATCCAGGCCCGCGCGCTCCATATCGCGGATCGCGACGATCGTGGCGTCGTCCTGCGCTTGCTCGAGCCAGCGCTCCGAAATGCGCCACAAATCGGGTACACGGGTGCGTGGGACGAAGGTGCTCAACTTGCCCCGATCGATGAGCCAGTCCGGTTGGGGGTAGCTTCCGACCACCATCGTCGGCAGAAGCGCATGCGTTGTCATCGTGGCACCTGCTGCCTCTCGTTCGACCTGAGCTGGATTTAGTGAGCTTAGAATGCCGCAGCCAATCCAAAACTCCAGAATCGGGTCGCGTTCCGATAGTCCAGATACTCCGCCGGATCGACGGACGGATCCAGCGCAAGGGCTCGGATCGCCGAAGGGTTCGCGTGAATCGTCGTTCGGGTCAATCACCCATAAGCGGAGAATCGCTCATCGGGATTGTGGTTGCGCCACGGGTAACCATGCGAAAATCCTGTCCGGTGGCTCCGTGGAAAAGCAATTCCCGTTGACTTGAAAAGGTGACTTTAACCGGCGACCATCGCCTGGAGAGGGGCAAATCTGCGCAATTTATGGGTCGGAAATAGCTTGACTGGTTGTTTTTGTCTCGCAGACCGCGGCTCGAATCCTAATGAAACGACGAGTAGAGGGAACTCAATTGCGTTCTTGCGCGCTCATCGGTCTCATTTCAGATACCCACGGATTAATTCGGCCCGAGGCGCTCAAGGCGCTGCGAGGTTCGGACCTGATCATTCATTGCGGTGACGTCGGTGACCCAGTCGTCCTGGACGTGCTCGAGACACTCGCGCCTGTTCGGGCAATCCGTGGCAACAACGACCGGGGCCCTTGGGCCAACCGCCTCCCTCCGCAAGACCTGGTCGAGGTCGGCGGGCACGCGATCTTGGTTCTTCACGACCTCGCGGAACTCGACCGCGATACCGATGCCGCGGGCTTGACCGCGCTCGCGTTTGGTCATTCGCACAAGCCGGTGATTGAAAAGCGGGGTGGGGTCCTCTTTATTAATCCGGGCAGCGCTGGCCCGCGGCGCTTCAGGCTGCCGGTCACCGTAGCGACGCTTGCTCTGGGATCGGGTCGTCGTTGCGAGGCCAAGATCGTCCGACTCACCATCTCTAAGTGAACCGGCAAACCGCTACCGCTTCGTCTACCTGTGTGGGCTGAAGCTGGATGCCAAGCCCGAATCGCCGACAGACAGTCGAGGTCATTTGGGGTAGAAGTTCGATTGTTGTATTAGCAATCCTGGTCTAGGGAGGAGATGCAATGCCGCTCATTTGTGAAAAAGTTGGCCACGTCGCGATTCTTACGCTGAGCCGTCCCGAGGTGCGCAACGCCTGGTGTGCTGAATTCTTCGCTGGTTTTCGTGAGCGCCTCCCCGAACTGGAGGAAGACCGGGAGGTACGCTGCGTAATTCTGACCGGCGACGACAAAGGCGGCGCATTCAGCGCTGGCGCCGATCTTAAGAATCCGCGCACCCATACAGAAAATTCCGTCGCTGATTTCCTGGAGGATCTTCCCAGACGCCGTCGCTCGAGTCCCATCAGTATGCTGACGGACTTCCCAAAGCCGTTGGTAGCTGCCGTCAATGGATACGCGATCGGCATCGGATGCATTCTGACCCTGTGCTGCGATCTCATCGTCGCATCGGAACGCGCCGAGTGGCGGCTGCCCCAGGTGGCACTCGGAATCTTGCCGGCGCAGGGCGGCGCGATTCGCGCTGCGCGCTGGGTAGGCAAGGGTCACGCGATGCGTCTTACGATGGGTTTTCCGCTTCGCGCGGAGGAAGCTTATCGAATGGGCCTGGCGCAGTGGCTGGTTGCTCATGACAATCTGATGGACCAGGCGAAGAACGTTGCGGAACACATCTGCTCGCTGTCGCCGCTGGCCGCACGAGTAGCGAAGGAGTCGATAAACTCAGGGTACGACCTCCCGCTGGCCGAAACTGCGTATGCTGATCTGTACCGCTTCATGGCACTTCAACTCACCGAGGATAAGACGGAAGGACATCGCGCCTGGCGCGAACGCCGAAAACCGGTATTCAAAGGCCGCTAAGCGGCGTAGGCATCATCCACTGTACGCCTCTCAAGCGGTCGAACTTCACCCAAAGCTGCCCAGTGAGCACCATCGACCGGGGGCCAAAGCGATGCCAGAATAACCCCGGATGGAGCCCGCCTCACGCGATCCGCGGACGCGAGTCCTCTACGATCTGGCGCGTGAATTTGCCGCACAGCTAGAGCTCGGCCAGCTTCTGCCGCTCATAACCGCCAAGTGCCGCGAGGTCCTCGACGCGGAGGGCGTCGCCATACTTTTACTCGATCGCGAACGCGGCGACCTTTACTTCCCCTATTACTCGCAGCGGGATCCCGAGGTAGGGGCCAAGCTGGCCGCCCAGCGCGTTCCAATCGATCGCTCATTCGCAGGCTCCGTGCTCAAGAGTGCACGCGCGGAGCGGGTCGACGACCTGGCAGGTGACCCTCGTCACTACAGGGGGGTGGACCGCTCGACCGGAGTAACCACCCAATCGATGCTGGCCGCGCCACTGATAGCGCGTGGTGAGCCGATGGGAGTAATCGAAGCGATCAATCATCTAGATGGTCCATTCAAGGATGAGGATTTGAGCTTGCTCGAATCACTCGCCGAGGTGATCGCGATTGCGCTCAGCAACGCCGACCGCTTCGCGCAAATTCAAACCTCCGAGCAGGTGCTGCGCAGGCAGGTGGGAGCGCTCAGGAGCGACCTGGTCAAACTCGATCTCGAGCGCGAAATCATCGGCACCAGTCCGGCGATGGCCCAGGTATTGAGCCTGATCGCCAGTGCGGCAGCATCGTCGATTCGAGTACTGATCGAGGGAGAAACCGGGGCTGGCAAGGAACTAGTCGCCCGGGCTATCCATCGCGCCAGCAATCGTGCTGGCGGTCCGTTCATCGCTGTGAACTGCGCTGCGTTCACGGAGACCTTGCTGGAGAGTGAGCTGTTTGGCCATCGGCGCGGCGCTTTCACCGGCGCGTCCAGCGACGAGCCCGGCGTGTTCAGGGCTGCCAGCGGTGGGGTGATCCTGCTCGACGAGGTCGGCGAGATGCCGAGTCCGATGCAGGCCAAGCTGCTGCGCGTCCTTCAGGAGGGTGAGATAACGCCAGTTGGTGAGTCGCGCCCGCAGAAAGTCGATGTGCGCGTGCTATCTGCGACTAACCGCGGTCTCCGTGCGGCGGTGGAAGCCAAAACCTTTCGGGAGGATCTCTACCATCGGCTCGCGGTGTTTCCGATTCGCGTACCGCCGCTCCGTGACCGTCGCGAGGATATTCCATTGCTTGCCAGCCGCTTTCTGGCCAGATACTCGCAGGAGAGCGGCAAGCGTATCGGCCGAATCGAAGCCGATGCGCTCGACGCGTTAGTCCGTTTCAACTGGCCCGGCAACGTCCGTCAGCTGCAGAACGAAATCGAGCGCGCCGTCGCACTCGCCGCCGACGGCCAGAGCATCGCATGCTCGCACCTGTGGGCGGCGGTCGCCGGCAGCGCTGAGAAGATAGCTACGCGAGACGCTGCTGGTGCTTCGCCCTCGCTGGATGACCTTGAGGGCCAATCGCAGCCGCTCGCCCAGGCAACCGCCGAATTCCAGAGGCGCTATATCGCTAGCGTGCTCGCCCGTACCGGGGGCAAGGTGACACAGGCGGCCCACCTGCTTGGCATCTCCCGTGTTGCGCTCCACAAGAGAATCAAGCAACAGACCGCCGGTTAGCCGGCCACCTCGAACCGGCTCAATAGCGCGCCTTCACATCCTCTTACCGATTCTCCCTTGCGCGGTGCCGGTCAGCTGCCAGCTATGTCCGCCGTCATGGGTGGTAAATTGCCTTCCGTCGCTGGCAGAGACCGTAGCGGAAAGTTCATCGCTGGCCGCAACGCTAACCAGGTCGGCATCGGTGGGCGAGGCGATCGCTTGCCATTGCTCGCCGTCGACGGTGCGCAAAACGGTTCCGCCGCGCCCAACCACCCAACAGATCTCGGCCGACGGCGCGGCACCGGCAAAGAGGTCGCTGGTAGTGCCACTGTTGAGCGGGCGCCAGTGAGTACCGTCGCTGGAGCGGGCGATGACTCCTCCTGTCGTCAACCTCCAGAACGTCAAATTTCCGGCGGACGCGATTGTTACGGGCGTGGTGAGATCCGTGCGGTCGGTCGTCTTCAAGGAGGGATGCGGCGGCGAATGGGCCCGGTTTGGAGATTCATCCGCCCCGGGAGGGACGGTGACCACGGAGGTCGGAAGTGCCGGGGCGGAATTCGCCTGGACGATAGAGGTCCCCTGCTCGGCAGGTCTCATCCCCAACCAGACTCGCCCCCGCCAGGGCGAGGTCCCGGTCGTCGCCCGGTCTGCGGGAGTTGACTTTTCCTGATTTCCAATCTGAGCCGATGCTCGAGGGCCAGGCGCAGCGCCGCGAGTTTGCACCGGCGATGCAGCATGACTTTCGGAGGCCGCTTGCTTGAGTCGCGGGTCGTTGGAGGCGATGCAGAGCGATCTCCCCGCGACCGCTTGAGCGGCCGCTGCTTGCAGCGCGCGCTCCACCTGCGAATTGTCCTTTTGTTTGCGCCAGGCGCTTATCTCCCTGCGCGTGTCCTGTTCGAAGGACGCTCTTAGATCGGTGAGCGCTTTCTGGCATTGCTCCGACGAATCAAAACTGCCCAGATTTCGCCACTGAGAGACTGGTGTCTTAGCCGGCAAGACCCCCGGTTTTGCCGGATCTCCGATCGGCGAAATCAGATGCCAACTCACCAGCGCGATCGCGGAATGAAGGCGGAGTCTCATGGCGCTACTACTGCTCCGAGCAAATCGTTCACATCCGTGGGGCCGGCAGAACGGCAGCCGCCTGGTCGCTGTCCGTCGTCGACCTTCCAGAAATCTATGCGCATGCTCGGCTATCTGCCAGTCCAACGAGTAGCGAAGGGGTGCTAAAGGGCCGGGTGGGCTTTAAATAGACGGGTCCAGGGTGTTTCGAATCGGTGTGCTCGATCTTATTCGCGGGACGCACAATCTTGCATCGTTTTCGCCTAGTTCAATGCCGAAACCGGTGCCCCTGTGGCGTTCTGAGAGAAGAGGCCGCTGGTCGTTTGGGTTGAGAATACGATGTGGTGTTTTGGGGCTTGGAGATGGGCGCGGATGGCTGGTGAAGCACCCTTGAGTCCCTCGGGGAGAGGGCACACGGTGTAAAAGCCGGGCCACCACTGACAGCGTAGGCTTTTAGCGCATCTACAACCCCTCGGTCACCCGCGGCGCGCAATCTCACCGGCGCTACGGCGGCGGGTTGATAGCGGTATCGAATTCCACTTTGTCACCCTCCGCGGTCCCATTGGGCAGGGGTTGGAAGTAAAAATCAGATGTCACTTGATCTGTATAGGTCCGCGCTACGGGAACGCAGCCATTGCCGTAAATCGCGTCACCGCGATAGCACCGGTAGATTTCGTCGGTCGCACCGAGATAGACCTGTCCGCCGGTCCCTGCTCCTGCAGGAGCACACAGCGGCTGATAGGAGAACGTGTTGGCCGTTGAGGCCGTGATCGAAAACGCTCCACTGTAGCATTGATCGCTACCGTCTGACACACCATAGATGTACGGAGTACTGGTACCGCTACCCTGCTGGTTGGCGGGGACAATCCAATTGTTCGGAACATTGCCGGAGGCCAGCGTACAGGTAGCAATCCCAGTCGGGGCAGTGCCCGAATACGTACACCCCGACAGGCTCAGAGCTGGATACTGCGATACATTGTTGTAGGCGAAACCCGAATAGAAGAAGTCAGTAACGGTACCCCCATTGAGCGGAGAACCCCAGGGCCAAAAACTATGGGCCGTCTGCGCGCTAAGCTGGTTGACCGCCTCGAAGTTAGTCACATCATCGGTTCCGTCAAGGCCAATCGAATGGATTTCCCATTGGTTGCCATCGCTAACCTTGCCCCCTACCCCAGCGTTCACGCCTGACCCCAGATTCCAGGAGAAACTCGTACTGGTAAGCGCCGTAATGGTCCAGCGCCCCTCATACCTTGGCACCGAGTTGCCCTCGACGATGACGGTTGTTCCTAGCGGCCACGCGGGAAGAAGACCGCCCGCGGTGGTACACTTCGCAACGTTCGATACCACCGCGCAACCACTCAACGCGTAACTGGTACCACCGTCAGTGTGGTTGTATACGAAATAGCCACCCCCCGGCGCACTCGGAACATAAGGACTCCACGTCTCATGACCTCCACCGCTGAACCAGGGTGCGTTCAAATCCTGAGCAATAAACCCATACTGACCGGGCGTTGCGCTCGAATCGTCGATGATCTGCATCGCTGCTGTCTGCCCGATCGGGCAACTCGGGGACCCCGAACCTCGAAAGCCGGCGGCTTGGACCAGAAATCGATTTCCAATGTAACGAGTGTTCTGGACCTCTCCGGTAGAATAGCAGTAGCCCGTCGGGAAATTCGCCGTGATATCGAATGTATGGAGGCTGCCGGGCAAGACGGTAGTACTATTACTGAGCCCCACCGATGACCAATAGTAGTGGCTCGAGAAATATCCATTGGACCGGGTGACTATGCCAATTCGAGTTCCATCTTCACTTAGGCTCGGGCCACTCGGTTCATCAGTCGAGATAAGGTTAGCACCGGTAGGATTCGACAGCGTAAATTGATATAGGGGGGTGATTACCATCGCACTACCAGCTACGCAGGCTGGATCGTTGATGCCTGTGACGGTGGGCGCGCAAGCATGGATCGCGTAGATGCTATCAGGACTCAGATGGTCAATCCCAAGCCACGGACCGCTGACTCCGGTCGTGTAAAATATGTTGGGATCGGTGCGAGACCAGTTCGTACGCCAGTTCAATGAGGGGGTATCGGAGGGCGCACCTGCGGCAACGTAGAGCGGCTTTAGAAAGCAGCCGTTTCCATCGAACAGCGCCACCATCCACGGTTTCGCGATGCCGTTGGATGATTCGGGAGTCTGAATCCCGAGCATCAAGGAGCCATTGGCATTGAACGAGTTGCGCCAATAGTAGAGATTGTGATCGCTCGACCCACCCGGAACATTACGAATCATCTCCTGGTAGACGCCGCCCCACTGGGGGTCGGTAAACAACACATTATTGTAGGGCGGGTCATAGCCGAAAGCGTTCTCACCAGTGTTCGAGCACGGAGCGAGGGGCGCGTTGGTGGCTGCAAAAAGGACGTTCTCGATGATCTGTGTGCCCTGAGCGAGAGCTGATTTAGGCGGACCAGCCGTGGTGGCAATAATCAGAGCACCCGTCAGGAAAAAAATCTTCCTCATGGTCACTCACCCCTTTCGTACCACTCTAAGAGTGACACTTGCGAAACTATTACGTAAAGAGTGAGTTGGAAACTTGTGCGCCTACTGGTCGATACGCTCAAGCACGCAGAGAGTCGCGATCAGTTTCAAACGATCGCGTAAGTGAGCAGAATCGCCGCTTGTTCGGGTCGGCCATCTCACGACGTCTCGATTTGCTGCGGCGAGCAACTATCGCGGGGACCATGGAAAGCAGGTGCGACCGAGTGCCCGGGAGAATCAAGGACAAGCGCTAATGCAAGAGAGCCAGCACGGTTCATCCGCACTGGCTCTCCGAGGTGGGCTTTGGCGAAAATAGAATTAGTACACGGCCGTGACCGCTTAGGGCGTGGCCCGGAGGTTGGGTCCGAAGATGAGGCCGGTCGGCTCCTTGAGAGTGGTAGCGGCACCGATCAGGAAGGTCCCTGGACTTATTGCACCGCTTCCTTTGAGTTGCCGTACCTTGAAGATCGCGATGCTACTGTTGGCATCGTTGGACACGGCCAGATTACCCAAATTGTCCATGCTGACTCCTTGCGGGTCCGCGATGGTGACGCCCGCCCTGGTAGTCAATGGAGTGAACTGAGTTGCGGGCGTCGGTGTGCCGCTCGCCGTAAGGGAGCTGGCTGCAAACTTCACCACGGAAGGTCCGCTGCCAAGAATAATGCCTTCGTTCGAGAACCACAGGTCACCGGCTGCGTCAAAGACCAGACCCCACGGCCCGTCGATACTCGCGAAGGTAGGGTTATGGTTGGAGCTCAGCGTCACGTCCGCGCTAACCGGCGTGGGGCTCCCTACCGTACCCCCGGAGGTCGGAATGTGGTCGCTGTTAACCACGAATATCTGCGCGGCACCGTTGTCGGCCAGATACAGATTCCCCTTGTTGAACGCCAAGCCCAGGATTCCGGTCGAACCGCTAATCTTGAACACTGTGGCAGGCACTAGTCCCGGCGCGTTTCCCGAGGTCAATTGAGCCGCAGTGAAAACGAAGATAACATCCACGCCCGGATCGGCGACGTACAAGTTGCCAGACCCGTCAAATACGCCGAACTGAGGAAAGACGAAGCCGGGCACGCCGCCCGAATTCGTAATGGCGAAGAACGGGGTCGGCTTATCATCCGTGCTGAGCGATCTCAATTGGGCGTTGGTGAACATGAAGACCCCTTCGGTGGCGTCTCCCGTGCCATCGCCGCCATCGACGACCCACAGATTGTTGTGACTATCAAAGACCGTATCCTGCGGAGAAAAGAACGAGCCGCTCATGTTGATCAAAGTTGGCTTCGGGCTGCTGACGCTCCCTCTCGAAGTCTGCCCAGCAGAGAACTCCGGAACGGTTGGGCCACCGCTGTTTGCCACCCATAGGCCCGTGGTCACAAACTGAGCCACAGGCGGGCGAGCGGTCGACGCGAGCAGCATTCCGCCAACAAGTACAGCCGCACCAGCGCGCCAGATTCCATGCATGCTGACCATTCGATCACTCATGTCACGATCCTCCCTTGAATTCGCAGTGCTTTCCCCTTTCGGATCTGTTTCACTCGGACGATGAATGAGTCACGAAGTCCGCCGGAGCAGAATCTTCGTGGCGGGGCCCTGCCGCTACTCAGCCTGCGGGGCGCTTTTTCTTCAACTGAGGTGCGCTGGTTCGGTGGGCGCACAGCACCCTCGAGTGGTGCCATCTGAGGTTCAGGCAACATGACCGTGGGTTACTGGGATCCTCGTCGACCGAAACCCGGGCGCTAAGCGAACATGCTCCGCTGACCAGTTAAGAACGTAACCTGCCCAGTATCGTCGAGCTGAATTTCCCGGCCGCATTTACCAACCCGTCTTCGCGGCCAGCGCAACGGCAAAGTATTTTCGGTTGTAATAGGGGTGCAGTCGGTCGCACTCAAGGTTCGCGAAGATTCGTGAACCAGCGGTGTCCGGGCTCGCCGGAGGGATCGGCTGGAGAGCGAGCCGCGAATTTGCTATCGAATTGACCCTTCCCGCGTCTCTAGTACATTCTCAAGAGTCTGCGCCTCCACGTGTTTCACAGTCTCGAACTTCCCTGAGACGGATTGGCGTTGGTTTTCGCGTAATCTGGGATGTCCCCATGCGAATACCTTCATGCATACGTCGTCACATAGGTCGAACGTCGTATAGTCTTTACCTTGCCGAGTGGTTTGCGCGAAGACATGACGCACTGTCCCTGACGCGGTCAGGCGTTTGCCGTCGTAAGACTGGGGATGCCTAAGGATCTCAACGGGATCGAAAGCTTGCGCGAGCGCGACAGGATTCGTAACCAACAGAACCAAGGGTATTGTGCTCACAAACGCGATTAAGCTCGATTTCGCCTTAGCCGCGATTATCATAGACCTTTCTTGCGAAGGAACTCTCGAATGCGAGGCGTTTTGCCGCCGCACTACGGTTTTTCTCCGCAATGCTAAATTTTGGTCGATCAATTCGAGGGCAATCCGAGGAGCTTTCCGCCTGCGGCTCGCTGAGGACTCGAAAGGATGGCTCACGGCGTTTGTGGCCTACAGGGGTTTGTGCCACCGTGATGAGGGTGGCAATTGAGGTCGTTGCCTAGTCGTCTGGTGATGAACGCCGTCCACCCCGCCCTCCGGGCAAGCTCACGACTTTACTCCCCGGAACTTCGACTAGACTATCGCTTAGTTCAAAAATGGAGTCCAAGAGACGAATTAAGGAATTCATCAAAGAGGAAAATTCTAATGAAGCGTCTGGTCCTCAACGGCTTCGCCGTGTTGATACTAGCGGCGGCGGGTTTTTTCCAGGGGCACGCCAACGCGGGCAATCTGCCTGGTGATTCGGTCAAAGTCATTCCGCGGGTCTCGAACCCGGTCCCCCCTCCCTCGCGACCTGCCTCAAACCCCACTCGTTACGAGGGTCGCAGCACTGACGAGGGGCGCGTCCAAAGTCATACCAGCGAAACTCGCAACGGGACCGACTCGGGCCTTACAACGCGACAGCGAACCGAGGGCGCTTCCGGCGCAGGTGATCGCCATGAGGACGGCGTCTGTACTAGCGGGAATCCGAAACTCCTCGGAGTGCATTGCTCGGCCAGTTCGCAGTGCAGTTGGGGTGCGCGTTGTGTTGGACAGCCTGCGAGATGTGCGAATACGGGTACCCCATGCGTCAGCAGCGCACAGTGTATGGTGCAAGGCGTTTGTTCGTCGGGTGGCTTAAGTAGCGTTTCAAATCACCGCGGAGGTACGTCTGCGCGGCCGGTGCCAGTTTCCCGCGACCGTGTAGCGAACCGAACTCCCACCACGGTTAGCGGCGGGCGAGGTGTCAACCCAGTTGTCCCTTCTCGGTGATGACTGTGGCGGACGTACTTGGAGGTGGCTGGTCGGGCAGGTCGACCCGAACCCACACGGAGCTGGCGTGATCATTTCCGGCCTTCGCGCCGACGATTTTGCGCAGTTGTTTCACAGGTAAGAATACGTTCTCTTATTTTGGAGGAGCCTCGACCTCTGTACCAAATCGTCAATACGAGATCTTGCCTTAGCGCGCCCCCCGGACCATTCTCCTTTCTCTGGTCGCGTGTCTCACATTTCGCGGAGACGCTCTTTTTAAAGCAGTTTCCAGTTTATTCTATCCCACTAGTAGTAAATCCCAATTAGGCTAACTAGATAGACTGTATCCTCCGTAACCTTCACAGTTCCCAACACGTCGGTTTTTTCATGCGTTGCTGATTCTTATGGGAAGACGACTGGTCGGCGGAGTGTTCCGAACCTTTGGTGTTGGGTTTGTGTGTACGGTGAGAATTCTGGTTACTACATTGTATTCAAAAGGAGTTCCGTTGCACATTGCAACGTTCAAGCGTGCTACCGATGGGACATTCGTTGAAATATGGCTTGTCTGAAGGTATTCTTTCACATCGCGGCAGTCGCCCGTTTCAGTAACTTCTGACATTTGGCACGGTTAAGGTTAGCTCATTAGATGGTTCATCCGCACTCGAACCCAGCACGCAGCTTGCCAAGAGCACGGCAGAGATAACCAAGTCGTGCGTGATACCAAAAGCCAGGACCAGGGCGCGCAAACGAAGACCACCAGATCGGATCGGGCCTGGGAGCGGATGGGTGCCGTAGAACCCTACTACGGCGTAAAGCCCGAACGCGGGTATTTAAAAGACAACCTCGACGCCGCGGCCCGCGCAGAATTTTTTCGCACCGGCGAATACCAGCTGGAACAGACCCTGCGAATTATCCGTCAACGGCTCGATGAAAACTTCAATCCTGCACGGGCGCTCGACTATGGCTGCGGCGTGGGGCGGGTACTGATACCCCTCGCCCGCCGGGTCAGTCAGGTGGTTGGCTGCGACGTATCTTCGTCCATGCTCGACGAAGCGAGGGTGAACTGCGACCGGTCCGGGGTAACCAATGTTTCATTTGCGCGAGCCGACGATCGATTGTCAGCGGTCCCCGGTAGTTTCAATTTCATCTTTTCGGATGCGGTCTTTCAACACATCCATCCCGGGCGCGTCGACCTGATTTTTCGTGCTTTGCTTGACCGGCTCGATGAGGGAGGAATCTGTGTCGTGGGTTTCGTGATCGATACTCCCTCCCTTCAAAGGTTCGCGCGCTGGATCAATCGAACCCTCCCGTTCGTGGACCGCTTTGTCACCCGCGTGCGCGGATACCGCGGTGGCAGCACGGCGCTGGAGAGTCACGTCTACGCGCTGGAGCGCGCGGTCGCGCGACTGATGGAAGCAGGCTACGAAGAAATGCTCGTTCAGTTCTTCCGCGGCCCCCACGTAACCCGCGCGCGGGTTTTTGTCCGACGCGGAACCGCAGCAGCGG
>JAFAHS010000214.1 GCA_019237115.1 Deltaproteobacteria bacterium
GCGCATCGACAATCAGTTGCGCGGCCGCTCCGGCCGCCAGGGCGACCTCGGTTCGTCGCGCTTTTATTGCGCGCTCGATGACGAGCTGATGCGCATCTTCGGCGGCGAGCGCATCCGCGGCATCATGGAGCGTTTCAAGATCGACGATGACACGCCGATCGAGGCCGGCATCCTCACCGCGAGCATCGAGCGCGCGCAGAAGAAGGTCGAAGCGCACCACTACGAAGCGCGCAAGCACGTCCTCGAATACGACGACGTCATGAACAAGCAGCGCGCCGTCGTGTACGCGGAGCGCCGCGCCGTGCTCGAAGGTCAAGATCTGCGGCCGTCGCTGACGACGATGTTCGAGGAGAAAGCTCGGCAGATCGTCGAGGCGAACTGTCCGGATAGCGTGCACCCGCATGAATGGGATCGCGAGGCGATCGTCAAGGAGTTTGACGCCATCGTGCGCGGCTTCGCCAAGCGCGTCGACGTCTCGCAGCTCGAGAAGCTTTCGAAAGAAGAGATGGTGGCGTTCCTGGCGGCACAAGCCGACCAGATGTACACAGAAAAAGAAGAGCGCTTCGTCGCGCGCTACAAGGATCAGATGGACGAGCAGGGTTTGCGCAACGGGTTGCGCATGCTCGAGCGCGGTACCATGTTGCAGATCATCGACCGCTTATGGATCGACCATTTGTACACGATGGACAGTCTCAAGCAGGGGATCGGGCTGCGCGGTTGGGGGCAAAAGGATCCGCGCGTCGAGTACGAGCGCGAGGCGTTCGACCTATTCGAGGATCTCAAAGCGAGCATTCAAGAAGAATTCTTGAGCGCGATGTCGCAGGGCGAGGACTTCCACTTGGTCGTCCAGCAGCCACCGCAAGCGCCGCCGACCCAACAGCTCACCGAGTCGCATCCTGAAGGCGCGCCGTTCGAAACCGCACCCGCCGGCAATGGCCAGCCACAAAGGGAGACCGTGCCGCTCGACGCGCGGGCGGCTCGCCGATTCGATCAGCTGCACACCAATCGCGACGACGCTGGCGGTCCCGCACCGGCGCGCAAGGCCGAAGCAAAGGTAGGCCGCAACGATCCGTGCCCGTGCGGCTCAGGCAAGAAGTACAAGAAGTGCCACGGCGCTAACGCCGCGTAAAAAAGACTTGTGCCCGGGGGTTTTGGGACAGTCTTACGACGATCCATCAACTTTGCGAAACGTCCGGTCATCGATTGAAACGTCCGGTACCCAAACCACAAACGTCCGGTGTGCACGACGGTGCGAACTCGGTGGCGGCTGGGTATTCGCGCTTGATTTACACGCAAATGTCCGGTGTCTGCGCGCACCAATAAAACGTCCGGCGATCCACGAGCGGCGCGTATACTGGTTTGCACCAGTATTGGCGCAGCGCAAACGTCCGGTATCGTTGACCGCGCGCCGCGTGTCCAGCGGCGGGGGTGAACGTCCGGTTCAGGATGCCGATGTTAACGATGCGGTCGGCGTCATTGTATCTCGTCCAAATCGAGCAAAAGATAGAAGTGTGGCGATTGCAAGACCAATCAGAGCGAGCTCACGGGCAACAAACCACCACGTAAGGCGGTTTGCTACGTCCAAAGTGCTGTTTCCAGACATCGACTCAAAGTCTCTTGTCCAGCCCAAGAAATTCATGGCACTCAAGATAATGAAAACGATAGAAGCAAGCGCCAACCACGGGATCAAACGCGCGAAATTCGCGAGATTTAGCCGACGAATTGCTCCACAAACAACGACTTCGCAAGCGACAATGACGCCAAGAGCGTATGCTTGACCGCTCCAGGTCACTAAGAAGGTGAGCACCATGTATGGCCCCATTTGGGGGGACCAATACTTAGGACCCATGAGATTAAGTACATACGACGCGATGAAGAGCGATATTACCGTGAAGATCAAGGTCATAGCGAGCTTGAAACGAGGAGCCGTTGCACCTGCGACCCACACAAAAAGAAAACTCGCGAGTCCTGTCAACACCGCGTGAACTAGGTAGCTTTGAATGACGCAGGTGATTTCCCAGTAAATCGAGAGAATGACGAGAGCGAGCGGAATGAGGAGCAACCACCGGATCCACGCCGGCCATGAGTCCATAAAATCGAAGTTATCTAGAGATATCCTTAACACGAGTCACCTTTTTGAAGGTGAGTGGCGCGAACGCTAGCCTTAACTATCAGTTCATTGGACCAAGCGTGTGGGCTAGTCTGACCAGCGATGGCATCATGCCAGCATTCGCCGTCGGCAACAAGACTTCGGTGGTTGTCTCTCCAGCTCCCATGTTTTGCTGCGTGCCGATCACGAACGGGATTCTTGTATGCGGAAGAACGAGTAGTCCCGGGACGTTGGTTCCCGTAATATCGCCCCCTTGATCAAGCCAGGGCGTGCCCACGAGAACGGTGTTCGGTAGTCGCGAAAGAAGATAGGCCATCCACGTGCAGTCGCTGCCGCAACTACCATCTGTGATCACAATAATACGCGTACGGCTTGGGTCGGTGGGACGTTCTGAAAAGGGTGTCTGAGGTGAGGTATCGCCGATGTGGCGCACGCTTTTCCTAACCTCGCAGTCTCCAGCCGGTGTAGTCCCTTGAACGTCGGCGACCGCCTGCATTCGCTGTATCATGTCAGGCTCCAAAGGCGGCTTGAGCGTCAACGACAAGAATTGAAACAAGTTGAAAGTAACTCCATCCTTGAAGCACGACTCGGTTGTCTGGATCTCTGACTCCGGCAGCACTGATGAGATCTCAGACGACGTGAACCAATGTGTAAGTATCGACGTTGGGGCTTGACCGCCTCCACCGCCACGCAGGTCCATGAGAAGTACGCGCTCCTTTCCTAAGCCGTCCGCTTTGGCGAGCACGTCAGTGAGTGCTTTGTCCCCTTCGTAGTCGTACAAGAACGGCAGGCGCAAGTACGCGATTCCGCTCCCAAGCGATTCATACACCGGACCTCCGGGGCTCAGCTCGGATTCCTCGGGGTTCGTCAACCCAATGGTTTGGCCGTTGCACGTAATCGACAATATGCTCTCACTGCGCGGACGGTATCTTACGTACCACGCTGGGGACAAATGGCTCCCATCCCACGCCTGGACAGCTTGAGGTTGCGTGCGGGGATCATCCGCTGCTAGCTCGATCGTAACGCCACCCACGAGATCAATTGCGGTGCATGCCCCGTTTGGAGCACTCGCGAGAATCGCGGTCTGTTCTTCCGGCGGATCGTAAGCGTGGAAGCCGGCGATGAACGGCCGGAAATGATCGTCAGGCTGAAAGTATCGAACTCGCTCCCAGGGCGCTAGCGCCGCCTCTAAGGGGATTTGGTCGTCTCCCATTACCGCCAACTGAGCGTCCCAATCATCGAAGAAGCCCGCCCAGTCCCAGCCTCGGTGTTGCATCGAGTCGTTCGCGATGTAGACCTTCTCAATTGCCAACCGCAGGACTGGGAGATCCTCGCGCATTGCGCTTGCGCTCACCGCAAAATTCGGATTGTCGCGGCGCGCCTTGGCGACATCGAAGAACCACGTGGGCGGTACGACAAACGAACGGCGCGAGTAAGGCGGCTCGAACGGCTCAGAAAGAATCAGGCCCTCTTGTGGTACTTTCACCCCAAACGAGGTCCAACGCGCGTTGACGGTTTGGATTTCAGCTTGCGGCACCTGAACAACTATCGAGTTGCCACTGCTCGTGGCCAGCAAACAGCAGACAGAAATACCAAGAAAACCGTCGATTCGCATATCCTTCAATGCCCTTAAGAGATCCTAGAGGGCGATTTTCTGCCCACGGGGGGCAAGGACTAGGTTAGAGGCCACTGGATTTTTCGCTTTCGAGTTGCCTGCGTTTTGAACGACGCCGGTGTGAATATTCTCAAACCCAGCCTGAGCGAGTAATTCCGGCAGCCGCAGGCCGAGATTGGGATCACCACCTCGGCGCGCAAGAGCTAGGTATCTACGTCAAGGGAGCTATCAACAGCGGTGTTTCTGTCGACGAGATCCGAGAAGTCCTAATCCATGCGACCGTGTATTGTGGTACGCCTGCAGGACGGCAACGGTTTCTCGCCGCGCACGCGGCGCTCAAGACCGAAGGCGCGCTCTAGAACCGAAAGGGGTTGTGCCCAGTAGTTCGCGCTTCCTGACACCGGACGTTTCAATGATTGCATGGTCCACGACGCGACTGTCCATTATGGACCTCTTTGGCCTTACACCCGCGACCATCGATCGAACGAGCAACGTCCGGTAATCGAATCTTCAACGCGTGGCTACGCTCCGGCCGCTTTTAGCTCTCGAGGGTGGGGAAGTGTTTGCGTTTGACGCGGCGCCCTATCTCTTGCGGCACTGCGGTCAGCGCATAGGTAAGACCGCCCAACCACGGCGATTTGGTTGAGAACGTTACAAGAATGGAGATCAGCCCGATGCTGCCGATGAGCAAGAACTCAATGATCGCATATCGAGTCATCCATACTTCCCGGGGATCCAATTCTAGAGCACTGCGCAAGCGATACGCGTGCGAATATAACGCTGCGTAGAGGCCATAGACCAGAAAGAACCCTACGCCATACATGCTCATGAGCGCCGGCCACTGGGCGTCGCTGATGGTTGCCTGAACGTGAGGCAAATTCGGGATCCAGCCCGCGAAAAGCTGAACCAGCGCGGTGAACAAGAATTTCAATGGGAATGTAAAAAACAAGATGACAAAGAGCAAGATGGCATTGAGGTACAGCGTGACGTTGTCTTGCAAGTTGTACCGGCGGAAGAAGATGAAGTGAAAATACCAGAGCTGCACGAGGAACGTGAATACAATCGCAAATCCTAGAAATCCCGAAACGACCAAAGCCAGCTCATCGAACGTTCTTGGCGCTGCCGCAGAAACGATAGTGATCGTGAGAGCGACTGCAAAGACGGTATCGCTAAAGCCTTCGAGGCGCGAGACGTGCTCGTGCCCACGCCATCGAAACTCATCGTTCTTACCGATTTGATGCAACAGATGTTCTCGCAGCATTGACGGCCTCGCTACTGTCCGGCTCAAGAAAGCGAAGTGACCTTTGTCGAAGTTACTCTACATCATCTATACGTCGCTCGACGGTTACGTAAGACCACGACTTAGGACGCGATCGCGACCGTTTGCACTCCGCCATTTTGCCGGGCGCGAGCGCCAATTCCACGCCAGCCAGGTGCTTGAGTTGTTCTATCAGCTCGCTTGGGCTCGCTCCGGATCGTGTGATACTGTGCGGTTGAGCGTGGGCAGCGTGCCCATGACATGCGCTGCGCTGGCTCAGACCTCCGGCCTGCAAGGCCCTCACCGCTTTGCCGCGTGTTCTCGTCCGCGAGCTGCCGCATATGCACGACGTCGCTGGCCTCCATGCCGTGGTATTTGGCCTTCCAAGCGGCGATCGTGTTGGGATGCACGCCGTGTCGTCGGCCCAGTTCTTTGGCAGTTGCGCTGGCATCAAGCTGGTGCAAGATGCCGACGATCTGTTGCTCGGTAAGTCGCTTCTTCACGGGCGTCTCCTCCAGGGAAGTACGCCCAGAAAATCACAGTCTCATGCGGCCCAAGATCCGGAGGCTGGCGCACCCGTATCTGGTGTGTTAAGTTAACCTCCTACCGGCTTAGTGAGGCATGGAAACCGGTGCTGGAGCGAACGGGGGTCCAAACCCCTCCAGAACGGGCGAGGAGCAGTTCTTGAACGAATTGTCCGCAGGCACGGCGCACACCATGTACCAGTTGCGTTTGCCCGCGGGCGCGGCTTGATAGTGTACCCAATACGTGCGGAGAGTTCCATCCTGCGCCTGGTTCCACACCCCCCACCCCGGACTGTGCCAGTCGCCGGACGGCGTGCCGGCCGTCGTGTTGACGTAGAGGTCGAAGTGATTTGGATTGGCAAGCGACTGCTTCCAGCTTATGTTAGCGGTTGTGGAATTCTG
>JAFAHS010000250.1 GCA_019237115.1 Deltaproteobacteria bacterium
CTCGGCACGCGCCGAGTTCGAGGCGCGCTACATCGGCCAGGTCTTCGCCCAACACCAGCGCAACGTCTCCCAGTCCGCCCGCGCCCTCGGCATCTCCCGCATCTCGCTGCAGCGCAAACTCAAGGACTACCAAATCCGCTGAGCAACGCCTGATACGCGACCCTCGTACTTTTGCGACCCCGGCCGACGGCCGCGATCGACTATCGTTGCAAAATCGTAGCCGCGGTTTTTGCGAGCAAGCCTGGAATCTCGCCTATTCTTAAAATGCACTTGCGTGACGAGAGAGTGCGCTTCCTATTGTGATTCCGGGACATTTTGCCCGCAGGAGGCTCCAATGCACCGCGGCCGCACAGCAGATCAATCACTCTGAGGTGATAGTTCCTCAAAGATCGAGGTGCTAGTATGGCCCGCTGCGAACGGCTCGGGTTCACAAACTTGACCGTTACGCGGAATGCGCTCACACGATCAGCGCAACGTCGATTTCGAATGGTTGAATGCCACGCCGGTAGCACTGGCTCCAAGTGTTCGTTTCTCCGGGGTCTGTCACTTCGGCTTGCGCGAGGAGCGCTAGTGGCCGCGGCGGCTCTGGCCGTCACATTCACAAGTTGCGAGGAGATTCCACCGCCCCTGCCCGAGCCGCCGCCACCCCAGTATCACGTTGTGCCTTTGAATGAGCAGCTCGAAGGCCTGTGGTCGGCGACCTATCCGGGCGGGCCGCTGCAGGTGAATATTCAGGACGATCCCCAGCTTGGAGATCACAACTATGTCGCGCGTCTGGTGGATGGGAGTTACGGGACGATTCACCCGGGTGCGATAACCTTCACCGGCGCGCCGGACGGTTCCATTCCCATTCTAGTGGGCGGCGATCAGAAGTGTTCGCTGCCGGGACGCATGGGTCTTTTGCATGCGCCCATGTCCATCACGGTGGAGGACGCCGACCACTTCACCGAGAATTTGGTGCGCAAAGGCTCCTGCCCCAGCTTTCCTGTCAAGTTTACGCGCATCGCCCACCCCTGAACGCGCCGGCAAGCAGCCCAACCGAACCGTGCATAGCGGCGGAGCTGGTTGAGCCGCTGCGCGAAGCGATGTGCGATGTTGAGTCCGATGCGTCGCCGCGCTCCAGGCTATGAGATAGCCTGAGGTCTTTGACCTGGGGCCACCGAGCCCGGTGGGAACACAAAAAAGTCAAGGAGCCTCCCACCCCGCCCAGCTTGGGTGCATACCTGGTCATCTGCGCCCTTCGCATCGACACTGCCACGAACTACAAAAAGGACCAGGCCGCGCGGACGATCTCTTTTGCCCCACGTTCCACGATTTCGCCGTGAGCAAGCGACAGACGATCGAATTCCCAAGACAGGATCTGGTCGATCGTTTCTCGCGCTCGTGCACGGCGCATCTTGATCAAGAGCCGGAAGGATCTTGGTACCCCGACGTGTCCCAGGCCGCCATCCAGCCACATCAGGAATCGGGTGTAGGTTGACTTGGAACTCTGGATGTTGAACAGCAGGTCGGTGAACACGATCGTGCGCGAGCTGCGGTGAAAAAAGACGACTTCATTGAGGGGAGGGAAAGCCCGAAAGACCGTCTGATCGATTTCGCCGGCCCATTCGGCCGGCGCTGCTTGACCAAGGATCGCGTCGAACCTGAGATCCCTTCGTTTCGAATCGAGGCCTGGAGCGCCGAATACCTTCGCCTGCGGATAATTCCGCGCATACTCCGCAAGGAAAAGATGATGGAAACGATTAGGTGCTACTACAAATCGGACAGGACCGAGTTGGTCCAGCTCTGCCTGGGTGGTCGGGTCCAGCGGTACCGGCGAATGAATCAGCAGGCTGCCGTCCTTCAACCGAAAGACGGTCATCCTGGTCCCGACTTCAGCGCCCAGAAAGCGCAGCGGATGCTGCGTCATCCATAGATCGCGATCCAGTCGGCGGAGCATCGGCGTCCGGAAAAATACGTCAAAGTCGACCTTAGCCCGTTTCCGGATCCGATGGAAAACGGGCGTCCGCAAATAGCGGCGCCCGTCTTCGGATGGCAGGCAGGTTCAGAGCGCGTCAGCGAACGCTTGCGCTTTGGCGACGAGGCTTTGTGCACTACTTATCAGCGAGTCCGCCTGGCTTTCGTTGATCGGAACTCCGCCGAACTCAGCTCCTTCGAGTTGGCTTTTGATTTGTGTCGCGATGGTGTCGCGTTCTGCGGTCCAGGATTCGATCGCACCTTCAATCATGTTGTAAAGGGAATCGTTCCGCGAGTTGCTGGCTATGCCCACAGTCGAAGCCTTCAGCGTCGCCAGTGCCAATGGACCAAACGGCGCGTCGATTTGTTTGAGCGCCTGGCCAAGGAGCAGCGCGGTGTCACGATGGCCACCCAACGAACCAGGCAGCACCGAAGGATCGAGCATCTCAACGATCGTACGTCCATCATGCGAGTAGTCGTCGGTCAGCCCGGTAAGTGTCATCAGCGTCGGCCGCACATCGACGTGATCGGTGAAGAAGTCCTGGGGCTGCGTAATCCCGAGGTTGCTCACCCCCGGTCCGACCATCCCGATAAAAGTCCGCGCAATCTCTGGCTGAATATCGCCGTGGTTCCAGGAGTCTCCAGTAAACACGGTTGGCGGCCTCAAAGTGCCAGATGATTGAAAAAAGAAGTTCGGGTTTCCAAAGAAGGTGAAAGTCGGCGATCGGGCAGGATCGGCGGTGGTATTCATATGCAGCAGCTTTTGCCCCGCCCCGTCGACCATCGCACCCTGCAGATCCGGACCCATCCCGGTGCCGAGCAGGCTTTCGATGAGCCCGGTATGCGGATTTTTCGCGCTTAGCGTGGCCATCGTACGCTCGAGCTGCCGGACTGCAGGATCGTTAGACGGCGGCTGTCCGGGAACATAAACCGTGGGCGATGAGTCGAAGTGAATCTTGAATTGGGTTGAATCGCCGGCTGCGGCGACCAGCCCGTTAAGGTTGATATCGACTTCGCCTACGCCATTGGTTCCGTAGGTACAAAATACGTCTGGCGTGACGGTGTTACCGCCGTCGGTTATCTTTGCCCCATCGCAGTTTGCGGGTATCGGAGCGGCGGCGACGTTGTGGTCGCCCTCGTCGGGCGTGAATATAAACAGGGTGTTGCTCGGGTTGATGCCATCGCTCTTGAGGCGCGCGAAGAACTGCCCAAAGGCTTTGTTATAGTCAGCGAGCTGCTTGACGTAAGGTTGTTCGCCGGGACCAAACGTCGACTCGGAGCTGAGGCTGGGGCCTTCGTTGTTGTCATGAACATCGGAGATGTATGTAAAGACAACTGGAACGCCCTTTTCCAGCATGGTCGCGACAGCGCCAAGTGTCTGTGTTGCTGTCGGATCGAAGCCGGTAAAGCCCACCAGCCCGCTGTCCACGTTCGTCAAGACGTTGCCGTCGAGATCTTCCAGGGGTGCGCCGAAAGCCGTGTTGATGTATTTCGCGCCGAACAGAGCCTGGAAACCGTTATACCCATTCGGTTCAGACGGCAGGAGGTCGCTTTGTGCTCCGTTGGCCGAACTGCAAAGCGGGCTGCCGGCCGCGCAGTGAATAGCCTCGCCAATGAAATCTGCGTTCTGATGATCGGAGTCTTCTTCGGCCTGCGGGCTGTTGGCGCCGAAGACCTTTTGCACGTCAAACGGAGAGCGCTCCAGCACAATGTTTGCGGTTGAGAACGCGCCTACATCGCATCCCGCGCGCGTGAACGGTACCCAGGGCGCGGGTACATTGTCGCCCGACGGGGTGGTCAAGGCGAAAGTGCTGTCGTTGGTGGCGGGAGTGATGTCCGCGACCGTATCGGTCCAATAAAAAAACGACGAGGGAAGGAAGATGCTCGCCAAACCGCTGCCGGGACCGAAGACGCCGAAGCTGTTGGCAACGAAAATACCGTGGTCATCGGAGTAAAGACCGATCTCGGTGGTCAGGATGTCATTGGCCGTGTGCGAGATGAGAACGGTATGGTCACCCGCGTCGAGCGTGCCGTTTTGCTGAATGAAGTTCAGCAGATTGGGCATCTGCTCCAAGTCCGACGGCACGTTCGGATTGTCGCGTGTAAAATGTACGTTGTCGAACTCGACGTAGACGACGTGTTGGATTCCGTTGCCAAGCTGACACCCGGACGCGCGCGCCGACGACGGGATCGCGGCCAGGAGCATCGGGCCGAGTAGCGCCGATGCTAGTTTCAGAATTCGCCGAGAGAATTTCACGCTACCTGTCCTCCTTGCATTGGTGTGGGCAACTGGCGGCGGGCAACGCGGCCGGCCCTCCGGCAACTCGCCACCAGCTAGGGGTGACCATTACCGCAGTTGATTCGTCTTCGATGTGAAGGGGTGTAAGAGTTGGAGTTAAAGCTTATGCGCAAGGATCCGGAATCTGCACGCCACTAGACAACAGAAGGCTTTGCCGATCGCGTGATTGCTCGGGGACGGAAACGATCTCTCAATATTCGGACAACCGGCGCGAGATAGGAAAGTCACGCACCGGTCTTAATTCATTCGCGTCCCAGGTAACTGCCTAATTTGGATGGCACCCCGGAGCACTAGCCCAACCAGCTCGCCGTTTCGACCAGTTTAACTACCATCGGCCGGCGGTGCCTGAAACCGGCGCGCGAGACCGCCCACGCTGTGATGCTTCCAACGATCGGTTCGGATGGGATTGTACCGCCGCTGAATCCAGTGTGCCCGCGGTTCCTCGCCGATAATAATCAGGATTCAGGGGCAGGATTGGAGGTGGCCAAGGCCAGCTCGCCGGCAACCGCTCCATCGGCCTGGGGTGAAGCATCGGCCCGAAACCCGGAGACCACCGAATGTAGCGGCGACGCATCGGGCTGCTCGTCAATTCGGCTCAGCACTGCGCGGACGCGACTGAGGTAACGGGCGTTCTCGCGGTCCAGTTTCCGGAGAATCACGGCCGCGGTGACGGGCTGTGCCACCAGATAGTCAGGATCGGCCAGTGCTTCGGCCGTCATTCGCGCAAACGCCAGACCATCATGCCAGCGCCCCAGTTCGTCCTGGAGCATTCGCAACGAAGTGAGCGCAGATTTGGCGGCGGCAGACCCCAGATCGCGCAATAGTTCGATACGATAGCGAAGGCGCTTGGTCTGAATACGAAAGGCGTGGATCTCGAAAGGGTCCGCGCTGGACTTCGCACGCTCCAGACCCTCCCGCCATTCCGAATAGGCTGCTGCGACCGAGTTCTCAAGGGAACGAAATGGGTTGGCGTCGTTTCCCGCGTTGCCAATTGGTCCGTGCTCGGCGAGGCCCTGCACGCGCTGCGCCAGGGTGAACATCTTCCGGTTTGCGATTTGGTGTCGGGCGCGGCGTATCTCCCGCTGCAGTTTCGCGCGCGCCATCGCGAGCGCCATTTCCCACGCCTGCTTTTGAGCGGGCTTGCGCGCGGCGCGGATCTTTCGCGCCAAAAGCGCAATGACGACGTGGCAGTCGCGCCAGCCGCCCAGCGACCGCCGCGTCCGCCGGAGGGTGCGGACAATAGTCCGCGCTTCGGCAGGGCGCGGGCTGGGAAAGAGGGTCACGACGACCTGCTGGAGGCGCCTGCTCCACACGCGCAGATCATGGACCGCTTCGCGGTCGTCCTCGGCCAGGACCTTGGGCAACAGAGAAACGCATTTGCGGACGCGGTCTCGCAGCAGCTTTTCGAGCTGCGGGCGAACCTGGGCCGCCGATACTGATTCTTCGGACTCAGTTAGTAACCGAGTAACTGCCGCCACACGTTCCATCCACAAACCCGCGGAAAACGACGAGCATTCATCATCCCGTAACAATTGTACGCACGGAGCCGCGGAGCCTCAAGTCACCCGCGCGATATAGACCGACGGCAGCGATGGAATCAGAAAGACTCTCTGTCGGCGGGGCCGCCCGCTGACCGACGATTTGGATCACCATGATTGCGGGCTGCGGGCGCTACACCCTATCCAACGGCATGCCAAGCCGCCCGAGCGCTCCGCGCCCCACTCGATGGGGGGTTCGCTCAACCTCGCGCAGGCCGCACCACAGACGCCCGGAACGCGTTGAGAACGGCCGCTTGCGCATCAACCGTAGGTTCGCCCGGTTGCGCAGTGCGCCGAACGTAGGTGCCGTCGGGACCGAGGTCGTAGGCGCGGCAGTTGTCCTCGATAGCGGGTTTGAGAATCTCGTTGCGAATCTTGTCGCGCAGAGAGCGGGCTGCCACTGGAAACAGGACCTCGACACGATGGTAGAAATTGCGCGGCATCCAATCGGCGGAGGAAAGGTAGAATTCCTCATCGCCCTCGGGTCCGAACGCAAAAACGCGATTGTGCTCCAGGAAACGTCCCACGATGGAGCAGACGCGGATGTTATCGGAGACCCCTGGAAGTCCGGGGCGCAGACAGCAGATCCCGCGCACGACCAAGTAAATCTGAACTCCAGCCTGCGACGCAGCATAGAGCGAGTCGATCGCGTTGACGTCGACCAGTGCGTTCATCTTCGCGAAGATACGTGCGGGCTGGCCTTGTTTGGCGCGCCGCGCCTGTTCTTCGACTTTTGTGAGCACGGTCTGCGGCAACAGCTCCACGCCGGTCGCAAGCTTGTGAAACTCTTGATGGCGGGAAAAACCCGACAGTGAGTTAAAGAGCTCGGACACGTCCTCTCCGATATGCGGATCCGCGGTGAAGAGACCAAGGTCAGTATAGAGGCGTGCAGTGGTAGCATTGTAGTTGCCGGTCGAAAGATGCACATAACGCGCAATGCGTCCCTCTTCACGCCGCACTACGAGCAGCACCTTCGCGTGCGTCTTGAGGCCCTGTGCCCCATAGAAAACGTGGACCCCCGCTCTTTCCAGGGCTTGCGCCCATGCGATGTTGTTCTCCTCGTCAAAGCGCGCCTTGATTTCGACGCAGACGGCAACCTGCTTCCCGTTTTCTGCGGCCTTGACCAGGCTGCGAATCAATGAGGGATTCGACCCGGTGCGGTACAGCGTCATCTTGATGGCGAGCACGTCGGGATCGGTGGCAGCTTGTTCGAGAAAATCCAGCACCGGTGCGAAGCTCTCGTAGGGCAGGTGCACCATAACGTCGCCGTGGGCGATGGTAGAAAAGAGGTCGGTGCGGTTCGCGAACTGGGTGGGCGTCGCCTGGGTATACACCGGATCGCGCAGATCGGGGCGCGGCAACTGCGCGATCGCGAAGAGGGCCGAAGCACCGAGCGGACCCGAAACGTCGTAGACGTCGCGATCGTTGATTTGCAACTTGTCGATCAGCAGACGGCGTACTCTCTCGGGTACCCCCGGCGCCAACTCGAGCCGCACCGCCGAGCCAAATTTTCGCCGCCGGAGTTCCTTGCTCAGGAGCGCGAGCAGATCGCTCGCCTCCTCTTCCAGGATCTCGAAATCCATATCGCGCGTGACGCGGAAGGGATGGCAGTCGAGTATCTCCATTCCCGGGAAGAGTTCCTGGAGGTTGGCCTGGATGAGCTCTTCGAGCGGCAGGAACTCGAACTCCCTGCCAGGCCCGTCGTCGAGCGCATCGGGCCGAAGTCCGGCCAGCGACACGAAGCGCGGCAAGATCTCCGGGACCTTGACTCTGGCGAAACGCGCCACGTGTGTGTCCGGATCGCTCACTTCGATTGCCAGGGAGAGCGAAAGGTTGGAGAGAAAGGGGAAGGGATGGACGGGATCAACCACCAGCGGCGTCAGTACCGGAAAAACCGTCTCGCGAAAATAGTCGTGCGCAAGTCGGCGCGTGTCGGCGTCGAGGTCCTGCCAGCTGCAGATATGAATTCCGTTAGCCTCAAGTTCGGGTCGCAGGGTCCCGGCCAGCAGCTCCGTAGCCTCGGCCAACAGCTTGCGCACCTCGACGCCGATCTCCGCCAATTGCTGACCCGGGGTAAGGCCCCCTGCGCCCTCCTTTATTCCCTGCGCGGCGTGCTGTTCATGCAACGCCGAGACGCGGACCATGAAGAATTCATCAAGGTTGGAAAAAAAGATCGCGAAGAACTTGACCCGCTCCAGGAGCGGCCAGTCGCTCCTGCCCGCCTCGGCAAGAACCCTGCGATTGAAGGCCAGCCAGGATAGCTCGCGGTCGAAGTAGAGGGCAGGATCCGCGCACTGAGGTTTCGGCGAGAATTCGCGCGCAGACTCGCGCGCAGCTTCCGGCACCGTCGGCACACTTGAAGAGCGCGTGATCGTCGAGATTTGACGGAGTGGCGCGACGGCGTCAATTGGCGGCGACATGAAAAATCATTGCCAACAATTCGGACGCAAAGCTAGCCTCGCACCCCGTCTCGGGTCATCAACGCGACATTTCCGGTGCGTTAAGAGGAGTTGACCTGTTTGCTTGCGGTCTCAGCTCGGACGCGGCCACACGGAGGGAACGCTCATCGCCAACCATTTCGCCAACGCCGCGTTTACTTCGCGCGGCTTCTCCTGCGCCATCCAGTGACCGCTTCGAATCGTCAACTCGGTCAATTTACGACAGTACTGACGCATCGGCTCCGGAAGCCGCGAATGAGTACATTCGCAGACGTAGTCGTACTGGGCATTGAGAAACAGCACGGGCATCTCGAGATAGCCGTCGTTGCACACACTCTTGAAGTAGTCCGCGTTGACCCGGTGGTTCATATACCAGGAAGACGGGCCAACGAAGCCGTTGCGCTCCAAGGCGGCCGCGTAAATGCTCAGGTCTTCTTCACTGACTACGTCGCCGTCGCGCGGCACGTCGGGTACCGTCCCGCCCAACATCCCGCGCTGGCGGCGTGCCAGCGCAGTCACGGCGGGTTTTCCCTCGCCGGACGGGTTGCCCTTGCGAAAGGCCAGCTTCAGGAATTTGTAGACGTTGGCGTCCATGGGCGCGATCGCCTCGGCAAAACTTTCTTCATAGTAACGCATGTAGTCCCACTGGCCTGCCGGGTATTCGCTTTCCGGATAGATCTTGCGGTCGACCAGCGAAATGACGTGATCGAGCCCCAGTTCGATCGCGTGGTACGGAACGCACAGGCTCGCGACCGCATCGCATCTTTCCGGATGGTGACTGGCGAGATTCCAGACGACCGGACTGCCCCAATCGTGGCCGACCCAGACAGCGCTTCTGGGGCCAAGCGAATCCAGCAGCTCCAGCATGTCGCGCACGATATGCTCTTGCGCGTAGTCCGCGGTGTGAGGGTAGACGGATGAGCGGCCGTAGCCGCGCATGTCGGGTGCGATGGCGCGAAAGCCGAGTGCGGCGAAAGTGGGTAGTTGATGCCGCCAGCTAATCGACAACTCGGGCCATCCGTGGATAAAGATGATCAGGGGACCATTCTCCGGCCCGTCCGCCAGGTAGAAGGTCGTATGGCGGGATGTCTTCGCGATATGTTCTGTAACTGACACGTTCACCTCACCGAGGTTCTTCGTTTGGTGGCAGGGCGGGGACCCCTTCGCATTCTGGCGCAGCGGCCCCGGCCTTTCTATTATGCTGGAATCAGATTCTGGACCGAGTCGACAACGGAGGGAAGCAAGATGGCGGGTTCACCGCGGATGCTTGAGGGATATCGAGTTCTGGATTTCTCACAGTTCGTTGCGGGGCCCACCTGCACGCGGCTCCTGGCAGAGATGGGCGCGGAAGTTATCAAGGTGGAACTGGCACCCTACGGCGACCGAATCCGCGCCGACGGCCTGAAGCCGCTCGACCCCAAGTTCAAGGGGACCAGTCACAGCACCTACTATCTCCAGCACAATCACAGCAAACTGAGTTTTGCGATCGACATGAAGAATCCCCGCGCCAGGCAACTGGTGACAGCGATGCTTCCGAAGATCGACGTCGTGGTGGAAAACTTCGCTCCCGGAGTTATCAAGCGCATGGGGTTCGCCTACGAGGAGGTCAAGAAGGTTAATCCGAAAATCATTATGTGCTCGATCTCGATGGCGGGTCAGACCGGGCGGCTCTCTTCCAAGCCGGGCTACGATTTCATCGGGCAGGCATACGCGGGAGTCACCGACGGTATCGGAGAGGAAGAAGGCCCGCCGGCGCTGACCACCATGGCGATCGGAGACATCTCGACCGGAGTGGCTGCGGCCATGGCAATCGGCTTCGCACTGCTCCATCGCGAAAGGACCGGAGAGGGCCAATATCTCGACGCCTCGCTGGTCGACACCTACTTTCACATGCACGAGAAACGAGTCCCTCTGGTGTCGATGCGCGGCGACAAGTTCCGTCCCTCACGCAGCGGCTCGATCCATCCGGACGGGGGCACCACGGGCATTTTTCACTATCGCGACAATCAGTACGTGCTGCTGGCGGTAACTCCGCATCAGTGGCCGCAACTGCTCAAAGCGATGAAAATGTCGGGGCTCGGCGAGGATCCCCGATTCAATTCCGCACGCGGACGACGCGACAATCGCCTGGAGTTGCGCGATGAAATCGAGAAGTGGCTGTCGGGATTTGCGACGCGCGACGAGGCGATCGCCGTGCTGGATGCGGAGCGGGTGCCGTGCGCCCCGGTGCTCTCCGTCAACGAAGCCGTAAATCACCCGCATATGAACGAGCGCAAGACGGTGCGATGGGTTGAGGACCCCCAGTTAGGCCGCGTTGCGATCACTTCGGTGCCGGTCAAGTTCTCGGCGTGGCCGGATAGCGACAAGGTGCACGCCTCGCTCTTGGGCGAGGACAACGAGCGCGTACTCAAGGAGCTGGCGGGGCTAAGTAGCGAGGAGATTCACAAGCTTTACGAGCAGGGTGTGCTGGTGCGCGACAAGACCCTGCCGAACTAAAGGTCCCGGAGGTCACGCGGCAAGTCGCGCACCTTTTCTTGGAGTACGAGCGCCAACGGCGCTCGTGCCGTTTTCGACCAGGCCGAATTGATTGGTCGTCGTCGGGCAACCACCGCGCCGGAGCCAGCAAGACTCCGTGCGGCCTAAACGATTCCCAGCGTTTGACCTCGTTCGGCAAAAAACGCACCGGCCTTTTGCAGGCGAGCGGGCTCCTTGGGTCAGCAAGCCAGTTGCGCAGGGCGGCGCCCGGGATTCGACGATCGACGGACGCCATCCAAGGATCGGCGGCCCGAGATCGCTACTCCCCGATCACCTTTATAAGGATGCGCTTTGGTCGGCGGCCATCGAACTCGCCGTAGAAAATCTGCTCCCACGGTCCAAAGTCGAGCTTGCCGTTGGTTATCGCGACGACCACTTCACGGCCCATCACCTGGCGCTTGTGATGGGCGTCGCCATTGTCCTCGCCAGTGCGGTTGTGATGGTAGCGCTTCGGGCTCGGATCAAACGGCGCCAGCGCTTCAAGCCATCGCCTGTAGTCGTCGAGGAGACCCGGCTCGTTATCGTTGATGAACACCGATGCGGTGATATGCATCGCGTTCACCAGGCATAGTCCTTCACGAACGCCGCTTTCTTTTACCGCGGCAGCGACTTCGTCGGTGATGTTCACAAAATCCATCCGCGCCGGAACGTTCATAGTAAGGTACTTGGTGATTGAACGCATCGCAGGCTCCCTGGAAGAAGTCGGTGTTTTTGCAAAGAATACCCGGCCTGCTAGAAGCTGTCACAAGAGGTGTGAGTGCGATGAGACTCAAAGACAAGGTCGCAGTGGTCACGGGCTCCGGCTCGGGAATCGGCGAGGCCACCGCCAAGCGGCTTGCGGCCGAAGGCGCGGCCGTCGTGGTGGTCGACCTGAACCAGGAAGGTGCGAACCGCGTAGCCGATGAAATACGCAAAGCGGGAGGGACCGCGGATGTGCTCCATGCCAATGTCGGCAGTCCGCAGGAACTCGAGAATATGATCAGGTTCGCGACCGATAAGTTCGGGCGGCTCGACATCCTGCACAACAACGCGATTCGCCTTTACACCGGGCGGGTCGGCGAAATGTCGCTCGAACATTGGCGCAAGGCAGTCGATATCGGGCTCACGTCCTATTGGTACGCGACGCGGTGCGCGCTGCAAGTGATGGTGGGTCAGCGCAAAGGCGCGATCATCAATACCGGGTCGGTTTCCGGGTTGGCCGGAGACTATGGGCTCGGCGCGTACAACGCGATCAAGGCGGGAGTCATCAATCTCACCCGCGCCACGGCCATTGAGTATGCGCGCAAGGGGATTCGCTGCAACGCGGTATGCCCGGGTGCGATTCTGACACCGCCGATTTTGAAGTCGCGCCGCTCGCAACCCGAGTTGGCAAGGCAGACCGAGGCGGCGATTCCGATGGGCCGCTATGGCGAGCCGATCGAAATCGCCAACGTGGTGCTGTTTCTTGCCTCCGACGAGGCATCCTACGTCAACGGCACCTGCATCGTGGCGGACGGCGGCCTGACGGCGCATACGGGTATTCCGAGCGTGGCGGGTAGCGGACCAGACTGGTAAAAGGAAGGCGCTATGGAATTCGAACGTGTCAAACTTGATATCGAAGAAAACGTCGGCGTCTTGACGCTCAACCATCCGGAGGTCATGAACGCGGTCTCCGCCGAGATGCTGGGCGGCCTCATGAACGCGCTCGACCAAGCCGAACATCCGAGGCACGGCGTGCGATGCCTGCTCGTGACCGGAGCCGGGCGGGGTTTCTGCGCGGGCGCCAATCTGCAGCCGCGCAGCGAAGGAGCACGCGGCTCGGGCGACGCCGGATCGGTGCTGGAAACCCTGTATCATCCGTTCCTGCGCAGGCTGCGCGAACTGCCAATGCCGATGGTCACCGCGGTCAATGGCGCGGCGGCGGGCGTCGGGATGAGTTTCGCCCTGATGGGCGACCTTTGTATCGCCGCGCGCTCGGCATATTTTCTCCAGGCGTTCCGCCGTATCGGCCTGATCCCCGACGGCGGTTCTACCTGGATTCTGCCGCGCCTGGTCGGCAAGGCGCGAGCAATGGAACTGTCACTGCTCGGCGAGCGGCTGCCCGCGGAAAAAGCGCTGGAGTGGGGACTCATAAGCCGGGTGTTCGATGACACCGACCTTATGACGAAGGCCAGAGAGCTCGCGCACGATCTGGCCAACGGACCGACCGTGTCGTTGCGCCTGATTCGGCGCCTGTATTGGGAGAGCCCCGACAACACCTACGAAGAACAACTGAACCTCGAGCGACAAATGCAAAGGATCGCGGGCAACTCCAACGATTTCGCCGAAGGGGTCCGCGCGTTCCTGGAAAAACGGCCGGCAAAATTCAAAGGCGAGTAAGCAGCTCGCCTCGAGCCCTCGATGGATCGCCGTTCCGACGACGACACTTCCGACCCACCAAATTTGGTGTCGGCACCGGACGGAATCCTACCGGCACCGCGACCGCACGAGGTGACCGGGATTGAACGGCTGGCGGCGGCCGCACTGGCGCTGCTGGTGGTGCTCTGTGTTCTGGTCGTCAGGCCGTTCTTGTCGGCTGCGCTGTGGGCGGTCGTGCTCTGCACCTCGACTTGGGGCTTGTTTCAGAGATTGGCCCAATCGATGGGCAATCACCGGAGCCTGGCCGCGTTGCTGATGACATTGGCGCTGACGGTTGCGATCGTGGGACCGTTCGCCCTGGTCGGGTTCAGCCTGGTCGAGCAGGTTAGAGACACCGCCGGCGTAATCAAGCAGGCGGTGGGAACCGATCCATTCTCGCTAACAGCCTGGCTAAACAGGGTGCCGGCAATCGGTCCGCGGCTGGCCGAGTACTATCGTAACTTTCTGGGGGGCGAAATCAGCCTCGTCGAGCAACTTAAACGCCTTAGCGGTCCGGTGGGCCGGACCATTCTCGAATGGAGCAGGGCGCTCGGCGACGGGCTGTGGCAACTGTGCCTGAGTTTGCTGATCGGCTTCGTCTTTTATCGCGATGGGGAGGCGCTGGGAGCAAGAATTGGCAATCTTGCGACTAGAATCGCGGGACCCCAGCGCGGGACTCGCCTGCTCCGACTGGCGCAGGACACCTGCGTGGGGGTGGTGTACGGTGTGGTAGGAACCGGAATCATCCACGCGGTGCTGATGGGAATCGGCCTGCTAATCGCGGGGGTTCCGGGGGCCCTGATCCTGGCTTTTCTGACTTTCCTGCTGTCCGCGTTACCGGGCGGGTCAGCACTGATCTGGATACCTGCAGCGATTTGGTTATTTTCACAAAACCACCTCGGCTGGGCGCTGTTCCTCTCGATTTGGGAGCTGGTCTTCAATTTCCTGGTCGATGGCGCCCTTAAACCAATTCTGATTGCGGAAAGCGGCCACATTCCGCTGCTGCTGGTCTTTGCAGGAATATTCGGCGGCGCGGCGGCGTTTGGATTTATCGGAGTCTTTCTCGGCCCGGCCTTGCTGGCGGTGGGTTACAGCCTGCTCGATGACGTTACCTCGAGGCCAGCCTAAACGTGCGGTTGCTGGGTTTCGATCCAGCGTTCGATCTCGGGGAGCTGGCGTTCGCGGAAGCTTGCTGATTCCATGATGCTCGCTTCGGCCCGCGCTGCCTCGATTCGCCCGCCGGAGGTCTCCTGCGCGGGCGCGAAGTTCGCGAGCTGCTTTGCGTACGAGGGCTCCGCGAAATTTGACATTAGACGGGACATGAAGAAGTACCTGAATTCCGGCCCGTGCTTTGCGGCGAGAGCCTTGAAGTTCGCAGTCGCGAACTGCAGCGCCAGCTGAGGATGCTCACCCATCGCGACGATTAGAATCAACTCACTGGCACGTTCCGGCGCCAATTCATCGGTGAGGGTTAACTGAAGGGTCCGCTCGATCAGTTTGGGGTCCGACGCTCGCGCCATCGCGGAGTAATAGCGCATCCGCTCGCGCCCGTTGCCTGCCGTCCGCGCCAGCTTTCCGAGCGCATCGTAGGTCGGCTGATCCGCATGGCGCCCAACCACGCCGATCAAGGCATCTCGCAGGTTCACGTCGAGCGACGCGGGATTCTCCAGAAAAACTGCGAACCGGCGCCTCGCCTCGGCGGTAATTTCGGGATCGTTCAGCTCGCCGAGCGCGGAGATCAATGCGGAACGCAAGATTGTGACGTCTTCGGGTTCATTGGCCGCCGCGTCCCATCCCACCCGATCGAACGCCGGACGAAGTACCGAGCGCGCGTAGGCCTGGAACCCAACCCTGCCCGCCCGGCCCAACTCGAGTCGATCGATTCGGGCGAATGCGTCGATAACTTCGCGCCACACCGCGCGATGGCGGTCGGGGGAAACCGCGGTCACGAGCCGGAAGTAGTCCGCGGGAACGAGCCGCTCCGCTTCGAGCAGCGCCCAGCTGTCGGTGAGCAGATTGACGCGATCTTCTGCCTGCATTCTCTCCATCATCTGGGTGAGGGCCGCCAGCGTTGCCGGGTCGTACTGAACGCGGTAGTAGCCGACGTCACCGACGTTCAACTTGAGCGGCGGACCGCACTGCCCCACTGAGATCTTGGCCGATTTGTCAGCCAGCAGCAGAGTCCCGTTGGGTTTGTTCTCGCCTGCAAGCCCCCAGTTGATTGGTACCTGCCACAACGCCGGCGGCGCATCGGGGTAGAAGATGGTGAAGCGTTCCTGCTTCAGGTTGAGAGCACGACGCCCATCGGCGCACTTTTCATCGGCAATAATCAGCGGCAGACCGGCCTGCTCGGTGTAGCTTCGCGCTATCGGCGCCACCCGCACGCCGGACGCCTTTTCCAGCGCCGTCCACAAATCCTCGGTGGTGGCATTGCTGTACGCGTGCTCGTTCATGTACCCGTGGATTCCGGCGCGAAAGGCTGCCTCGCCAAGATAGTTCTCGATCACCCTCACAATTGCGGCACCCTTTTCGTAAGTGATCTCATCGAAGGCAATCGCCGCTTCGCTTTCGTCGGCGATACGCTGCTTAATGGGATGGCTCAACGAGCGCGCATCCGCATACATCGCATCCTGTTTGCGGCTCTCGTTGAGAAAGACCTCCCAATCCGGATGGAAATGGTTCGCGACCTTGGCCTGCATCCAGTTCGCGAAGCCCTCGTTCAGCCACAGGTCACCCCACCAGGCGGGTGTGACCAGATTGCCAAACCACTGGTGCGCCATCTCGTGCGCGATGATGCCGTAGATTCTGCGCCGGAGCACATGCGGACTGGAGGCGGGATCGTAGAGCAGGTACCCATCGTAGAAGGTGATTCCGCCCCAGTTTTCCATCGCCCCGCCGAAACCACCAGGGACCGCAATCAGATCCAGTTTCGGTAGCGGATACTTCACGCCGAAATAGCCATTGTAGTAGCGAAGCAATTCCATCGCGGTTGCCAAAGCATAACGCCCCTGCGGTTCCCGGCCAGTCTGCGCAACGACTCCCACCTCCACGCCATCAGTGTGGTCGGTGATCCGGGCAAGCTCGCCGCCAACCAACACAAACAGATAAGAGGACATCAGCGGAGTCGCCCGGAATGAGACCCGCTTGAGCCCGCCGGCGACGACCTCCTCGTGCGCGATCGGCATGTTGGAGACGGCAAGAAAATTCGCCGGGACCGTGACCGTCGGTTCGAAGCTGGCCTTGAACGCCGGCTCGTCCCAGCACGGGAAGACGCGGCGCGCGTCGGTCGGCTCCAGTTGGGTGGCGAACATTCGCCGATGGCCATTGCTGGTCGGATAGTCGACGAAGAAAAGGCCTTGGCTGAATTGGTTGATTCGGGACGTGAAGGCGACCCGTAACCGATGTGCTCCAACTTCAATTGGACGAGGAAACCTTAATGTCGCAGTCTGCGCGGCTGCGTCGAGAGAAACCGTAGCCTCCTCGCCCGGCTTGCCATCGAGGGAGGCCGACGCGATCCCGATGTTGAGGGCGTTCACGACCAGCCGATCAGTAGTATTGAGGACTTTTATGTCGACCGACTCGGACCCGGAAATCGAAAGAGCGTTCAGGTCCGGCCTGAGGTCGATGACGTAGTGGACCGGCAGAACCGTCCTGGGCAGCCTGCCCGGCGTAGTCGCCAGTGAAAACCCCTGGTCGGCGCGAGCTGGGCCACAAGTCAGCAGGACTGCCAGAGAAAGGAACGCAAAAATGCCCCACCGGTACGACATGAAAATCGAGGTCCTCGTGCACGCAGATTAAACCGCAATTCGGCGAAGCGACCAACACTACACCGAACGACGGACAATTTCCGCTCCAACACTCCCAGGATCGCCACCGGCATTTCAAAATGCAGGACTCACCTTTCAGTGCGAACGATAAAAGCACACTGCCCAGCTTCGAGGGACGGTACTATCAGCGAAATCTGTTCGGCATAACTCCTGCTCATCAAGCACACATTTGGTGAGGCGAGTCGTCGTACGGAGGCCGGAACCTCGCCGGACAGAGGCTTTTCATGAAAAAGGTCGAAGCAATACTAAGTTCTCATCGGCTAGATCAGATCAAAGCGGCCCTCCTCCATCGTGGCTGCCAGGAGATCCTGGTTTCCGATGTCCGGCTTCCCTGCAGCCGGCTGTTGAACTACCGAGGCCTCAGCTATGAAGCCGATGCTCCACGGATCAAAATCGAGGTAATAGTCCCCGACGCTGATGCAGTGGCGACCGTCAACGCGATTCTGCAGAACGTCGCGGGCGGGGCTCAGGACGAGCGGGTGTCAATCGCACATGTCGAGGCATTCATTTCGATTGGGGAATCTATGGCCCTGAGGGACACGGCCAATTCTCGAGAAATAGACGCCCCTGCAACCGCGCGGCCCTTCATCTCCCCTCACGGCAGCCTGCGAGCGGCGCTTCACTAGTCTCCGCAGACTGGTCCCGCCCGTCTATCGAAGCAGGTCGTCGGCCATTATCGTGGTGGTCGCCGCGGGATCTATCGGTATTGCGCGGGCGCTTTCGCCAGTCCAACGTCGCCACATCGCGGCCACCTGACGCATCACCCCGCGCTTGGTTCGCGCGAACCAACCGAGAGGAGGCATTTCAATCGTCCGCTTCCGGTGAAGGGGGTCTTTCAACGCGGGACACGGTCCACCGCCGAAGGTTGCAGCGCGTCGAGAATTTTCCGGCTCTGCCAGCGGCTCTCCAGTCTGGTCGATCGAAATGATCGAGCCGGCACCATCATTTACCCGGAACGTCCACTTGCAGAGCACGCACATATATAAGTAGGGACGTGAGGTGGACTTTTCACTCGTGGGCAGAGCTTCAATGGCAAAACTGTGTCGTCCTTCTCGCAGAGCCAGAACCGCATTTTTCTGGGGTTTTCGTGCGGTTGATGCTCCGCACGGGACGCTTCGCCACCGCAGATGACCAGATGCAACTGAGTTCCAGGGGTAGATACCCATGACCGGCAGATCGCGGGTGCTCCTGAGCGGCCAGGCAGACCGAGTATCGCGAACCACTTTCATCGTAATGTCCTTGCAGGCGCGCAGTCTAAGCAGCTGCGCTTTATTGGGCTGCAAGTAACGCGCCCACGCTGGCGCAGCTCGCGACTAACACCGGGGCATGCTCTGCGTCCGACATCTCCGTAGAATGGCCTGCAAAACAGGCCGACTTGGCAACGCGACTCTCGTCGACCCTGAACCCAATTTGGAAAG
>JAFAHS010000445.1 GCA_019237115.1 Deltaproteobacteria bacterium
GCAGCAGGATGATCCGCCGAACAGTCCGCCATGCCGATGGGCCAGCGCGGCGTAATGAGTGAGATCCTTCGGGCCGCGGAATGCGGCGGCCCTCAGGATGACAAGTATCTGGCCAAACCTATTTCTTCGGTCGCGATTCGGGTGGCACCAGGCCATTGGCGCGATAGTAGGTCACCAACTGGCCGTAGTGTTCACCGGAATGCTCGACCAGCCCGTACGCCAGGTCGTAGAGCTTGTAAAGGTGCGTGTCACCGATATCGACCGATTCCTGCAAACCTTGATCACCCTTTTTCTTGATGGCCTCGGCGCCGTCGGCAACACACTTTTTCACGAAAGCCACCAGGTCCGCCCGCGTTTTCAGATCGTCGCCCGCGTAGGCGTCCGGATAGCGGGGCTTTTTGCCCTCGGCGGTGTCAGTGAAGTAGTACATGGAGCCGGAGGCGTGGGCGAGATTGGCCTTGAAAGTACGGGATTCCGGAGCCGGTTTGTAGCCCCATTTATCTTCCGGAAAGTCCTCCGCCATGGCCACGAGCTTCCGGCCAATGTCGTTCCACTGGTCAAGAACGCCGCCAGTTAGGTCCGGGGCGGGCTTTGGTGGGGCTTTCTTCGCTTCCTGGGCCAGAACCGGACCGGCGGCGCAAAGAACGGCCAACAGGGCAGCGGGGAACCACTTCAAGTTCTTCATCGATTCTCTCCTTTAAGCTTATAGCCTTCCGGGCGGAAGACTGCACTATGAGACGCGGCTTTCCCGTAAATGTTTCGGAATGCGAGTGTATCTGCGGAAGGGCCTTCTGGGCGCATCATACGCCAAAAGGGGTCGAGCGGCGAATCAGCACGGTTAACCCTTCCGACGGCGGAAGAAAGGGGTGTGCGACTTAAAAGGGAAAGTTAAGCAGCCCGGCGTGCCTCCCAATAGTTTTCAAAGTCGCCGTTGAGCTGGCAGCAACGTAGGGCCACGATGGAGTTCGCCCCTCGAACGGTCCAAAACATTCCCGATCTCTTGAGACGCGCAGCAATCATAGTTTTGCAGCCAGCTTCGATCACACCTGAGCCAACAAAGAGGTGTTGGCGACGAAACTTGGGATATCGCATGCGCTCTCGATTCCGCTCGAAATAATCTGCTTCGGTGCGAACCTTTTCTGCGATTTCGGCGTTCTCGGACTTGATTGCGCGCAATGCATCAACCAGCTTCTCGATTTTGCCGCGATCCAGCAGCTTCTGGTGCATCTTCATCCAGGCCTTTTGTTTTCCTGCGTCATTAGGATACAGCTTGCGAGCTACCTCCCAGAGATGCTGGCGCGCGTGGTAGAGGTCGACGATCTGAAGGGCGCCGGGAAAGTGCAGGTCGGCAAGATTCCAGATCCACTCGGCGCTGTCGCCCATGACTACCTTCAGCTGCGCGCGGCCCCAACCGCGTCGGGAAGCTTCGGCATAGATTCGCCGGCCAAATTCTTCGGCTGTCTCGATCGCTCCCGTGTACGTGGTGGTGTCCGGGTCACGGATGGCATAGCCCTCTTTATCCCACGTAGTCTGGGTGAATACGCACCCTAATTTACACTCCCGCGTATGGGCGGGTTGACCTTCGACCTTGCCCTCCCGACCCGCCGTCTCTTTCTTCACCACGGGGATACCGGTCCCATCCATCTGCACGTACATAATGCGGATGGGTTCGCCGACGACCACGGGCAAGTTCAACTGGAGGGCTTTCTGGATCTCGGCTTGTTCGCGCTGAGCGATATCGGCACCGATGGCTTCTGCCGTGCGCTCCACCGATTTCGTAGTCACCTCCAGCCCCGCCAGGATTTTCATCTGTTCGCGACCGTCATCGAAAGGTGCCTCGTGCCCAACCATGGCTTGCATGCGGCGTACTCCGGGAGAGAATTCCGTATTCTCGATATCCAGTTCGACGTCGACGGGAAATTGCCCTCGGCCACAGTGCGCGCACAAATAGTAGGGACGCCCAACTTCCACCCACCCCAAGACCGTCAGCACGAGTTTGCTGCGCAGCTCACGGTAGTGGGCTTGCTGGCCGCAAGCACAAGGTAGCGTGCGTTGTTCTTCGTCGGGGACCGGAAATTCGAGCAGCTGTTGCAAGGCGGCGGCACCCGCGCGGTGCAAGGCCGAGCGCATAGCCGTCTCGGTTGCCTCTAGATCCAACCGCCCCATCTTGCGCCGATCCTCGAACACTACCCGTAAGAACCGCTCTACTTCGCGCGTGATCTCTTGCCGGATTGCTTCGACCGTTTTTTTTTTCGTTCCGTCTCCGCCTCCCCCTCCACCGGCCGCAAACGACAGATGTCCGCATTGGTTCCCAGAAACTCACGAGTGAGCTGTTGGAATTTCCGGAATTCCTCGACTTCTCGCTCCGCCTTCTGGATCGCCGCAGGCGTCGACAACGCTTCCGAGATGGTCTTGCCGTCGACCTTATAGGTCAGCCGGAAATTGGGGCCGTGACCAGGCTCGCCGGGTTGATGACAGCGACAGTCCGGCTTCCCGCACCGACCTGACGTGCTGGTTATGCTGCCGGGGCGAAGATCACCGAGCTGCGCGATGCGCTGAGCAATCACTTCACGCCGTTGTTCTAAATCCGGAAGGGACTGAATCATGTGGTGGTCCTCCTACTCCGAGCGTACTACATACGCAAGGATGTGGCCACCCGAAAAGCATATTAACCCTTTGTCCCTATAAAGTCGTCCGCCCCACGGCTTAACCGCGTTTGACAAAGGGCGCTGGCACGCCGCAAACTGATTGTTTGACTAAACGAATAAGGAGCAATAGATGCCGCAAGGTCAGGCTACCAAGGTTAAGAAGAAGAAAAAGTCGGTTTTGAAGCGTGCGGCGCAGTCGCGCCAACGGGCCGAAGTAAACCGTGCCAACCGCACGCGCGTCCGGACCGCGATTAAGCGGCTACGCACCGCGATTACAGCGGGGGATTCCACTGCGGCCGGCAATCTTCTTCATCCCACGCTGTCGGCGATCGATCAGGCCATCGCCAAGGGCGTGCTGCATGAGAACACCGGGAACCGGTACAAGTCCCGGCTCGCGGTGGCGTATAACGAGTTGAAGGCCAAGCCCGCGCAGTAAGAGACACCAGAAAACAGAAAATAGAAAACGGACGGAAAGTGGGCAACGCCGAGTCCGCCTTTGGAGTCGTGGTGTTGGCAGAACAGAAGGCGACCGGGACAAAGAGAAGGCGCCTGACCTGAAAGCCAGCGCTACAGGAGCCACTATTTGGAGGAGCCGGCGTGGGTGTCGCCGCTGAGGCGCCAGATCAGGAATTCCAT
>JAFAHS010000474.1 GCA_019237115.1 Deltaproteobacteria bacterium
CCCTCCTTGGCGTCCTCGCTTTGACGGACATCGCGCGCCATCTTGAGCATGTCGTCGTGCCACGCATCGAAGGATGCGCTCATGCAGCGGCGCACGGTCGCCTTCATCGCGCGCAGCGACAGCGGAGCATTGCCAGCGACCTTCTCGGCCAACGCGGTTGCCAGCTCCGCCAGCCTGGAGTCAGGAACGACTTCATGAACCATATTCATCTCGCGCCCGCGGGCTGCTTCGATCAAGTCGGCGGTGTAGAGAATCCACGCGGTATTCGCCGCACCGCACACCTCGATAAGCTTGCGGGTGAAGTCGTAAGGCACCATCAGTCCGACGCGACCCAGTGTCATGCCCAACCGTGCGCCCTCGCCCGCGACACGGAGATCACAATGCAGGGCGAGTTCCAAGCCTCCCGCGAGCGCGGCGCCCTGCACCGCGGCGATAGTCGGTACCGGGAAACGTTCCAGCCGTCCGAACACTGATTCCAGCGAAGTGGGGTTGTGACCGCCGGAGGTTTCGTCGACTTCCTTGAGATCGATCCCGGCGCAGAAGCTCGCGCCTTCGCCGCGCAACACCAGTGCGCGAACTTCGCGATCGTTTTCGAACTGCGCAAGCGCCCGGTTCAGGGCTTCGATCAGAGGTTGATTGAGCGCGTTGCGTTTTTCCGGACGATTGAGCGCAAGCACCACGTAGTTGGGATGGCGCGTTATCTTGAGCACGTCCTCGGCCATTGCGGTTGCTCCTTGAATCTATCTGGCGAGTACCGATGAATGGGTTCGGCGCCAGCATCGCACGGACATTTTACCTGTTCAAGGAGAGCCGCCCGCCAGCCACCTCGGGCGCGAAGCTCAAGCACAAGACGCATGCTTTCAAACTACGATGCTTAACATCCGATTGGGTACGAAGATCAACTTTTTCGGCGGCTGGCCGCCCAGATGCCGCGCCACCGCCTCGCTCTTCAATGCGAGCTCGCGAACTTCCGCTTCCGAAGCTCCCACCGTCACGCGCAGCCGATCACGAACCTTGCCGTTCACCTGCACCACCACGGTGACGGTGTCCTCGCGCGTCATCGACTCGTCGAATTTTGGCCACGCTTCAAGATGCACCGACGCGGAATGACCCAGAGCCCGCCAAAGTTCCTCACCCAGATGGGGGGCCATCGCGGCGAGCATCACCACGTACGACTCGACCACGAAGCGGTTCAGCTCGGGCGGCTTCAGCTTCGCGATGTGGTTGAGATGGTCCATCATCGCGGCCAGTCCCGTGTTGAAACGCATCTGCTCGATGTGCTCGCTTACGGTTCGGATCGTTTTGTGGGTTTTGCGCAGCGTCTCCTCCGACGGAGAGCCATCGGGACCTCCGGCGTCGAGGTACCGGCGCACCATCGTCCACACGCGGGTGATGAACCTCTCGGTGGCGGCGACCCCGCCTTCGTTCCAATTGGTGTCTTCGTCATACGGGCCCATGAATAGTTCCCACAGACGAAGAGCGTCGGCGCCATACTTGTCGATCATCGCGTCCGGCGTGACGACGTTGCCCTTGCTTTTGGACATTCGCCGTCCGTCAGGTGCCCACAGGACTCCCTGGTTGCGCAGGACGGGGAACGGTTCCTGGAAGCTTACCAGGCCCGCGTCGTACATCACCTTGGTCCACATCCGCGCGTACAGCAGGTGCATAACCGCGTGCTCCGCGCCGCCGACGTAGAGATCGACCGGCAGCCAGCGGTCGACCGCCTTTCGATCGAACAGTGCGCGGTCTTCGTGCGGCGAGGCAAAGCGCAGGAAGTACCACGAAGAACAGGCAAACCCGTCCATGGTGTCAGTTTCGCGCTCGGCGGGGCCGCCGCATTGCGGGCAGGTCGTGTTCACGAATTCCGGGAGGGTGGCCAGCGGCGAGCGGCCCGTCCCCGCCGGCTGATACTCCTTCAATTTCGGCAGGCGCACCGGGAGCTGATCTTCCGGCACCGCAACGATCCCGCAAGTTCTTTTGCAATAAACCACCGGGATAGGACATCCCCAGTAGCGCTGGCGCGAGATGAGCCAATCGCGCATCCGGTAGCTGACGGTCGGTCTGCCGATCTCGTGGTCCTGCGCATATTGGCAGACCGCCCGAATCGCCGCCGCGGTCGGCATCCCGTCCAGAAATCCCGAGTTTACCGTGACGCCTGGATCGGTGAACGCACGACCAGCCGGGACCGGACTGCCATCGGAGGGTGCAGTAACGCGCGGAATCTCCAGGCCGTACTGCGAGGCGAATTCGTAATCGCGCTGATCCTCACCCGGCGCGCCCATGATCGCACCGGTCCCGTAACCCATCAGCACATAGTCGGCTATCCAGATCGGGACGTCCCTGGCGGTAAAGGGGTTGTGGGCGTACGCACCGGTGAAAACCCCGGTCTTTTGTTTGACCGTGGAGAGGCGTTCGATTTCGCTCTGCCGGCGGGCGTCTTTCACGTAGTTGGTGACCAGCGCAAGCTGCGCCGCGCTGGTGATTTCGGCGACCAGTGGATGCTCCGGCGCCAGGACCATGAAGGAGACCCCGAACACCGTGTCGGGACGCGTCGTGAAGAAACGGACTTCCTTGCCGGGATGAGCGCTGACCGGAAAGGCAAGCTCGGCCCCTTCACTCCGGCCGATCCAGTTGCGCTGCATCAGCTTGATTGGCTCCGGCCAATCGATCTCTTCCAGATCGTCGAGCAGCCGGTCGGCGTACTGGGTAATCTTGATGTGCCACTGTTCGAGGTCTCTTTTGCTGACCGGATTGTCGGTGTGCCGCCAGCAGCAACCGTTCACGACCTGCTCGTTGGCGAGCACCGTACCGCACAGGTCACACCACCACTGCGAGCCGGTCGCGCGGTAGGCGAGGCCCCGTTTCAGCAGCAGCAGGAACAGCCACTGGGTCCATCGATAGTATTCCGGCGAGGACGAATTGATCTCACGGGTCCAGTCGTAGGCACATCCCGAGATAATCAGTTGTCGCTTGAAGTTGGCGGCATAACGCGGGACCGTCTCGCTGGTATGAGCCTGGCGCAGGAGAGCTTCGTTTTCGGCCGGCAGGCCGAACGCGTCCCATCCCATCGGATGGAGGACATTGAATCCGTTCATCCGTTTGTAGCGACCCAAGACGTCGCACGGAACGTAGTTGCGAAGATGTCCCACCGAGAGCCCGTTGCCGGAAGGATAGGGGAACATCTCGAGGACATAGAACTTGGGATGCCCGGGGTTCTCGCGGGTGAGATAAATCTGGCTGCGTTCCCATTCCCGCTGCCAGTAGGGCTCGATCTTCTTGGCGTTGTAGCGTTCGTCCATCCCAGCTGCGTGCAGACCTTTCAGGGTTTGAAGTTTATCCTGTCGCAAATCGGCGTGAAACGTCGACTTCCTGTGGCCCTGCGCCGCCCAGGCAGCCACCAGCTGCGCCGGCCTTTGCTTGACAGCCCGCGACCGTGCACGTTATTTCGCATTGCGGTCTTGAACGGGTGGTATGGAAATGGCCCAGGCGCTATCGATCGTAACCGATTCCAGCGTCGATTTGCCGGCCGACGAGGTGCGCAGAATCGGTATCGAAGTCGCGCCCATCCAGGTCGCGTTTTCGACCGAGTTCTTTCGCGACGATGTGCTGGCGCGTTCGGAATTTTACCGGCGCCTCCCTGAGGAGCCCCGCCTGCCGGTGATCGCGGCCGCGATGCCGGCGGATTTTCTCGCCGCATACCGAAGAGCGTACGAACACGGTCCGAACGTCCTGTGCCTGATCAATCCCTTCGAATCGTGTTCGACCTACACGGCCGCCTATTCGGCCGCGGTGGTCGCGAAGCGTGATCATCAGATTTCCGTCGAGGTCCTCAACACCGGGCGGGCATTGACCGCGCTTGGGGCAGTTTGTATCGAGGCCGGCGAGATGGCGGCCCGCGGCGCGACCCTCCAGGAAGTTGTGACCGCGCTGGAGGAAGCTACCGCGCAGATCGATACCTATCTGGCGCCCGCTACCGCCGCATACCTGCAGCGCGACGGGAGAATCTCGATCTACGAGATGACGGTAGGTTCGCTGCGCGGAATGTTGCCGCTGGTCCGGGTGTGGGGGCGGGTTGCGGTGGTCGACAAGTCCAAGACCCAAGCCGAGAATATTGAAAAGATGCTCGGACGGGCCCAACAGGAGTTGGCTGGGTCGGAAGCGACGGTGGTGGTGACTCACGCAACCAATTCGCGTGGCGCCGAGGAGCTCGGCGCTGCCGCACGGCGGCGCTTGAGGGTCAAACGACTTGTCACGACCGAACTGGGACCTTCGGCCGGTGGATATTGCGGTCCGGGCACGGTGGGGCTTGGCTGGTGTCCGAGCCTGGTCAAACTGAACTGAGGCGGGCAAGGAGCGACAAATGAAATTTGGAATTTTCTACGAACATTCGGTAGAGAAGCCCTGGAGCCGCGACTCGGAACTGCGCGCCTATCACCAGGCGCTCGAGCAGATCGAACTCGCCGATGAGCTCGGCTTCGACCAGGTTTGGGAAGTCGAGCATCATTTTCTCGAGGAGTACTCGCACTCTTCGGCGCCCGAGGTTTTTCTGGCCGCTGCGGCGGCCCGCACCAAACGAATCCACATCGGGCAGGGCATCGCTGTCGCGCTTCCGCAGATGAACCATCCGGCCCGAATCGCGGAGCGCGCGGCTGCACTCGATCTGATTTCCAACGGTCGCCTCGAGTTCGGCACCGGCCGCGCCGCGACCTGGACCGAGGTCGGCGCGTTCGGAATCGATCCCGACCACACCAAAGAGATGTGGGATGAAGTCATCCGTGCGATCCCCAGGATGTGGACGGAAGAGGAATTCGAGTGGAACGGCAAGTATTTCAAGATGCCGCCACGCAACGTCCTCCCCAAGCCGATTCAGGATCCGCATCCTCCCATGTGGGTTGCGGTGTCGTCCCCGGAAACCGCGGTGCAGGCCGCCGAGCGCGGCATTGGCATGCTGGGAGTCACGCTTGGCACGCCCGCCGACTACCGGCGTCTGGTCTCTGACTATCGACGAATCATCAAGCACTGCGATCCGGTTGGCAAATTCGTGAACAACCAGGTGAACGCGGCCAGCTGGCTCTATTGCGGGGAAGATGAGAACGAGGCCCGCGCGGTTGGCGGCGCGGCCGCTTTCAATTTTTTCCGCACCGCGGCGCATCTGGTGGGACTCGGCGGCATCTACCCGTCGCACGCCTATACCGCGCTGGCCAACGCGACCGCGCTGCTTAGCCAGGCGGAGATCTTCTCACTGCGCGAGGGATTTCCGGTTGGAACCCCGGAGCAGATTGTGCAGAACCTCCGCTACTGGGAAGAAGTCGGGGTCGAGCGGGTCGTGTGCCTGATAAACTTCGACCAGCAGATCCCGCAAAAGAAGGTCCTCGCAAGTCTCGAGCGTTTCGCGAAATACGTCATGCCCGAGTTCGCGGAGGACAAAGCGTCGCGCCCGACCGGATCACCGAAGAGTGGCCCCGAAGCGCCGCCGATGCCCACTTGATCCAAACAAAGGGACCGGCGACTCGTTGAAATCAGTGGAGGAGTGACTTCCCAGTGCCCGACCCAGGACGTTCGCGTCACGAAGCCTACCTGGTGGAGCTGCCCAAGCAACGGCCGCCCTATCCGCCGCTGCCGTGGGATTGCCCGAACTCCACCATGATCAATGTGTATTTTGAGGTCCTCAAAGCGCCGCTGCTCGATCGCTTGCCCCCCGAGTTTTGCCGTACCTCGCCGCCCTATTGCCGGCTCTCAATCTTCGATCATCCGGATTCCCCGGTCGGACCGTTTCGCGATGCGATCCTGGCGCTCGGATGCCGCTTGAACATGATGCCGGCCGCTTTCGTTACGGCCTCGATCACCAATAGCGAAAAGGCGCTGGCGGCCGGAATCTTCGAACGGGGCTTTCCCGGCGCGCTCGGCAAGATCGAATTCGCCAGCAGCGTCGGCAGCGCGCGCGCCGTCGTGTGCGACGCGAGCGGTCCGCTGCTCGAAGTCGAGTTGCCGCTCCTGCAGACCATCGAGCCGAGCCGTCTTGCCTTCGACCACGCGGACTCCCTGAGGACCACTGCCGAGGGTAAAACCGCATTGACCATCACGCAGCCGGATATCAAGATTCTACGCGCGGCGATTTGCAAGAACGCGCGCATCGAATATCCGTCCGAACGTCCGGAAACGGCCTGGCAGAGCCTGAACTGCCGCAACGTCGTGAGCGCCCAACTGGTGCACGGCGATCGGAGGTTCGAGGCAGGGCATGCACCGGGTTGAACCCGCGGCCGGATCCGTATTTTATTGACCCGCGAGCTACCGCGGGGTACGAACTTTAGGCAAGCATTTTTCCCAAGCGGTCGGGAGGTAGCTGATGCGCTACGGCGGATGGTACCAGATTGCCTTCGAGCGTGATCTTCAGGCGGATGTCAGCTCGGTTCCGGTCGGTGACCGCCGGCTGTTAATCGTACGCAGCGGCGGCGAAATCAACGTTTACGACGCAGTTTGCCCGCATCGCGGTGCGGACCTTGGCGTTGGCGGGAAATTGCTCGATCCCCGGGTGCTCACCTGTCCATATCACGGGCATCGCATCGCGCTGGGAGGCGAAGGCGGGGGCCCCTACTGCGTGGCGAAATATCCGTCAATGGTGAGGAGCGGCCTGATCTTTGCCCTGGTAGGTGGTTTCGAGATCGGCAAGCTCCCGGACATGCTCGATTACCTCGAGGGGACTCACAAAATCTTCGCCGGCTTCACCAAGACCATCAAGGTGCCGCCCGAGATGGTTATCGAAAACGCCTTCGACTGGGCACATTTTCCCCCCGTACACGACGTGCTGAAGGTCGAATACGGGGAGCCCACCATGGAAGACGGGGTCTTTACCGCTACCACCAAGCTGCGCGTAGGCCCCTCGATGTGGCAAGGGACCGGGGACGGTACGCACCATGATGACGGAACGACCTTCGTCGAGGTGCCGCTGCTCGCGCGCGCGTATAGTCCGAACCTGACCATCACGCAGGTGGCGGTCGGCGGTGGTGATCATCCGCACTACGTAATTGCTTCGGCGGTACCGATGCTCGATGGCACTTCCACCATTCGTCTTTCGGTGGCGATGCCGGTGGTCGATGGATTCGCCCCGCCGCAGGAATTCGCCGACCTCATGTTGCAGTTTGAGAGTATGGGCCTCGAGCAGGACCGCCCCGTCTGGGAGAACCTGGCGCTCAACGCGACCCCGAAGTACACGGCCGAAGACGATAACGTTCTGAAGTATCGGAAATTCTGCGAGCGCTTCACCCTGAACGGGCGAGTCTGAGAAACGGGCCGGGCCTTAGCGCGCCGCGCCGCCGCGGCTTGCGTTGCGCAGCACCGGCGGCGCTTCCTCGGCGCCTGCGAACTCCCGGCCGTGCGCCGGTTCAATCGGCACCCCGCACAGTGCCAGCACCTTCCTGAGTTCGAGCAGGACCGGTGATATTTCGGCGTTCCGGTCGCCGCCCTGTTCGTCCCACGCGCGCTGTTCGGCTTCCACTGCCATCCGGTCCTGCTCGAAAACCGAACGGGCGAAATATCCGATGACCGGCCACGCCGCGCGAAGAATCAGCGGCGTCTTGGGACGCCGCACCATCAGGATGCCGAAGCTCTTGTTGGTTCGCTGCTCCTGGTCGAGCGGCACGTAGGACGCCCACAGGCGAATCGCGGGAATCTCGGAATGCGCTCGGAAGACAGTGAGCTCCTGGTGCGGATACAGGGTGCGAATCGTCATCAACTCGTAATCGCGATCGACCGCGGACTCCCCGCTTTTCCCGCCCATCACCAGCAGATCCGCGCCGACATGCTGCTTGCCGCCTTCGAAACGATACTGCGCTTCGGTCCAGTTGGTACCGGTCCGGTGGTTGAGCATCACCGGCTGGATACTTCCCATCAGGCTGCGGTGGAGAAACTGATGGTTCATGTCCATCAGGTTTTCGTGCATGAAGGTGTAGTGGCATTTGAGCGTGCGCTCAAAATACATGGTCCGATAGTCCGGCGTACCCCATTCCGGGATGGCGGGCAGTTGGGAGAGCTCGGCGAGCTCGGGCGTGCCGGGAAACACGAAAATAAGCCCGTAGGCTTCACGGCACGGATAGTTGCGGACACCCCGAGCCGCGGCTGGCATTTTCCCGCCGTCGGCAAGGTAAGGCACCCGCGCCAGACGCCCGCTTTCAGCGTAGCACCACCCGTGATAGGCGCACTGGAGCTGTTCGCCGCGGACGACCCCCAGATGGAGCGGGAGCTGACGATGTGCGCATCGGTCCGCCAACGCGAATAGCGAACCCGATTCGCCGCGCACCACGACAATCGGGTCGCCGGCGAACGTGACAGCCAGCGCACGCCCTCGTTTGAGGCTGCTGGAGCGCGCGACCGGATACCAGAAATCCGGGTGAATGCCGACCCGCCGAAGATCGGGGAAATCTGGATGAGTGCTGGACGCCTGCATATAGACCTCAGCGCTTGCGCGCGATCGTGAGACCGTCCGCGATCGGGAGCATCACCGCTTCGACCCGGTCATCGTGGCTCACGAAATCGTTAATCGCGCGGATAGCCTTGGTGTCTTCGCTCTGGTCATTCTGATCGAGTACCGCGCCGCTCCACAAGACGTTGTCGAGCAGGATCAGGCCGTTCTGACGAAGTCGCTTGAGGATCTCCTCATAGTAATCGCGATAGTTAGTCTTGTCCGCGTCGATAAAGGCGATGTCGAAGGAGTTCCGTTCCGGAAGCGCGCGCAGGGTTTCGAGGGCAGGACCGATTTTGAGGGTGATCTTGTGCGCAACTCCTGCTTTCTCCCAGTAGCGCTTTGCAATTGCCGTCCATTCCTGGTTCACATCGCAACACAGAAGCTCGCCGTTGGAGGGCAGCGCCCGCGCAACACACAGCGAGCTATAGCCGGTAAAGGTTCCCACCTCGACGGCGGATCGCGCGCCGATCGCAGCAGTGAGGATACCCATGAAGGTGCCCTGCTCCGAGGCAATCTCCATCACGCTGATGGGACCGAGCTTGGCAGTCTCCCGAGAGAGCTCCTGCAGAAGCGGATCGCGATTGTTGCCGTGCGCGACCAGATAGTCATAAAGCTCGGGAGAGAGACTCATGAATTTGCTCAGACCAGCCATGCCGAAGAGAATTGCATCTCCGCACGAGACAGGAAAGCGACCGCGGGCCGGGGACACAACCGTGGTCGCAGGCTCGCAGCACGACGGCGGCGCAAACCGCCGCCGTGCACGGCGGAAGGTTGCTTATTTACCGCCCAGGTAGGCGAAGTCTCCCCGCTCGTTAACTGTCAGGGTGCCGGTGAAAATCGCGTGATGATGTGAACCCATCGCGATTTTATAGATCATTTCCGGCTCGCCGACTTCGAAAAAGGAGTCGTCCCCGCTCAACACGTAAAGCTTTTCGCTTCCGTCGGTATCGGTGGCGCCGATGTACATCGACCCGGTCGCGGTCAGCACCGGATCTCCGAGCGACTCGAGCTCGGTCCCAAACGGCGTCAGTTGTCCGCGTTGCAGACGGACGTCGAGTTTCTGATGGGCGAGTCGAAAGACCACCGGCAACCGCGCGCATCCGGCGAGGACCGCCGTCGTGCCGTCGGCCATCAGGCCAGGTCGTCCGGGCGACAGATAGGTCACCGGCCCGATCGGGGTGGTCGTCCCGGTCGGGAGAATTCGTGACATCTGTCCATTGCGGTAAAGGAACAACGCCGACCCCGAACCGGTCTTGGCGGTAAACGCAATCAGAGTACCTTCCGCGGACGCCATCGCCGCGGGAAGTCCAAACGGGCGTGCATAGCGGCTGCGGTTGGGTCCGTACTCACCCTCGACAGCCAGTTCCGTCAACCCGTTCTGCAGCGAACCGATCAGCAGCGCCTGTCGATGGCCCTGCGGTGTATCTTTGTCGGTCTTGTCCTGCGGATAGATGAGCCACGCGTTAAACACTACCTGACCGTTGTCACCCATCGCCGGGCTGCCGAAGCTCAACACCGCCATCTCGTGACCTTCGTTGGTCTTGGCGTTGGAGCGCGCAAGGCAGTTCAGAGCTCCGTTCGAGTAGTAGACCAGAGCATCGTGCTTGTCTGGCAGGTGCGACATGAACGCGATGTTGCCTTTCGCATCTGCCACCGGGTACGGGTCTCCGTTCAGAAGCGGAGCACAGTTCTTGGCCTGCGGCATCGGATCGATCGCGCGAACCACCCGATATGGCGGCGAAACGTTGGGGTCTCCAATGTAGACGTTCCAGTTTAGTTTTCGCTGCTTGTTGGTGGTTTCGCCGCCGAACAGGACCCGCCCGTCCGGCATCATCGAGGGCACCCCGATTTCCGAGAAGTTTCCCCCATCGGGCGCCGGCAGGCCGATCGCGGTAATCAGCGCGGGCTCGCCATCGCTATCGCTGGCATAGAGGACGCTGGAATTCGAATTTTCGAGGTCGGCGCTCTCGCCCTGCAAGGTCAGCGCCACCGCGTGCGCATTTACCGCGTATCCGAGAAAAATCGCGAGTACCGGGCCTAGCGCCCTAATCTTCATCGCAATGCTCCCCCGCCCAAATAGGCCATCTTTACTTACGTAGATCTTATAGTCGCCGGACCCGCGAATTCGCAATGGGCAAACAACAGCCGCCCCCGTGAGTCGCAATTGTTCGCTCGGTGAAATTGCCCATTAGTTTTACTTAAACGGTGCCTTTCCATGCCTCGCCCGCCCAGCAGGGGCTCGGACGCCCGCTCAGCCAGATCCGGCAACGGTGCTCGCCCGCAGGACCAGGTCGCGGGGCTTGGACCGCGCCTGGGTGTTTGCAAAGGATTCGGAGTCGGCAACAACACACTCGCGCAGCACCCGGAAATACCCGTGCGTCAGATGGGCCTGGCGAAACTCCGGCTTGGCGCAAAGGAGCGCATGCAGCCGGGGCAGTCGAAAGAACGGCACGCTCGGATACAGGTGATGCTCGAGGTGATAGTTCACGTTGTTCGGTGCAAGAAAGATCCGCTCCAGGAACGAAGGCAATGTTGTCCGGGTGCCGGCCAACGAAGTCCGCGCCCCTCCCAGTGCCGAGTGCTCCGCGATGCTCCTGATGCGAAAAATGAAGACCAGGCAGGTGAACAAGGGGACAAACCAGTACAGGAACAGCAAACGGGCTGTCCCGGTCCAGAATGCGACCGCCATGACCACCGCGTAGTACAGATAGCGAGCCATCAGAAACCCTTTGGAAGCGTCGGTGTCGCGCGAGGCGACAGTCCGCAGAAGTTTCACCAGGGCCACCGCGCCGAGGCCGGTCAAGTCGCCCAGCAGGAGGACCGCCATCTCCCGCGGACGCTTCGGAAAAACCCAGTTCTGGTCACCTCTCCTGCGTAACCAATCGGGATCGCGGTCGGTATTCAGGTAGCGATGATGGGCGAAGTGGTTGGCGCGATATGAACGCGCGGAAATCAGCACGGGCCAGGCCAGCACCAGTTCCGACACCCAGTCGTTGATTTTTCGGTTCCGACAAAGGCGATAGTGGGTGCCTTCGTGCAGCATGATCATGAGCGAGTGTTGACGCGTTGCGATCACGACGATGGTTGCCAGGTAGAGCCAGGGTTCCCAGAATCTTTCACAAGCCCGAATCGCAATCAGGATCACCATCCACTCGATGATGATGTGTAGAGCACTACGCATGGTACTTATCTGCGACAGCTCCACCAGCTCGCGTTTGCTGAGCAGGGCCGTTCGTTCTTCGGGCTCGGGAAAGCTCTCGGCAGCGGGCAATTCCAAATTCATATCAGTACCTTCCGTTTCACATAGGTGGCCATCTCGCGATCGTCCACTCTCGGTTGTTGTGGAGCAGCGCCAACCTCTACGCGCATGCTTGCAGCTCTTGAGATTCACCATGCGCACTCGTGGACTGAACCTCCCATGCCATCTGGCGCGCGGACGAAACCGTAAACGGACGCAACCGCAGCCCCGGTTTGAAGCGCAGAGTCGTAAACTCATGGTCGGTCTCGAACGGCAGTCGATAGGAGGCTGCCACCAGTTTCTCGAGCGCTTCGCCACGCAGGATTACCGGCTGCACCCAGGGGAACCCCGCTGCGCTTTTGAGATAAGTGAATTGGACGGGTCTACCGAACGGTACAAAACCCATCGCGCGGTAGAACCCCGAATGGTCGGACAAGCCGACCGCCAGATAGGCTAGAACCGCCCGCGGATGTCTGCGTGCGATCTGGATCGCGGCGCCGCACCACATCTTCATACCCGCGCCCGGCGCAAGCGACCAATGATCGCTGCATTCAAAGACCGCACGCTCGGGCCAGTGTGAGAGATCCGGACCCGGGCAGGTGCGCGGAAACATTTCCAGGTCGTGGATTGCCATCCCTGCAATCATGTTTTCGGCCGGACTGTCGCTATCCGCGAAAAGACCGTATAAATCCGACGCCGCCAGACGTGCGCGATTGTCGACCTTTCCATCGGCTACGTCGGCGAAATGCGTCAGCTGTTCATCGCGGGCTTGTCGCAGACGCTCGACAAAGATTCGCCTTTGAAAACTTGTGGTTAGAAGCCGTACTTCCATCGACATCTCCTTTTCACAACGAGCGTCGACTTAACGTCGACGCGGGAACCGATCGTAACGACCCAAGCTGCAAAAAGCACCCCAGTTGCTCGAACGTTTGTAAATCTCATCCTAAACGCTCACAACCCGTCGTGAGAGATCCCACAAGGTTTACAAAACGAAGAGCCCGGTGAATCCTGACGGCCCAGCAGTTGCGACCGGCCTTCCGTATGAATAGACTGGACAAGCTATAAGGCGCCTGATGATTACGAAAGGCAGTAAGAAAAGGGTTTCAAGCCTGGAAGGCCTGTTGGGTGCGATTCTTGCCTCAAGTGCGCCCCCGGCAGGAGTCCAAGCGCTCGGAATCGGCGATGGCGGCCTCGAGGTCCACACCCTCAGCACGCGGGAGTACGGTCCCTCAGTGCGCGGGATTTTCGGACGCGGGGAGCTTGAGGAGTTGATTTCCGAAGCGCGGCGCCAGGTGTGGCCGCATTTAAATCAGCAACCGCTCAAGTTGGGTTCTCCGCGCGAATTTCGCGACGCATGGTCGCCGCTCGGGATAGAATTCAGGATGGCCAAACTGCGGTCCGCCAGGGGAATGGCGCTGCTGGGCTTCTACGTGGGCAAGAGCCCGGTGTCCAAGCGGCCGCTCATCTGTGTGAATACTGCTCACCATCGGGCAGCTATGAGCGCGGCCTTCGCGCATGAGATGGGGCACCACCTCACCGCAAGAATGTTTGGATTCCAACAGGCCGAAGAGCCTCATCATATGGGGTACTCGGGCTATGGTTTCCATCTCGATGACCCGCCGGAGTTGGCGGCTGACATCTTCGTGAGTCTCGGCATTTTTCCGCAGAGAATTGCCCGACAGTGTTTCGCGCAAACAAGTAGCGAGTCGGGTGGAATTGGCGTAACGTCCTCGACCGGGATCATGGGGGCGGTCGCGCACGTGGCAAACAAATATGGCTTCAACGGCGATTCGAGTTTGCCCCAGGAGAACCGTGTACAGTATCTCGCCGGAGTGCTTCATTACGCAAAGCTGCGGAAGGCACTGTTCGACGAGTTTGATTTGTAAGCGCCTTCGGCTTGGCTCTTCCCTGTTCGAAGGCAAATTTAACGCAGCTTGCTGAATAAGGATTCCGTGAATACAGACAACAAGTTCGGACGAATGCTCAAAGAACAGCGTCAGGCCCATGGGCTGACGCAGCGTGAATTGGCGGCGCGCATCGACGTCAAGGCCAGTCACGTCGCTTACCTCGAAACCGGACAGCGCAAGCCGTCCCTGGCGCTTCTCGGACGGATTGCAGATACTCTGCGCCTCGACCGGCAGAGACTCTTCGTTATGGCTCATCCCGAGGCTCGGGCGATGATGCCCCCCTCCAAGCCCCTACGCAGCAAAACTCCGAAAGAGGCCTGGCGAGCGCTGCTCAACGATCGGGCGCTGCTCAACCGCTATCAGGTCACCAAGCGGGAACTTCAGGCGCTCAAGCAACTGAGTATGCTCGGTTACGCGATGACCCGCCGGGAATTCGTCGCGATCGTGACGCTTATTCGCCGCGATCCCGAAGACGAGTAGGCGCGGACTTTCCGCTCGCGCAAACCGCTTCCCCTACGCGTACGGAACACAGTCCTGTGGTATGAGCGAGAGCCGCATCACCTTTCCCAGCGGCGAGCTGAAACTGGAAGGACTGCTCAAGCTGCCGGAGGGCGAAGTTCCAGGCGCGGCGGTAGTGTGTCACCCACATCCGCTGTACGGCGGTTCCATGTACAACAACGTGGTTGAAGCCGCACTCGAGGCGTTCTGGCAACGGCAGTTTGCCACCCTGCGGTTCAACTTTCGCGGGGTTGGCGACAGCGAGGGGGAGTATGACGGCGGCGAGGGAGAGCTCGACGATGTCCGCCAGGCGGTTGCTTTCCTTGCCGACAAGGCGGCCGTCGAGTCGGTGACGCTCGCTGGATATTCTTTCGGCGCTTCGGTGTCATTGCGGGCCGGGCTCACCGACCCTGCGGTAAATGGTCTGGTGCTGGTGGCCCTGCCCGTCGCGATGATAAGCGGCCCCAGTGACACCGCCTCCAAACCGGTTCTGCTGGTCTCGGGCGATCGTGACTCCTACTCACCGGTCGAGCCTCTGCGGAAGCTGGCCAGTACCCTGGGCAGCCGCGCGCACCTGGAATTCCTTGCGGGCGCGGATCACTTCTTCGGCGGTTGCGAGGCCCGCCTCGCTGCGCTGGTCGGCGCGGCGCTTGCGGACCGCTGAACACCCCGACGGTCAGGGCCGCGGCGCATTTCGGGTCGCTTGCCAGATTGCGTAGAACGGGTCGTCCGGGTTGGCTTGCGCCAAGTCGACAATCTGCCGAATCGTGGCCTTGAGATCGCCGTGATTCAGGCGCAAAAGAATCTCGAAATTGTCCAGGTCGTGGAAGTAGATGAGGTAGTTGATTAGGACCGCGTTGTTGAGCGGCTCCTTGTCGAGATCAAACCGTTCCAGGCCGTTCAGGCCGGGCGCGAGACGCGCATAGTCTGACTGGATCTGCGCGAAGGCGGCTTCCCGCTGCTCAAGAATTTCTGCCCTGGGGCGCCCGCTCATGTAAATCTTGAGCAGCCGCGCCTGCTCCGCGAGGAGGAAGCGCGAGAACTTGAGATTGCTCTCCAGCATGGAGCGCGCCTCGGCCGCTTCCGGCGAGTCGGGACCCTCGGTCGCCTCGAAGAACGCGACCGCACCCCTCGCACCGACCCAGGTCGCGGCGGATTCGTCGAACATCACGTGCCCGGGCAGAAAATAGGTGCGATGAAACAGTTCGTGGATAATGACGCTGGCCAGTTCCACCCGGTCCAGCCGCAAGAGGTTGGACAACAGCGGGTCGTCGAAAAAGCCGAGGCTCGAGAATGCCACCGCTGATCGTACCATCGTGTCGTATCCCGCGGCTTCCATCTCGCGGGCTTTCGCGGCGGCTTGGGACTCTTCGAAATAACCGCGATAAGGTACCGCTCCGACCACCGGAAACCACCAGGTATACGGACGCAGGGAGTCGCGCGGTGCGGCCATGACCACGTGGACAATCGCTGCCTGATCGACCTGGGTCACGGTGAGATACGCGCCGCCGGCATTGAGTCCGAGCTTGTCCGCGGCGAATTCCCGCACACTCAGGACGGTTTCCAGCTTGGCGCGCAGCTGCGGCGAGAGCGGTCGGTCCGAAGCCAGCTCCGCGCTAATCGGGCGTCGGTTCCACAACAGGCGCGCTTCCTCGTAGGCGCCCCGTACGATGTAGCCGACGCCGCATCCGGAAAACCCGACAGTGGCCGTCACCGCGATAAGAACGGTGGCGAGGGAGCGTGGCCGCAAGCAAGTGGCACCCCAGCGTGCGAGGCGGTCAATCCACCGCTTCACGCGCCGCCTCGTTCGCGACCGCGTACTGCAACTCGAACAGACGGTAGTAGAGGCCGCGCTGGGCCAGCAGCTCGAGATGACTGCCACTCTCGCGCAATACGCCGTTGCTCAGGACCAGTATGCGGTCGGCCCGTTCGATGGTCGAAAGCCGATGCGCGATGACGAGTGCGGTGCGTTCCGCAAGCAGTTCGCCAAGGGCGAGCTGGATCAGGCGCTCGGTTTCGCTGTCCACGCTCGAGGTCGCTTCGTCCATCACCAGGATGCGCGGGTCGTAGGCGAGCGCACGCGCAAATGACAGCAGCTGCCGCTGTCCAACGGACAGGTTCGCACCGCGCTCGCGGATGTACTCGGCGAGTCCCGCCGGCAGGCGGTCCACGAATCGCAGTGCCTGCGCGCGGCGCAACGCCTCCCGGACCTGATGTTCGCCGAGGTTGGTCAATCCGAGGCGGATGTTTTCCATCACATCACCCGCGAACAGGAACACATCCTGTTGCACCAGCCCGATCGAACGCCGCAGTCGCTGGAGATCCCACTCGCGCACGTCAACGCCATCGACCAGGATGCGCCCGCCGGTCACGTCGTAGAAGCGATTGAGCAGTTTGATCGTCGTGGTCTTGCCGGATCCGGTCGGCCCCACGATTGCGATCTTCTGTCCTGGTTCAACCGCAAAGCTCAAGTCTTTGAGGACGCGCTCCCCCGGACGATATTCGAAATTCACGTGATCGAACACGATGCTGCCCAGCGGCGCGGCCGGGACCTTGGGAGTCGCAGGACTCGCGATGGTCCGGGGCTCTTCCATCAGCGCCTCGATGCGCTCCGCCGCGGCCAGCGACGACTGCAGGACGGTGTACTTGTTGGACAGTTCACGGAGCGGAAGAAAAAACATCCGGGCATACTGCATGAAGCCGACGAGGGTTCCCAGGGTGATCGCGCGATGCAGCACTTGCCCGCCGCCCGCCCACAGGATCAGGGCGATAGTTATCGAGCCGACCGTATCCACCGCGGAGAACAGACCGGTCTCATACAGGTTGGCCTTCATCTGGACGTCTCGGCTGCGTACGTTGAGCACGTCGAATTCCGCCTGGCTCGCGCGCTCGTGGGTGAACAACTGCACTACCGTCATGCCGGCCAACGCTTCCGACAGGTATGCGTTGAGCGCCGCGAGCCGCTCGCGAATTTGCCGGTATACGACGCGCGCCCGTACGCGAAACAGGTTGATGAACAGCAGCAGCGGAGGGATCGCGAGCAGCGCCCACAGCGCCAGCCGCGCGCTCTTGAACCACATGATCGCGACGATGCCGGACATCGTCATCAGGTCCATGAACATGGTCAGCGAGCCGGCGCCGAACATTTCGTTGATCGCATCGATGTCGGTGGTCATGCGGCTTACCAGCCGTCCGACCGGGGTGCGGTCGAAGAACGACATCGGGAGTCGCTGCACGTGGTTGAACAGCGCCAGGCGCAGGTCCGAGAGCGAATACTGCGCGACCATCATGGTGAGATAGAACTGGCCGTAAGCGGACCCGAACTCTCCGCATACCAGGCACAGATAGATCGCCCCCATCTTGAGGAGGCTCGGACCGGACGCGCCGAGCAGCGCGGTCAGCCATGCCGGCGGCGGCACCCGTCGATGGGCCAGGAATAGATCGATGATCAGCTGAATTATATAGGGTTGAGCCAGCGCGAATGCCGAGTTGAGCGGCATCAGCACAACCGACAGAAAAAACACTCCGCGATAGGGGCGTACGTAGGTCCAGATGAACTTGACCAGCGCGACATCGCGCGACTGGCCGCGGTTTTGTGCCTGCTTGAGCTGCATGCCTAGTAGCTGGAGAGTTCCTCCTCGAGCAGCTGGCGGTGGAACAACTCGGCGTAGATTCCATGGCGCGCCATCAGTTCGTGATGGGTTCCGCGCTCAGCGATTTCGCCATCTTCCAGCACGATGATCTGGTCGGCGTCGCGCACGGTCGAGGCACGATGCGCGACCACGATGCTGGTATGGTCGCGCACGCTGGCCTCCAGGTTCTGCAACACCGACCGCTCGGTCTCCGTATCGACGCTGGAAAGGGCGTCGTCCAGAACCACCACGCTCGATCGATAGTTCAACAGGCGCGCGATGGTGGCACGCTGCTTCTGCCCGCCCGACAGCGCCATCCCGCGCTCGCCCACGATCGTGTCGAGGCCGTGGGGAAGTGTGGCGATATCAGGTCCGAGCCCCGCCACATTGGCGGCCCATTCGATCGCATCCGGCTTCGCAGCGGGCTCCCCGAAGGCGATATTTCGCGCGAGCGTGTCGGAGAACAGCATCGCCTCCTGCGGCACCACGCCAATAGTCTTGCGCAGCGAGCGCAGCGGGACGTCGCGAATGTCACGGCCGTCAAGGAGAATCCTGCCCTCGGTGGGCTCGATCAGGCGCGAGAGCAGCTTGACCATCGTGGACTTGCCCGAGCCGGTCCGACCCACGATGGCCAGCTTGCTACCCGCGGGCACTCGAACGTTGATGTCCCGCAGTGCGTGCGGACGATACCCGTTCGATGAGGAGTCCTCGCGCCCAAAGTAGCTGAAGGACACATGCTCCCATTCAATTGCGCCAGCCACCTGTAACCGCTCTTCCCCCCGATCGAGTGCCCCGGGTTGGGGCGGCGCCCAGAATATCTCGTCGAGCCGCTTCATCGCGGCCTTGGCCCGCTGATAAATCGAGATCATCCATCCCAGGGAAGTTACCGGCCACGCCATGTAACCCAGGTAGCCCATGAAGGACACCAGATCGCCGATGCGCAGGGTTCCCTGCGTCACCAGCAACCCACCGTAAGTGAGCACGATCATCACGGCCGCCGCCGAAGTCCCGCGAATCATGGGGACCATGGCACCGCGCAGTCGTGCGAGCGCCAGTCCCAACTCGTTGTATTCGTCGTTGGCAGTTCGAAACAGCCCTGCCTCGTGATCCTCGAGCGAGTACGCCTTCACGACGTGGATGCCGGCCAGCGCTTCCTGGACCTTGGACTCGATCAAGCCAAGGCCCTCCTGGACCTTCAAATTGCGCTGCATCAGCGCTCGCGATAGCCGTTTGATTCCGTAAATCAGCAGAAGGAAAGGCGCGAGCGAAGCGGCAGTCAGTTTGGTGCTTACCCCGAGCATGAACACGAGCGCGAACACAAAGGTGCCCGGCGCGTCGATGAAGGTGACGAACCCCATGCCGATGAGCATCCGGATCGCGTTGAGGTCGTTGACCATGCGCGACATCAGATCGCCGACCCTGTGGCGCTCGTAAAAATCCGGCCCGAGCAGGGTCAGATGTACAAAAAGGTCGTTGCGCAGGTCGTATTCGACGTCACGGCCAGTATTGAAGATGACGAAACGCGAAACCCATCGCGCCGTTCCTCCCACCAGTGCCAACCCGATCATCATGAGCACGATGCGACCCAGCGTTTCTTCGGCCGGCAAGCCCATGCGCGCGAGCGCGCCAAAGGTCTGCGGATGGTGAGCCTGGATGGTGTTGATGGCAGCGCCGCTCAAGTATGCGACGCTCATGCCGCACGCGGAGGCGATCAGCGTGCTGACCATCCCGAACGCGTACCAATTCCAGTAGCGGCCGATGTAGCTGAACAAGCGTTTCATTCGGGTTGGAATCTAAATTAGCAGGATTGACCTGCCAGAGAAGTGGGCGTGCGGCGCCCCGGCGGTCAGTGGTCGCCCGGTCCGGTCAGCGCGGCCGCTGGGTTTTCAGGCGCCGCTCGTAGAGCTTCGCGTATTTGAGAAACACGTAAAACGCCGAGGTAGCCGCGGCATAGAAACCCCGGATCCCGTCGAGAAATCCGCGGCGCACAATATAGAAGACGAAGAATCGCGCGACCGGATTGACCACCATCTTGAGCGGCGTGAACCGGGTGGGCTCGTGCTCCGCCGCGACCCGAGAGCTGAAGCGGTTCATCGTGGCGACGTGGTCGGTGATGTCGCGATAGCTGAAATGCAGGATCCGCCCGCGCAGTTTTGTGACCTTGCCGTCGACCACCACCTTGTCGTGGGGATCGCGGCCGCCGATGTGCCCGCGCTGGCGCCGGAACAAGCGCACCGGGGTGTCGGGTTCGATTCCGCGCAGGTCGTAGCCGCCGAGGTGATAGAGCATTCGCTGGATGCGATAGCCCTCCGCCGGCCACGCCGAGCCGGTTTCACGCAAAATCTCCGCGCCGAGATCGTGGGTTGCCTGCTCGTCGGCGTCCATCAGCAATACCCAGTCCCCGGTCGCGTAGTCGAGCGCCATCTGCTTCTGCATGACGTAGTTGGTAAACTCGTGTTGGAAGACTCGCGCGCCGCATTCTCGCGCTATCTGCACGGTCCGGTCGGTGGAGAAGGAATCCACGACGATCTTCTCGTCGCAGAACCAGGCGCTCTTGAGACACTGTCCGATTAGTTCTTCCTCGTTCTTGGTGATGGTAATGAGGGAGATTTTCGGGCGCGCGTCCATCGATCGAGTTGGCAAACGACCCCCTACCCTGCCCGCCGCTGCACTCGGCAATCACCGACCGGGCAACCGCGCACGTCCGCGGCCGAGCCGGGCGGAGAAAGCCGCGACACCGGTCGGGCGGGGAGCGCGTGGGACCCGGCGGAAAAGCTTCGCGGACCGGAACCGCTCACGGTGCGCATTCCACCTGCTGCATCACCCGCGTGGCAATCGCCTCGAACGCGACGCTTACCGGGTGGTGCGGGTTGCTTGCAACCAGCGGGTTGGACCGGTCGCCGCCTTCGCGTAGCTCGCGGACGATCGGCAGTTCGCCCAGAAATGGCACCCCCAACTCGGACGCGTAACGCGCACCACCGCCGTGCGAGAAAATCTCGTGGCGATGCCCGCATTTTCGACACAGGTAGTAGCTCATGTTTTCGACCACGCCGAGGACCGGCACGTTAACCTCGCGGAACATCTCCACCCCCCGCTTCACGTCGAGCAGCGCCAGGTCCTGAGGGGTGGTGACCACTACCCCGCCCGCGAGCGCGACGCGCTGGGTGATGGTTAGCTGCGCGTCGCCGGTCCCGGGAGGAAGGTCCAGCACCAGGCAGTCGAGTTCTCCCCATTCGACATTAAAGAGAAACTCGGTTTCGAGCTTGGTTACCATCGGTCCGCGCCAGATCACGGCGGTCTCGTCGTTGATAAACAGCGCCATCGAAACGTACCCTATGCCAAATCGCTGGAGCGGGACGATCCTCCGCTCCGCGGTGAGTGCGGGCGGCTTGTCCACGCCCATCATCATCGCCACGCTGGGGCCGTATACGTCCGCATCCATGAGCCCGATGCGCCATCCGCGTCCGCGCAGTGCCAGTGCCAGGTTGACCGCCACGGTGGATTTGCCGACTCCACCCTTGCCGCTGGCGACCGCGATGATGTGCTTCACCGCGGGTATCTCGCGCTGCGTGGCGCCGGTCGCGGCGCGCGGCGCGGCCGCAGGGGGCTGCTCAATACGCACTTCCACCGCCGGCACATCGCGCATCGCGCTGACCGCGGTCTTCACGTCGGCGACGATTTTCTGAATTACCTCGGGCTTGGCGGATGCTACCGTGAGCATCACGGTCACGCGCGAGTGTGCAACCTCGATGTCTTTGATCATGCCGAACGACACGATGTCGCGGCTGAATCCCGGGTATTTGACTTTCTTGAGTTCCGAAAGAATTTCGTTGGGACTTGGCATTCCGGTCCGGGTACCTGGGGCAGGACATCAGCGCCGCGGAGCTATCAATGTGGTTCCGTCATGTTATCATTCCGGGAGTGCCGGAAAAATGACGCGTCCGGCGTACTTCGTGGCTGGTCGGAGGCGATCGTTCCGCGGCGCGAGTTTGCACACCAAGTCCCGACGGCCACGGCGGTGAAGGGGGCATAACCAGCGAAGCCGCCGGCAGGGCTGCGCGTCGCTTAAGAGTTCCCGCTGGCGCCGCCTTGCGCCCAGGTTTTGGCGAGCGAACGGCAACCACATCGGCAGCGTCTTTATAAAGAGCGGATTCTCCAGTGACGACCCGCAAAACCAGTACCTCGGGTCCGCTTACGCTTCGGCATGCCGCGCCAGGGTCCCGCCGGGTAGTCGCGACGGCGGTCGCCGAACTAAGTCGGGGCCTCCTGCGCATGACGGGCGGCAAGGTTGCGGTACAGGAAGACGCCCGGATCGACGCTCGTGAAATAGTCCTCACCCTGGACGACTCGCAACCGCCCCACCAGGGTCGCCCCGGTTCTCCCGGTGGCGATTCGTTCTCGATCTCTCGGCCGAGCGATCAGTCGGTTTCGATCCGGTCGGCGAGTGAGCGCGGCCTGATTCACGGTGCAGCCAGCCTGCTTGTGCAGCTGGGAGCGAGCTTTCCGCCCGGCGCGCCCGCACTCTATCCGCGCATCGAGCCCGAACGCATCCGCAACCTCAAGCCTTCCGTGTTCACGCCGTCCTTTTCGCGCCGCGCCTTCGCCTCCGACATCTTGACCTGGAACTACGCGTTCGCGGACCGCCTCGAGCTTCATCTTGAACACGACCGCGAGTTCATCCCGTGGATGGCGCGCCGGGGGCTCAACGCGTTCTCCTACATTCGCCACGCGCACGACCCCCGCCAGCGAATCGAGGAACTCGTGCCGATGCTCGGCACGCACGGGATTGCCGCCGAATACGGCGGACACGTGCTGCAACTGCTGTTGCCACGTGAGCGATTTGACCATGACCCGTCGATGTTTCCGGCTGATGACCAGGGCACTCGACTGCCCCGCGGCAATCTATGCGTGTCCAGCCGCGCAGCGATCGACCTGGTTTGCGAAGCCGCGCTGCGCTACCTCGCCGATTACCCGGAGAATGAGTTGTTGCACATCTGGGGCGCTGACGTGAGGCGGGGGGCGTGGTGCCGGTGTGGCGCGTGCCGGGAACTCGCTCCCTCGCATCAGTACCTGCAGGTGGTCAACGCGATAGCCGCCTCTTTGGCGAAGGCCAACCTGTCGTGCCCGGTCGCATACCTCGCCTATCACGACACCATCGACCCGGACCCGGGCCTGCATCCGCTGCCCAACGTCAGGGTGGAGTGGGCGCCGCGCGAGCGTTGTTACTCGCACGCGATCGATGATCCAGCCTGCGAGGTCAATCCGCGCTATCTCGCTTCACTCAAACGATACCTGGAAATTTTCGAGGGCCGCTGCGATGTGTTTGAGTACTATGCCGATGCGATCCTGTTTGGGGGGCTGGCGTTCGCAACCCCCTCAGTGATTGCGCGCGACCTGCGCCTTTATCACGCGCTTGGAATTTCCAGTGTTTCGTGCCTCACCTTTGGCGCGTACAGCCTGCTCGCCTATCCGGTCAACCTGGAAACTTTTGCGCGTTGCGCGAGCAACGTCGGATCCGATCCCGCTCTCGCGCTGGAGAAGACCGCCGAGGGGCGGCATCCGGCCTGCGCGGCCTCGTGGCGAGATGCTTATCGCGCCATCGCCGATGCATCCGCGATGGTGCTCGACTATGCAGACGTGATGCGTCCGCCCCTGGACCCGGTCCGGGCGCCTCGCAAGCGCGTGGAACTCGCGCGCGCGGCAGCGTGTTTCCGGCGCGCAAGTGACGCCGCCGATGCGATACTGCGATCGAACGAGGAGCCGCTGGTGCGCGGCGAACGCCAGCTGTGGCGGTACAGTGGGGAGGTGCTCGAACACCTGGTGGAGTATCTGGACGCGAAGGGCGGCGGCGCCCGCGGTCGCGCGCAGCGCGGCGAGGCAGCGATCAAGAAGATCGCCGAGGCGATCGAGCAAGTTCGCGCCATCGACCCGCGTCTCAAGGGCACCTGGGGTACCTACGACCTGGAATGGATTCGAGAGCTCTGGCTCGACACATTGCGCCGCGGGCTTGGCAACGATTCGGAGCGGTTCGAGGAGATGATCTGATGGATCCAATCAACGGCTATCAGCTCCCCGCAGAGTTGGTCGCGCTGCGCGATCAGGTCGGCAAAGTCATCCGCGACGAGATCATTCCCATCGAAGCGCGCATCGACCCCGACGCCGCCGAAATTCCCGAGGATGACTATTGGCGTATCGCGCGCAAGGCGCAGTCGGCCGGAATGTGGTGCATGGGTGCACCGCAAGAATACGGCGGCGGGGGGCTAAGCACCTTCGAAATGACCGTGTTGACCGAAGAAATGGCTCAGCATCGGATGGGCCTCTACAATCCGGGCGCGGGGGTCTTCGGCCGCACGCCGCCACCGGTCATCTGGGCGGGCACCCCCGAGCAGAAGGAACAGTACGCGGGTGGCACGATCAAGAATGCCTGGTACACGTTCTTCGCAATCACCGAGCCTGCGGGGGGCTCCGATCCGGCCGGGGCAATCCAGTGCCGCGCGGTGCGCCAGGGCGATCACTACCGCCTGAACGGAACCAAGATTTTCATCTCGCACGCGCACGAGGCGGAGTGGGGTGTCGTGTTTGCACGCACCGATCCGAAGGCCGGTCGCCAGGGGGTCACCTGCTTCATCATCAAGAAGGGCCAGGCGGGTTTCACGCCGCGGCCAATTCGGACCATCCGCACCTCGGCGATTCCGAACGAGGTCGCCCTGGAAGACTGCCTGGTTCCTGTCGAACAGCGGCTCGGCGCAGAAGGCCAGGGCCTCAACCTGTGCCTGGATCTCCTGGCCCGCCTGCGCTTTCCATATTCTGCGTGCAACGTCGGGGTCGGCGTGGCGGCCCAGCGAATGGCGATTGCGTACGCCAAGCAGCGCAGCACGTTCGGTGAGCTGCTCGCGCGACGGCAGGCGATCCAGTGGATGCTGGCGGACTCCGAGGTTGAGCTGCGCGCGGCGCGCTGGCTCACCTGGGACGGCGCGTGGAAGGCCGATCGCCATCAAGACTTTCGTACCGAAGCTTCGATTGCGAAATTGTATTCCAGCGAGGTGCTGGGCCGGGTGGTGGATCGGGCCGTGCAGATTCACGGCGGCTACGGGGTGAGCAAGGAGCTGCCGCTGGAGCGATGGTACCGCGAAGCGCGCGTGCGGCGGATCGGCGAAGGGCCCTCGGAAGTTCATCGCATGGTCATCGCGCGCACGCTGCTCCGCTGAGTTATCCGTCAGACGGGCAACGGAAAGAGCGCAAACTGAAAGGACCAATTAATGAGCCTACCGCTCGATGGCATCCGGGTAATCGATTTCGGCCAGATTTATGCCGCGCCGTACTGCACGATGCAGCTCGCCTACCTCGGCGCCGACGTGATCAAGATCGAGCCGCCGCGCACCGGTGATGTACTCCGCCGACCCGATCTTCCTCCCGGCGGCGCCGGCTATTCCTTCCTGATGCTCAACGCGCAAAAGCGCTCGGTCACCCTGAATCTCAAGCTAAGGCGCGCCCAACAAATCGCCCTCCAGCTCATCGAGGGAGCCGACGTGCTGGTTGAGAATTTTCTCGACGGCGTCATGGAATCGTTCGGGCTGGGCTATGCGCAGCTGGCGGAGCGCTTTCCGCGGCTGATCTATGCGTGCGGAAAGGGTTATGGGTCCGACAGCCGCTGGGCGCGGCTCGGTTCGATGGACAACACGATTCAGGCATCATCGGGGTTCATCAGCATCACCGGATTTCCGGACCGCGCCGTGAAGACCTCGGCGACCTTCATCGACATGGGGACCGGGAGCCACCTGGTGAGCGGCATCCTGGCAGCACTGATTCAGCGCGGGCGTACCGGGCGCGGACAGAAGGTTGAAGTCGCGATGATCGACGTCGCCGTACCCGCGCTGACCAGCGCGGTCGCCCCTACCCTGCAGGGACTCAAATTCAAACGGTTGGGCAATCGGCACTGGGGCGCTTGTCCGACCAATGTGTACCCCGCGTGCGACGGGGAAATTCTGATCTTCTGCCTCACGGAAGTTCACTGGCGTACCATCGCCCGGTTGATCGGCCACGAAGAGCTGCTCTCCGATCCTCGCTGCGCGTCGCACGCCACCCGGCTTCGGATTGCCGACGAACTGGATGGACTGATGTCCACCTGGACCCGCACTCGCCCGCGCGACGAGATGATCGCGCTGCTGATGGAAGCGGGCGTGCCGTGCGCCCCGGTGCGGCAGCTCGATGAAGTGGTCGGGGACCCCGAGATGGTGAAGCGCGGCACCCTGGTCGAAAGCGACTTCCCGACTCGCGGTCCGATCCGGGTGGCCGGTTCGCCCATAAAGCTCTCGGACGCACCGCAACCGCAGCCCGGGCAGCTTAGAAGACCCCCGGAACTGGGCGAACACACGCGCGAGGTGCTGGGTTCGTTGGGAATCGGTCCCCAAGAACTTGACCAGCTGCGCGCGGCGGGCGTGGTCTGAGCGCCGGCACGTGGCCCGGCCAAACGGCCGTGCTCGACTCCGCTCCGGCCGCGTTCCCTCAGAATCAGCGACGGTTCCCGCGCGCGATTGCCGTGCGGATTTCAGCCGTGCGTTGCAGGAGTGTACTTGGCAGATTCAGCGTCCCGGCGACGTTGGAATAGGGATAAAAGCGCGCATTGACGTGCGCGTGGAGCGGCAGCCCCGGCCCCTGATGAATTTCGTAGTCCAGCGGCAACGGCCCCAGGATGCGCAGAATTCGGTACAGCGCACCCGCAAAGCAGTCCAGCTCATCGCTGGACAGGTCGGCCAGAGTCGCATCGCGATACTCCGGCATCATCACGTCGTAGCTGCGCGGAAACGAGCCGATGGGACTCGCGTAGCTGACCACGCCGCCCTGATTTTCGATTACCAGGCCCAGGCGCTCCATCAGGGTCGCGATTTCATCGAATAGACCCGGCGTCTCGCGCTCGGCGCGCGCCTCTGCCGCGACCGCGGGAAACGGTTCCGGTGAGCCGATTATCTGCTGATGCGGATGGGGCTGCGAAGCGCCGGACTCCCGCCCCTGATTCTTGCGAACCACCACCGCGCGGATGGAGTGATTTTCCCGCGCCAGGCGCATGACCCGGACATCGGCTTCGAGGAGGCGGCGGAAATGCCCTGCGCCGAGCATCGCGGTCGAGAGCAAATCACTGTGGGAGCGAGGCGAGTCAACATAGTGGCGCGGGTCCTCCACCACGATGTACGATTCGTTGCGGCCGGCAGTCAGCTCCGCAGGAATGCGCGGAAACAGGTTGTTGAACACCCGCACCACCCACTGGTCGTGCGGGCGGTTGCCCTTGCCGGTCCATTCCGGAATTTCCGCAGCGCTCATCCGGAACAGTTCGGCGGTCGACAAGTGTTCGTTGCCGGGACAGAAAGGACAGTCCTTGGTCGCAGCATGAATCTGCGCGTCGGTCAGATGAGGAGGTTCCACCGGCTCGTCACGCAGACCGAGCGTGAACGCGAAGCTCTTGTTGCGCACGTCGACCACGTAGGACACCACCCCGGTAATCGGGTTGCGAATCCAGACCAGCGCGCCATCGCGGGTTTCGTGTTCGATCGGCATCGCGGATGCACAAACTTACCCATTGGCCACTTGAATTTTCAATTCGAAAGGCGCCGCGCGAGTTTCATCCGCGTGAACCGGCAAAACTTGACTCCCTATTTGGGCTTCGTTATCCACATAACCAGGACGGGGACCCGGGATGTCCCGGGTAGAACATCGGGGTCTGGCGTTCCGCGGCCGCGGACACCAGGCTTTTTTTTGGCTTGTGCAGTCGGCCGTCCCCACTGAAGAGCAAGCGTGATACCCACAAAACGATACCTGTTCACGCCCGGACCAGTCTCGGTGCCGCCCGAAGTGCTGCTCGAGATGGCGCAACCCATCATCCACCATCGCACCCCGCAATTCAGCGCCACGCTCGATCAGGCGCGCGAGCGCCTGAAGCCGCTGTTCGGGACCGGCCAGGAAGTCATCCTGCTTGCTTCGTCGGGAACCGGTGCGATGGAGGCCTCGGTTATCAACGTGCTCGGCCCGGGTGACCAGGCCGTCTTCGTGAACGCCGGCAAATTCGGCGAGCGTTGGGGCAAGATGCTCGGCGCTTTCGGCATGATTGCGCATGAAGTGAAGGTCGCGTGGGGCCATGCGGTAGAGCCACAACAGATCGAAGACGCGCTCAAGGCGCACCCCGACGCGAAGGCGGTCCTGACACAGGCCAGCGAGACCTCGACCTGCGCGATTCACCCGATCGACCGGATCGGCGAGGTGACCCGCAGGCACGGCGCCCTGCTCATCGTCGACGGTATCACCTCGGTGGGCGTGTTCGAGCAGAAGATGGATGAATGGGGTGTCGACGCATTCGTGACCGGGAGCCAGAAGGCCCTGATGCTACCGCCCGGACTGGGCGTCGTCGCGCTGTCTGAACGCGGGCTCGAGGCAGCCAGAAACAATCACACGCCGAAGTTTTATCTCGACCTGGTTAAGGAACTCAAAGCCCAGCGCGATGAGCATACCACCGCGTTCACGCCCGCGGTCTCGCTGATTTTCGGTCTTAACAAGTCTCTCGAACTTCTCCACCGGGAGACGCTGCCGCGCGTGTTCGCGCGCCACCAGGTGATGGCCGAGGCGACCCGCGAAGGCGGCACGGCGCTGGGACTCAAGCTGATTGCGCCCGATGCACCGGCGCCCGGCGTCACCGGTTTAATCGCACCCCACGGAATCGATACCGGCAAGATTGTCAGATTCATGCGAGAGGCGCTGGGCGTAGCGGTGCAGGGCGGCCAGGATCAGATGAAGGGCCGTCTCGTGCGCATCGGCCATATGGGGCACCTGGCTCCCTTCGACATGTTGATCGCGATGAGTGCATTGGAAGCGGGGCTGAAACACGTAGGTTACGAATTCCCGGCTGGAACCGGGGTGGCCGCGGTCCAGTCACGAATCGCCCGGAGCATTTGAGCGATTATGGCCCAAACGTTCCGCGTCCTTCTGAGCGACCCGCTGGCCCCGCAGGGAATTGAGGTTCTGAAGCGGCATCCCGAGCTCAAGTTCGAGAGCAAGACCGGGCTTAAGCCCAGCGAGTTGGCAGCGATTATCGGACCCTACGACGCTTTGCTGATTCGGAGCGGGACCAAGGTCACCCGCGAAGTAATCGAGTCGGCCCCCTCCTTGAAGGTGATCGGACGGGCCGGGGTCGGCGTCGACAATGTCGACCTTGAAGCCGCCACCCGCCGCGGGGTGGTCGTAATGAACAGTCCGCTCGGCAACAGTGTTACCACCGCCGAGCACGCCATCGCCATGATGATGGCGATGGCGCGTCAAATTCCCTCCGCTACCGCGGCCGTCAAAGCCGGCCGATGGGAACGCACCAAATTCATGGGTGCGGAGGTCTGCAACAAGATTCTTGGCGTCGTGGGACTGGGGAACATCGGACGCATCGTCGCCGACCGCGCGGCCGGCCTCAAGATGAGGGTCATCGGCTATGATCCGATCGTCACGGCGGAAGCCGCCGCACGGCTTGGGATCGAACTGGTTTCGCTGGAGGAGCTGCTTGCGCGCTCGGACTTCATCACCGTTCACACCCCTCTGACCGACGATACGCGCGGATTGATCGGCACCGACGCTTTTGCGCGGATGAAGAAGGGAGTGCGCATCATCAACTGCGCGCGCGGGGGGATCGTTGATGAGAGGGCGCTCGCGGATGCGATCATTTCTGGCCACGTCGCGGGCGTCGCACTCGACGTCTTCGTGGATGAGCCGCCGCCCCCCGACCATCCCCTGCTCAAGCTCGATGCGGTGGTCGCAACGCCGCACCTAGGGGCCGCCACCGACGAAGCTCAGGTCCAGGTCTCGATCGATATCGCCCAGCAGGTCGCCGATTTTCTGATCCGCGGGACCATCACCAGCGCGGTGAACATTCCCGCGTTGTCGCCCCAGGAACTCGAGGTCCTCGGTCCGCATCTGAGTCTGGGCGAGAAGCTCGGGCGGCTCTGTGCACAACTGATTTCCGAGGCTCCCAACACCCTGACCGTCGCGCTGGGCGGGGAAGCATCAAACCTGAAACACGACGCCGTAACCGCCGCAGTCCTCAAGGGATTGATGAGCGGGTTTCTTGACGAAGATCTCAACCTGGTGAACGCACCCTTCATCGCGCGCGAGCGAGGCATCCGAATCGCCGAGACCCGCTCGCGCGAGGTGACGGACTTCGTGAATACGCTCACGATCGCGGTGACCACCAGGTCCGGGGAACATGAAGTTTCCGGCGCGGTACTCGGAAATCGCGCGCTCCGGCTCACCCGAATCGATGGCTATCGGGTCGAATCAGTTCCCGAGGGATACTTCCTGATGCTGCACAACCGCGACGTGCCCGGAGTGGTGGGCGCGATTGGAACCATGCTCGGGCAGGCAGGAATCAATATCGCGGGGCTCGAGCTCGATCGCGACCGCGTCGGCGGTACTGCACTCAGCCTGATAGAGGTGGACGGCCCGGTCCCGCCGCAGGTTCTGGAGAAGCTCAAAACGATTCCAGCCATCACCTCGGCCGTCCTGCTTAAGCTGTAGCCGGACCAGGGAGCCGCCGGCAGCAGCGTGCCAAAGCTTGCGCGCGCGAGGGAAGCGTGTGCGGTTTCACGGGGGAAGAACATGAAGACAGTAGCGGTGGTAGGCACTCAGTGGGGCGACGAGGGAAAGGGAAAGATCGTCGACTTGCTCGCCGCCGATGCGGACGTGATCGTCCGGTTCCAGGGTGGCAACAACGCCGCGCATACCCTGGTGGTCGACGGCGAGAAATTCATCCTGCGTCTGGTGCCGGCAGGGGCACTGTATTCCAACAAGACCTGCGTGATCGGCAACGGCACCGTGGTGGACCCCCTGGCGCTGCTCAGCGAAATAGACGACCTCAAGAAACGCCGCGGTCTGGCCGATGACTTTCTTAAGCTCAGCTACGAGGCGCACATCGTGTTTCCCTATCATCGCGCGATCGACCAGGCCCGCGAGGCGCGCGCCGGCAAGCGTGCCATCGGCACGACCGGCTTCGGAATCGGCCCGGCCTACGAAGATAAGATGTCGCGTGCGGGCCTGCGATTCGACGATCTGGCTAACTTCCAATCATTCACCGAGAAGCTCAGGCGCAACGTTGCGGACAAGAACGCCTATTTGAAGGCGGTGCTTAAGGGCAAGCCGCTCAGCGGCGCGGACATGCTTGAGGCGATGCGCCGCGCAAGGCGCCGCCTGATGCCCTACCTGTGCGACACCGGAGAGTATCTTGCCCAGGCGATTGCGGCAGGTAAGCGGGTGCTGTTCGAGGGCGCGCACGGGACCATGCTCGATATCGACCACGGCACCTATCCTTTCGTAACTTCTTCGAACTGCATCGCGAGCGCGGCGTTCGCGGGAACCGGCATGGGTCCGGGCCAACTCGACGCGGTGTTGGGAATCAGCAAGGCTTACACGACACGCGTGGGTGCGGGCCCCTTTCCAACCGAAATAAAGGGCTGGCTGGCAGACTCGCTGCGCGAGGAAGGGGTGGAGTTCGGCAGCGCTACCGGGCGTCCGCGCCGCATCGGCTGGTTCGACGCGGTCCTGGCGCGGCTGGCAGCCCGCGTCAACGGCATGTGGGCGTTGGCGCTGACCAAGCTCGACGTGTTGACCGGAATCGATCCCATCAAGCTGTGCGTGGGATACCAGTACAAGGGCAACCGCTACGAGACCATGCCTCCCGGACGCCATTCGATGGATACTGCCAAGCCGATTTTCGAGGAAATGCGCGGGTGGAAGGAACGAATCGGTGACGCGCGATCACTCGAGGAGCTGCCCGCGAATGCCCGCCGCTATATCGAGCGGATCGGCGAACTGGCGGGCGTGTCTATTGCAATCGTCAGCGTCGGGCCGGACCGCGCCGCGACCATCGTGCTCAAGAACCCCTTCGCGTAGGCCAGTCGAACCCTCACCCGATCGGTCGCACCGCAACCGCACCAGGCGTCAACCGCAGCCGGCCCGATATCGGCCGGGAAGCTCCCCTGCTCAATCGACCGGTCGGTGGCAACCCACCTGCGACCGGCCTATGCCAGCCCAAGCTAAGCGGCGCAGACTGCCGCCAGACTTGAGATCGCCACGCCCCGGCGACCCTGTCGCAGATCGTTGCGATCGAATCCGTTCGTGCAGTAACCCAGCGAGATGCCGGTGCCCGGATCCGCCCATCCGATTTGCCCACCGGCCCCCCCATGTCCGAAGGCAAGCGGGGAGTTGGTCTTGCCAAAGCCGCGATAGTTCGCCAATCCATCGCCGCCGGCGACCACCACCCCCAGCCCTCGAAGGACCGGAAAGCGGAAGATGAGGTCCATGTAGCCCTCCGTGCGCACCCGGCGCGCATCATCCAGCACTTCCTGCCGCCAGATGTGCGAGCCGTCGTGCGCGCGATTGTGCAGCAGGCCCTGGTAAAACAACGCCAGATCGCCCGCCGTCATGATACCTCCGCCGCCGGGCACGCCCGCCTCGCGCACGTGTGGGCGATTGAAACCGAGGATCGCTTCCTCGGTCACTTCGGTCTCAGGCATTGACGGAATGCCAAGCTTCTTGCGCTCTTCGTCCGAGAGAGGTTCACCGACGTAGACCAGTTCGGCCACGCGGTCGTGAAATTCACGCGGAAGTCCGACCCTCAGTTCCGGAAGTCCCAGAGGAAGCGCGATTCGCTCCCGCACGAAATCGCGAAAATCCTTGCCACTCCGCCGTTCGATTATCTCGGCGATAACCCAGAATCCCGAGGTCGGATGATATTCGAGCTTGCTTCCAACCGGCCATTCCAGCCGCCATTTGGAGAACCGCTGCAGACGCTTGCTGCGGTCGAGCCATTCGTCCTGCGGATACGGCGCATTGGGAAAGCCGGCGATATGCAGCAGCACTTGCTCGACCGTGATCTGGTCTTTGCCGTTAGTGCCGAATTCCGGAACGATGTCTGCCACCCGCTCGCTTTCTTTAAGCTTGCCCTCGCCGATCAGGATCCACGCCGCCGCAGACATGATCGCCTTGGTGCAAGAGAAAATCGTGAAGAGCGTCTCGTCGGTGGCGGGTTTCTCCACCCCACCCTGCCTGGCGCGCCCAAAGGTACGCATCGCCCCGATCTTCCCGTTGCGCGCGATCGCGATCTGAACCGCGGGCAACAACCCCTCGCGAACCTCGCGCTCGGCGCGCTGAAAGAGCGCATCGACCTTGGCGGAATCGAGACCGAGCTGTTCGGGCCGATCGGCGATCAAGTTCTTGGATGGCATAAACCTTTCCTCTGCTTGGAGTTGCCTACGCATACCATAAGCGGAGGGATTTCCGTGAGGATCGAAAATGGAAGCCCGCGTCGCAAGTGGGCCGCCGCCCGCGAGTGTCCCCGGCCCCGGTTGACGGGACCGGACCTCTACGAGCCCTGGGCGGCCACCCATCCGGCGCGGCCGGGCACCTCGGTGCGGACGACCGGGCAGACCGGCAACTCCGCCGGATTCAGACCCGAGGCGACTGCGTCCATCCGCACGAAACGCGCGCCGCGCTCTTTAAGGGCTCCAACCAGGGCCGCGAAGTTTTCCAGCTGGCCCATGCCCTCGGTTTCAGCGTGAATGGTGTGTACGTTGAGTTGGTCGGCCTTGAACTGATCGAGGTAGAAGCGCAATAGCGCGGCGTTGTCCCGCAGATCCGCGCGCCCCATGACTTCATCCAGGGTAGGAAGCGTGCTCGGGATCTCCGGCGTAGTCAGCACCCGCCCATCTACCATGCATCGAAACGGCGCCCGCCCCCGCGTATCACTGCGATAGTTGAGTCCCATTTCGTCGAGCGCACGCAACGCAACCGCGTTGGTGCGCCACCCGGGAGCTGCAAACGCTCGTGGACTTTCAGCCATTATCGATCGATACGCCTCGAATGCATCGTTCAGTTCGGCGCGGATTCCGCGCTCGCCCAGCGAATCGATGTGATCCTGCCATAGCACGTGATCGTAGCCGTGCACCGCGACCTCGAACCCCGCGGCCTTGAGCTCGCGCAGCAAATTGGGAAACGCCAGCGCGATCGGACGCGCGGGCAGGATCGTGCCGGACAGGATGGTGCGCAGTCCGTACATGGAAACCGCGTTGGTCCGAAACATCTTTTTCAGAAACCCGCGATTGCGAAATACACGGAGTATCGCCCGCCCCGAATTGTCGGGGCCCATCGCCACGTAAAAACTTGCCGTCACGCGCTCGCGCTCAAGAACCCGGCGCAGACGCGGCAGACCCTCGGCGAGCCCCTGGTGAGTATCGACGTCGACTTTGAGCGCTACTTCCATGACAGAAGAACGAGGCGGCGCAGCCGCAGGTGCGCTGCCGTTACATGTGGTGGTGGTCGCTGCGGAACCAGTCGATGGAAAGTTTCACGCCCTCACGCAGCGAGATCCTCGGCTCCACCCCGAGCAGCTGTTTCATCTTGGTGTTGTCCGGGACGCGCCGTGGGATGTCCTCGTAACTCTTTCCGTAAACATCCTCCTGCGTGACAAAATTGATCTTCGACGTGGTTGGTCCGAATAGCTCGAGCATCAGCCTGGCAAACTCCAGCACGCTGGTCTCGACATCGACACCGATATTGATGACCTGTCCCTCGGCTTCGGGTTTGATGCCCGCCGCGATCGTCGCGGCCACCGCATCGGTCACGTAGGTGAAGCAGCGAGTCTGTTTTCCATCGCCGATGACGGTCAAGTCGGCGCCGCGCAGCAGTTGCCCCATGAAGATCGTAAACAGCCTCCCGACGTCGACCTTGTCGAGGCGCGGGCCGTAGACGTTGAAGTAGCGCACCACGGTTACCGGCAGGCCGAGCTTGTGATACGCAAGGCAGAAGTGTTCGCCGACCGCCTTGGAGGTGGAGTAACACCAGCGGTCGATGGTGGTCGCGCCTAGTACCCGGTCGTCGTCCTCGCGCCACGGAACCTTGGGATTGCGGCCATAGACCTCCGAGGTCGAGCTGAACACTACCCGCTTTCCATACTTGTATGCGGCCCGCAGAACGTTCTGGGTCCCGTTGACGTTAACGTTGAGAGTCTCGTAGGGATCGCCCACGTAGTGCTCGACACCAACCACTGCAGCGAGGTGATAGATAAGGTCGGCCTTCGCAACCAGACTGTCGATAATCTCCGCGTTAAAGATGGAATCGTGGATATAGTGAAAGCGCGCGCTGTTCAGCAGATGGCGTACCTTGCCGATCGATCCGGTATCGAGCACAAACACTTCGTCACCGCGCGCGATGAATCCATCACTAAGGTGCGAACCCAAAAATCCCGCGCCGCCTGTTATCAAAACCCGCATGTACCCTCCGACTACCTTATTACGACAGATCCCCTGAGCAGATTCGCTCCGAGCACACTTCGCGCCTGGCCCTCGCTTCCCCCCTCCACTTGGGCCCGCAGCACGAGCACGCTCCCCGCGCCGGCCGCCACTTCAAGGGCGCCGCCGGCGCGTTCCGCGATGATCTCGCCGGGCTCACCAAGATATCCCGATTCGACCGCAATTGCGGCCTGCCAGATAAACAGTTTGCGCCCTCCGAGCATGCAGGTAGCGCCCGGATAGGGATGGGTCACCGCGCGAACGAGGTTGAAAATTCTCCGTGCCGGCCAGCGCCACTCGATCCTGCCATCCTCGGGTCGTCGGCGTCCGAAGTAGCTGCCGGCGGCGAGGTCTTGCGGATGCCGCGGTGCATGGCCGGTTACGATCAGCGGATGATACTCGCGGATCAACTCGGCGCCGAGCGGTACCAGCTTGCGATACAGGGTGAGCGCCGTGTCACCGTCGTCAATCTGGACGGCGCGCTGCGCCACGATGTCACCGGCGTCCGCGCGCGCGACCATATGATGAAGAGTGACACCGGTTTGGCTCTCGCCGTTCACCAGTACCCAGTTTACCGATGCCCGGCCACGATACTTCGGGAGCAGAGCGCCATGCAGGTTGTACGCGCCGAGTTGGGCGCACTCGAGCAGGCGTGGCGGGAGCAGGTTTCGATAGAAAAACGAATAGATAACCGCGGGATTGAGCGAGGCGATCCGCGCGATCCATCCCTCGTCGATCGCTTCCGCGAAGAACACCGGAACCGCATGGTGCCTGGCCAGATCCGCGCACGATTGCCACCAGATTTCCTCGTGAGGGTCGTCCCGGTGGGTGAACAGGGCGGCGATCGGCGCACCCATGTTTAGCAGGGTCTCCAGACACACGTGCCCCATTT
>JAFAHS010000478.1 GCA_019237115.1 Deltaproteobacteria bacterium
TATTCGATCACCTCGTCGGCGCGCTGTTGAAATTGGAACGGCACGTCGAGGCCGAGGGCCTTGGCGGTCTTCAAATTGATGACCAGCTCGAACTTGACCGGGTTCTGGACAGGAAGACTCGCAGGATTTGCCCCACGGAGAATGCGATCGACATAAGGGGTGGCGCGACGAAAGATATCTCCGATGTCCGGTGAGTAGGAAAGCAAACCGCCGTCCCTGGCACAGACAGCTCCCGGATAGATCGCTGGCACATTGTTTCGGGCTGCCGCCAATATGGCTGACGAGCGTCGACCCCACATAAAAGAATCGCCCATGGCGATGAGGCCGCCTCCCGGCTCGCGTCCAAGCGAAACTATGCCCGCTTCAATTTCGACCTCGCTATGAACAGGCGCTGTGATCGGCTCCACTTGGAGCGATCGGGCGGCTGCCTCGAACGACGGCAGATAATATGACCCCTGACCGGGCGCAGTGTCAGGATTGAACATGATTGCAGCTCGCTTGATGCCGGGCGCAATCTCCTTAAGCAACTCCAGCCACTTGCCGCCCATTTCCGCTTCTGTGTAGATGAATCCGGTGAGATTCCTCCCCGGATGGGCCAGACTCGCAACGAAGCCGTCGCCTACCGGGTCGGAAACGACCACGAATACTATCGGGATCGTTTGCGTCGCCCGCTGGAGTGCAGCGGTCACCGGGGTCGTGTTTGAGAGAATTACATGAGGCTGCAGATCGACTAACTCTTTCGCGAAGACCCGCATGCGATCACCGCTGCCAGCAGCCCAGCGAACGTCTATCCGCGCGTTGCGGCCATCGGTCCAACCTAACTCCTGAAGCCCTTGCGTGAACCCGGAGAGGTAGGCCTTCGCTTCCGCGTCATTTTCGCTGTACGACATCAGCACGCCGATTCGCCGCACAGAGGCAACCTGCTGCGCTCGCGCCGTGAACGGCCATGCGGCCGCACCGCCGAGCAGCGTGATGAACTCACGGCGCTTCATTCGATCACCTCATCGGCGAGCGCGAGCAGCTTGTCCGGTATCGTGAGATCGAGGGCCTTGGCGGTCTTCATGTTGATTACCAGCTCAAATTTGACCGGCGCCTGGACGGGAAGCTCGCTCGGGTTAGCACCTTTGAGGACGCGGTCGGCATAGATCGCGGCGCGCCGAAAATTATCCGCGAGATCAGCTCCGTAAGTCAGCAGGCCACCAACCTCAGCGAAGGAACGGTTTGAAGCGATCGCCGGGATCCGATAGCGAACTGCAAGCGATGTGATTTCCGCGCGGTGAACTTGCGTGAAGGGATCAGGCATCACGAGCATGCCTCCGGTGGGCTCAATGGCCTGCGCAGCAACGGCTGAATCAAGGTCGCCCCTATTGCGGACCGGCGCTTCGATGGCCTCCAGCGCGAAGGAAGCCGCGGCCGCTTTAAAGGACTTCAGCCAATATTCAGAATACGTCGCGGTTGTCGGGTTGAACAGAATCGCAACCCTGGCAACCCGCGGTGCGGTCTCCTTGAGCAGTTCCACCCATTTGCCGGATATCGTTGGCTCGGTAACGATAAATCCGGTCGCATTGCCGCCCGGTCGCTGGAAGCTTGCGACGAAGCCGCTCCCGATCGGGTCGGCGGTGATCGCGAAAATGATCGGAATGGTACGCGTCTCTTTCAGCAGCGCCACCGTGCTGGGCGTGCCTTGCGACAGGATCAGGTCGGGTTGCTGCGAGACGAGCTCCTTGGCGAGTCGCGGCATCGCCTCCACGTCGCCTGGTGGCGCCCATCGAATGTCCATTCTGATATTGCGGCCTTCCGTCCAACCAAGGTTCTGAATTTCTTCCCTGAATACCCGAACCCAGCTCTGCCCTTCCGGATCGCTCTCGGGATTTATCATCAGTACGCCGACCCGCCGCGTTTGATCTGTCAGCTGCGCGCGCGCTGCGAGCGGCCATGTAGCCGCGCCGCCGAGCAGCGATATGAACTCGCGCCGCTTCACTCGATCACCTCGTCGGCGCGCAGCAAGAAAGACTCGGGAATGTTCAGTCCGAGAGCCTTGGCGGTGGCTAGATTAATAACGAGCTCGAACTTGGCCGCCTGCTCGAACGGCATATCGGCAGGTTTTTCCCCGCGCAGAATCTTGTCCACGTATTCGGCAGCGCGCCGAAACAAATTTGCGTAATTTGGTCCGTAGCACATCAGACCTCCCGCCTCGACGAGTTCCCGAAACGCGAGCATCGTTGGTATTCGTGCATTGAGCGCGAATGTGTTGATGGCAATTCGGTTCGAGTTAAAGGTTGCGTCGGACGGAACATAGAGTGCGTCCGGGTGGTCGCCCTTCA
>JAFAHS010000542.1 GCA_019237115.1 Deltaproteobacteria bacterium
GAACGGTCGCTTGCTATAGACAACCCACTCGGTGCGGCGCAGGGGTCGCAGATACGCGGCGAACGCAGCCGGCTCTGTGAGCGGGGCGAGGTCGCCGAAGAAGCGCAGAGCACCTCGCTTGAAGGCGGCCATAAGCCGAGTGAGAAACAGCCGCCGATAGAGCCGCGACAGCACGCGCACGGACAGGAAGAACCCTGGGCGGCAGGCGATCCAGCCCCCGGCGGGAGACGGGCCGCCGCCCGGCACGACCATGTGCACGTGCGGGTGGTGACACCCACGCCCACAATACCCTGAGCCCGGATGATACGGATGTTCAGGTCTTCTACCCCTTTCATCCCCTTCATGGCGCTACCCTGCAGATCCTTCGCAGACCGAAGCGGGGAGATGGGACGGTCTGTGTCATGGATCCAGGCGGGAGGCGCCTGAAGATCCCAGTCTGGATGCTGTTGCGGGAATGCGCCGAGATCATGGTCTCCGAACGAGCGCATCTGGGTAAGGAAGCGCTCCTATCGCTTGCTTCATTGATTGCATCACAACCCGACTCCAAAGACCATCATCACGATGACCTTCTGCAAACGCCCGCCAGCCGATGCGAGGGAGATCATCGTCGTGCAACTTCAACTTCTCGACCTGATGATTCGAAAAGAAAGCAATGTCGTATCAATAGACGCAGCGACACGCGCTGATCTCGTCGATCTCATGGCCCGCGTTGTGGTGGCGGTGTTTAACGAGAAGGGGGGAAGCAATGACGGAAGTCGCATACAATCCCAAGATCAAACCGGAGCATCTGGCGCGCAAGGCGATTGTGTACCTTCGGCAGTCCAGCGAGAAACAAGTACGACAGAATACGGAAAGTCAGCGCCTCCAGTACGCGGTGGCGGAGCGGGTGCGCGCCCTAGGCTGGAAGCAGGTTGAGATCATCAATAGTGACTTGGGATCGAGCGCGGGCATTGCCTCCGCCCGGCGGGAAGGTTTCGAGCGTGTCCTCAGTTTGGTGGCACTGGGAGAAGTCGGCATCGTCGGCAGTCGGGAAGTATCGCGGCTATCGCGGACGGACAAAGACTGGTGTCGGCTACTGGAGGTGTGTCAGATCTTCGGAACGCTCATCGCCGACGAGCAACAGGTGTACGATTTGACCTATCTCGACGATCAATTAGTGCTGGGCATCAAAGGGACCCTCAGCGTCGTCGAGCTGAAGGTCATACGGCAACGATTGCTGGCGGGGCAGGAATCCAAAGCCCGCCGTGGCGAACTGTTCAAAAGGCTCCCGGTTGGATATGCCCGCGACGTTGCAGGCAAGGTTGTGTTTCACCACGATCGACGAGTCTGCGAAGCGATCCAACTCGTATTCAGCAGGTTTCGCGAACTGTGGAGCGTGCGTCAGACGTTCCAGTGGTTCCGTGACCGCGACGTGGAGCTACCAGCCAACCCGATTCAGGGAACGGCGCTGGTCTGGAAGGTTCCCTCGCAGAGCCTGATCCGGGACATCTTATGCAACCCCTTCTATGCTGGCGCCTATGTTTGGGCACGGCGTCCGGTAACGACTGTGCTGGTCGACGGCCGGCTTGAAAAACGTCAGAGCGCGATGCGCCCCGCCGAAGAATGCCGCGTCTTCATCCGCGATCATCACGTTGGTTATATTGACTGGGCCACATACGAAGAGAACCGACGAATGGTGCGGCGTAATTCCGTGAACTGGGAGAGTGACGAATCGATGGCGGCGATACGCGCCGGCCAAGGCCTTCTGGTAGGACTCCTCCGCTGTGGACATTGTGGACGCAAACTACATGTACGGTATTGGGGTGGTCGCGGTACCAATGCACGCTATCTTTGCAAAGGCAACTATGATGATGGTGGGCAGTATTGCATCGGCTTTGGCGGCGGCTCGGTAGATCGCCGGCTGGGACAAGAACTCCTGCAGGTGATCGCGCCTTTTGGGGTGGAAGCCAGTCTGCGCGCGCTTGAGGAACTAAGCGCCGACGACGCCGCTCGACGTGGGGTCCTGTCCCGCAAGATGGAGCACCTGGTGTATGATGCAAAAAAGGCATTCGAACAGTACGACGCGGTAGATGCTCGCAATCGGCTTGCAGCAAGCGAGCTGGAACGACGATGGAACGAGAAGCTGGAGGAAATCGAGGCAGTCAAGCAACAGCTCT
>JAFAHS010000580.1 GCA_019237115.1 Deltaproteobacteria bacterium
GGTCAAGAAAGACTTCGAGGTCTACCATCAGGTCTGGAGCGAAGTGAACGGCACACCTCCGCCCAAGCCTCTCAGCGGCGGATTTATTTTCGTCGACGAGAACAAGGATCGCGCCGAAGAGCAGGCCATGAAATGGTTGTCGAGCAACTACCGGACCGTGATCAAGCACTACGAGATGCAATCGGAGAAATTCGGCACCTGGAAGAGCTATGAATCCTATCGGCAGATCAACAAGTTTATCGCCAAGCACGGTATCGATGGCGCGGCGCTGGATTTTGCCAAGCTGATGCCGTGGGGGACCCCGGACATGGTGCTGGAGAAGCTCCAGTTCATCCGCGACACTATAGACGCACGGGGGTTCATGCTGAATTTCAGCTACGCGGGGATGCCGTTCGATGAGGTGGAGCGCAATCTCAAGTGCTTTGCGAAGCACGTGCTGCCCGAAGTGAAGAAGTGGCCGGCGGAACCGCTCGGTGAAGGGGCCGAGCTCCCCACGCACGCCGCGGCCTGAAACACTCTAGAAAGACGCAAGCGGGGGCGATCGGAAACGGCCGCCCCCGCCGTTTTTTCTATAGCGCGACTTTGAAATTCTTGTAGTCCGCGCCGGCAAAAGAGATGTGCCGGGGTGTCACCCGGATCATCTTGAGCGCTTCATTCGCAAAAAAGCGCTCTTCGAATGGATTTTTCCGAATGAACTGGTCTTTCAGGACGTTCCAGTGGTCGCCGCGCGGAATTTCAGCCGCGGTCCCATAGATGGTGGCCCGGTTCACGCGGAAGGTGGGTATATCGCCCTTGTCACGATCGTCGACCTCGACGGTGACGCCTGGTCGTTCGATCAGGTTCCGGTACTTGTGGCTATCGCCCATAATGAACAGCAACTCGAGGTCGGGCGTCTCGGCAAACGCCTGCATTGTGGCGGTCGGCCATTCTCGCCCCTGGGTTGAAATGATCGCAACGTGCTGACTCGCAAACAGGTCAAGCAGCTTCTGCTTCTGGCTGTCATCCATCATAGGGGTCGTTGTACTACACGCCCTTGTCAGGAAACATCACCAAGTGCGCTTCGCGATTGTGGTCCTCCTCAGACCGGTCGGTTTTGATTAGCTCGTCCCTGGAAATGTCCTCGCCGAGCGAGAAGGGGTGATGACATTCAGAACTGGCCTGGTGGGGCAATGAGGTGGCGTCCGCGAAGGCGCTATGTATCGTAGCTTTCATGGGCAGGAACTCGGGTTCCGCCGCGCGCGAAAGTCGGCCAAGTATGATCTCTAAGGGTCTCGACGTGTATCAAAGGCAAGTAGATAAAACTGCATAGCTCTCTCTCGCGCGAATCCCGAGCCACTGGAGACCTTCAAATAAAAGGCTCGCATCTGGATGGTACATCAGGCCGCTTGCTTCTTCACCGAGGCCGGACCGTGATGCTGGCCAAAACCCGCGCGTAGCACGAAGAGTGGCTCGAATGCTCGGCGATACTGCCACGCCAGGAATATCTCCAATCCAATCACCAGTGCCGCCGGACCAGCCCCGGCTGGCGCTAGCAAGGCATGAAACAAGGCAATGTTAACGACTACCGGCGCAAGCAGCAGGAGAGCGATAGGCACGAGTAATCCACCCAGCAGCATTAAGCCGGCTACCATTTCCGTGCTCCACAGCAGCGGCATCATGTAGCCAGTGTTCGCGAGCGCTCCGGCAAACGCGGCCGCCCGCGGCGGTAGGGTCGGCTCTCCCACATGAAACATGGCAGCCAGTGGGCCCGCGACAAAGATTATACCGAGGAGACTTCGAAGGAGGATGGTCAATTTATGATTCATCGACAAATGCTCTTTGTGCAAGTTACCGATCACTACACAATGGATGCGTCTCTGATCCGCATTCGCGCACCCGGGTCGGAGGCGGCAATCGGTTCGCCGAATCTCGAGTAGAGCTGCCACACGGTCAGGGCGAGGCTCACCATCAGCAGCGGAACGTAGAAACTCACGACCATCCAGGTAACACCGGTTGCGGCGCCGAACAGGTTTTCGTGGATGCCGTTGGAAATATTCGACACCGTGTCGAAAGCGGTGGTGGCCACAAGCAACCAGATCAAGGCGGCTGCACCCTGAACTCTGTGTCGGAGGGCGACGATGACAAGGAACGCGAGCGCTGCGCCGGCGAGGTCTCCGTACACCAGCCGGGTCAGGCCTGCATCGGAGATCGGAAACCCGGCGCGCTGGGCGGAGTAGGCTTGCAGCGCGACGTAGCGAAAGACATGTGGCCACACCAGTGCCGTCAGCGCAGTGGCGCGTTCCTGTCGAGCGAGCCACGGTACGACATACCAGGCGGCGATGCTGGCGAACACCAGCATGCTCGTCAGTTGCTTCATTCCTAACGCGGTTTTCAGTTCCATATCCTCTTCCTCCGGAGCGAACCGCATGCGCGCTTATTTTTCGGTCGTGACGGGCCGCGTCCGAATCGGCGCAAAGAAGTTGATGAGATTGCCATCCGGATCGCGGAACATCATCGATCGATTGCCCCACGGCTGATTGGTGGGCTCGAGCACGAATTCCCGGACCAGCTCTCCCAAGCGAATGCGCTCGAGATCGACGTCGTCGACCTGAAAGTCGAAGACTACTGATCGATTGGAGCCCGCTTGCGTGGCCCGCGCTCCATATGCGTCCATAGTCTGTTGGCTTGAGATTGCCAGCGCGGCTCCGCTGGCCACGAATTCGACATACGCTTCATTAAGGAAAGTCGGGGCGATTCCGGTCACCTCACGATAGAAGCTCGCCAGGGCACCTACGTCGGTGGTAACGATTCGAGCGAATGACAATTTCATGGGATCCTCTTTGAACCGGACCTTGTCCTGCGACCGGGTACTTGCTTTCAAATCTGAGACGCGGTAGCCGCGTTGCTCGTGACACCCCACTGTGACGGCGTTGCGGCCGCAGGTGATTCGCCGGGGGCGGGCGAGATCCCATCGCCGCGAATAGCGACGCTCCCAGGCCGCGCAATCGCATCGGCCGGCGACGTGAAGCCGCAGAACTTGGTCTACGTCGTGGCGGCAATACGTAACGGAGTTGCTGTGTGAACCTCAGGTAAACCGGCGGGAAGCCCGCCCTGTTGGTGCTGGCTGCGCGATTTTTAGCGGGCCCAGGTCATCTCAGCTTCGCTCATGACGCTCGGGGCGGCGGACCCGTTTGCTCAGTGCTGTTCGCCAACGAGTGCAGTTTGTCCGGGTCGGCAAGAATGAAGATGTTGCGGATACGCTGTCCTGCCACCTCGAAGCTCATCACGCCCAGCGGTTTGCCCTCGACATATGTGACAATGGCGGGGGCCAGATTTATGTCGCGGATTTCGAAGGTAATAGCTCGCGGTGCCTGCGCCTGCCCTGCCAGCAGGAACTTCGCGACGCGGTCGTTGCCATGCAGCGGGCGGGTCAGGCTACGGACGGTTCCGTAACGAACGCCGTGAGCGCCTCCATCGGCGTACAGCGTGACGTCCGGGGCGAGAAGTTCGAGCAGGTTCGTAAGGTCTCCCTGTCGCGCAGCGTCCAGAAAGCGCTCCACGATTTTCCTTACCTCCGCTGGACTGATGGTAAATCGCACCCGCCCTCCGTGCATGTTCTTTCTGGCGCGATTGACGATCTGTCGGCAGTTCACCGGAGTCTTGCCTACGATTCGTGCGACCTCCGCGTAATCGAAATCGAATATTTCATGAAGCAGGAAGGCCGCGCGTTCGAGGGGAGCGAGACTTTGCAGCATGGTCAAAAATGCGATTGATAGCGACTCGGCCAAGGTCGCGCTTTCGGGTGGTAGAGACAGCAAGGATCCCGCGACCGGCTCCGGCAACGGCATTCCGGATGCGACCTCGCGCCGGGTGCGTGCCGAGCGAAGATGATCCAGGCACAGGCGCGTGACCACGGTGCACAGATAGGCTCGCGGGTTGCCAATTTTCTCCTGCGAGAAACCTTCGACACGCAGGTAGGCGTCCTGCACCATGTCTTCGGCATCGGCGACGCTACCGAGCATCCGGTACGCGATCGAAAACAGGAGCGGACGATAAGATTCAAAATCCACTGCGTTTTACCCTGACAGGCCCTGAAGGCTCGCGCTCGGCTGCGACGCGCTGCACTGCCCAAGCCATTCCGATAGCGCCGCGGTGAATGGTTGCGGCTCATCCTCCGGCGCAAAGTGTCCGGACTTCTGAAGCAGAGTTACGCTTGCCTCCGGAAGGACGCGTTTCCACTCCTCGAGGAAGCCGGCCTGGTAGCCATGGTCCTTGATTCCGTAGAGAAGCAGAAGCGGTGTGGTACGCAGCTTTGGAAGATCGGATCTGAGGACTTCGAAAAAAGCGACCTCCGCGCGAAGCCCATAGAGAAGGCTCCCCAGATGGCGCCGCGCGTCGCGTTGCCGATATGGCCCGAGGATGGCGGCACACTCCGTCTCGCTGAATCGACCCGAGTTGCGCCCGATGCGCGTCGTCAACCTGGGCAGGAGGTTTAAGCGTTCGTTGAGCACCCGGAAAGGACGCGAGCTGACTACTCTGACAAAGCGCCACATGGGCGGAAAAGCCCGCATCGACCATGCAAAACTGTTGGTAATCACCACCCCGGCGGCTCGCCGCTGCTCGTCAATGATCATTCTTAGTGCCGATGGGGCGGCCGTGGCGTGCGCTATCAGAGTGAGATCTCTCAGGTCCAGCTGTTGCACAAATTTCCGATAATAGGCCGAGTTGCGCTCGAACTGCCTTCCACACGCGACCGGGGCTTTAGAGAGGCCCAGGCCAGGCATGTCGACTGCGACGCACCGGAACCGTGCACGCAACACTCTGATTGAATGGCGGAACATGAACGACCACATGGGGCTCCCGTGCAAGAACAGCAACGTCGGCCCGGCTCCTTCGTCTACATAGTGCAGCCGTGCATCTTCGATTCCGACAAACCGGCTGGGAAAGGGAAAGCGGGTCTCCGAGATCCAGGCGGGGCGCGAGTCGTTCCCGGGTCGGGTTGTTCCGCTGAGTTCCTCGGCAAAAGCCTTGTTTATGGTTGGCACCGGTTTCTGGTCCTCCGGTGATTGAGACGCGCAAGGAAGGAGAATTGTGACGGATAACGATGGGGGCTCAGTTTGAAGCTCTTATCAATGGCCATTGACAGAAACTTCAATGGTCGCTACGGTCAGACGATGCCCGCGAAGACGTCCCGCTCCAGAGCCCGTCCCCTCGAGCAGCCCGAACGCAAGGCCGCTTTGCTGCAAACCGCTATCCGGGTGTTCGCGCGGCGTGGACTCGGCGGGGCGCGACACTCCGAAATCGCCCGCGAAGCCGGGGTGTCAGTGCCTACGGTCTTCTTTTACTTTCCAACCCGCGAGGTTCTGGTGCGGGATGTCCTGAACGAAGTAGCCAACTTTTATGAAGACATGACCGAGCGGATCCACGCTTCGAATCGTCCCGCGCCGGAAGTTGTGCTCGCGGCGGCGCGCGCCTTCGGTGATTCCGTGGTCACCCATCCGGACTACGCGTGCATCGTGCTTGAATGGAGCACTTCGATCCGTTCCGAACTCTGGCCACTCTATCTGCAATTCCAGGAGAAAGTGGTCGGCATCGTGGCCGACACGGTGCGTCGCTGGCGCGTCGAGACCGGCAGCCCTCGCGTCAAGGATGCCGAGAACGACGCGCGGGTTATCGCGGTTACCGGCTACGTACACGCGCAAATGAAAATCACCCGCGTCCAGCAGTCGAAAATAGACCGGTTTCTTCAGACCGTGCTTTACGACACTCTGGGTGTGGAAGGCCTGAACCTGATTATCTAGTTGATCACCGCCCGGCCGGGGCGTTCGGGCAAGAAAGACCGACGGAGAACACAAGGAGAACTGCATGAAAGTAGGCGGCGCGGTTATTTTTCAGAACCCACTCAATCATCGTTCGGACTACGACGTCTATCGGGACGATCTGAAACTCGGCGATTTGTACGAGCCCCTTGGCTTCGATTCGATCTGGAGCGTCGAGCATCACTTCGACGACTACACGATGTGCCCCGATGTGCTGCAATTCCTGACCTACTACGCAGGGCGCACCCACAACATCAAGCTCGGCTCGATGGTCGTGGTGCTGCCGTGGCATGACCCCATCCGCGTGGCGGAGCAAGTCTCAGTCGTCGACCACATGTCGAACGGGCGGATGATTCTCGGCCTGGGCCGGGGTCTCGCGCGAATCGAGTACGAGGGTTTTCGCATCGACATGGGCGAGTCCCGCGAGCGCTTCATCGAGTATGCGCAGATGATCATCGAGGGCCTCGAGAAGGGTTACATCGAACACCATGGAAAGTTCGTCCAGCAGCCCCGGCGCGACATTCGGCCCAAGCCGTTCAAGAGCTTCAAGGGCCGTACCTACGCCGCCGCGGTATCGCCGGAATCCTCGCGCATCATGGCAAAACTCGGTATCGGCATCCTGATAATCCCGCAAAAGCCGTGGGAGGCGGTAGCGCAAGAGCTGAACGAATATCGCGCCATCTACAGACAGGTGAACGGCGGCGAGCCGCTGCCGACGATAGCGGCGGGCTGGACGTTCTGCGACCCGAGCGTGGAGCGCGCGCACGAGATGGCGGTCAAATACATCGGCGGCTACTGGCAAACCGCTCTACGCCACTACGAGATGGCGGCGGATCATTTCGGGAAAGCCAAGGGCTACGAGTACTACGAGCAGATGGCCAAGAACCTCAAGGGCGGCGGCAAGAACGCATCGGTCGATTACTTCCTCAACCTCCAGGTCTGGGGCACCCCCGAAATGTGCTTCAACAAGATCGACGAGATCCGCAAGCGGGTGAACGCGGATCACTACAGCGGCGTCTTCAGCTACGCGGGCATGCCCATCGAAGACGCCGAAAAGAGCCTCAGATTGTTCGCGCGCGAAGTGATGCCCGAATTGAAGAAGCTCAACGGCGTGAAGGCCGAGGCAGCATAGGGTTCCCCCGGTACGAGCCCCGACGGGATGGTGCGAGCAATCGCACCATCCCTCGTACCCCCAAAGGGAGGTGGAGAGCTAGCAGATGGCGGTCCGGATATTTCCGATGGTGTGCGGATGGCTGGAGGTGGATGCGAAATTCATTCTCGACCAGCAACCTGGCCGGTACAAGCTTCCCATCCCGAGCTTCCTGATCGAGCATTCCAAAGGGCGTGCGGTCTTTGACACCGGGCTCCATCGTGACCTCCAGACCAATGCCGACCGACTCGGAGCCCTCGGCAAGGTTTTCCAGGTTGGTTTTCGAGTCGGCGAGGATCTCGCCAGCCGCCTGCGGTCCCACGACGTCGACCCCGCCCGAGTCGACTTTTTGATCAACTCCCATCTGCATTTCGACCACGTGGGCGGTAACGCCGACCTGCCCAACGCCCGGCTGATTGTGCAGCGGCGCGAGTGGGAAGCCGGCGCGGATCCGGATTTGATCCGCAAGAACGGGTACAACCGCGCTGATTTCGACTTGGGCCATCAGCTTCAACTGGCCGATGGCGAGTACGATGTGTTCGGCGACGGCAGCGTCGTGTGTATTCCCACCTATGGACACACCGCGGGTCACCAATCTCTGAGGGTGCGCCTGGAAAGCGGGGAAACCGTGCTGACCGCGGATTCCTGCTACATGCGCAAGGCGCTGGACGAGATGGTGTTTCCGCCATTCGCCCACAGTTACGAGGCGATGCGCTCGGTGATGGAGCGCTACCGTGCCATGGAGCGCGCGGGAACTCGCCTGATCTTTGGTCATGATTCCGCTCAGTGGCGCGCGGATGGAACGCTCGCACTGGCACTTTAAGCAGTAGACTTTTCGCGCAAGGAAGTTGCAATGCGCATTGGTATTATTGGTGGAGGCCCCGGGAAAACCCTTAGCGATTTGGCGGAGGAGGCCGCGCGCGCACGCCACGATGGCCTCACGAGCTACTGGTTGTCGCGCGACACCAACGCGGATTTGCTGACCGCGGTCGCGGTCATCGGGCGGGTGGTGCCCGATCTCGAGTTCGGAGTTTCCGTCACCGCAACCTTTCTGCGCCATCCCATGGCGTTGGCCGTTCAGGCACTCACGGTGCAGGACGCGATTGGTGGCAGGCTGGTGCTCAACGTCGGGCCGCCACTCCCGCACAACCGTGAATCGTTTTCCGGTTTCATCTTCGAACAACCGACGATCCATATGCGCCGCGTGGTGACAGTGCTGCGCAGGCTGCTCAATGGCGAGTCGATGGACGACCTGGGACGTACCATGGCCGTGCGCGGAAGTGCCCAGGTGAATGCGGCGGCCCCCGCGGTCCTGATGTCGGCGTTCAAGCCGGCGATGTTGCGATTTGCCGGCGAGGAGGCCGACGGTGTCGTCACCTGGATGGTAGGGCACAAGACGCTGGCCAACTTTGTCATTCCGCAGGTGAGACAAGCGGCGGCGAGTGGGTTCCGTCGACCGCCACGGATACTCGCCGCGGTCGCAGTATGTGTTACGCGCCGGACCGAACCCGCGATCGACTCGGCTCGGGAACGGTTGGCCGTGTATGGGTCGATGGCATCCTATCGATCGCTGCTTGCGCGCGAAGGCGTTCTCTCGCCCCACGAATTGTTCGTAGTGGGCAGCGAGGAGCAGGTGCGCGCAGGGCTTGAACGATTCGCGCTGAGCGGCGCGAGCGAGTTGCTAGTGGCCGAGATGTGTCCCGATGCCGACTCTGCACGACGCACACGGCGGCTGCTGGCATCGCTGGCGCAGGAATCAGAATTCGAAGCCGCGGACGCGCGCTGACGGCTTCGGACGGTCCCTCCGCATGGCGGCGGGAGGGTGCCCGACTCGAAGGTCATCCCTAGAGCGCTCGACAGAAAAACCTGGCACGGTGCAGTGCTCGCTTCACGGTCTGCAACCGCGGCGACGGCACGGGTCGGCCGCTCACAGGGTTCGCTTGAACGAGATGCTGGCCAGGGCGAGCGTGACCGCCATGAAGATAAGCAGAAAACTGATGTCTCGGGTGACGGCGGCGAGGTCGGCGCCCTTGAAGAGGATGGATTTGAGCGCGCTGACCGCGTGGGTCTCGGGGTTGTAGCGCGCAAAGGCCTTGAGCCAGGGGGGAAAGCTCTCGATCGGGTAGATCGCACCGCTTGGAAAAAACAGGATTACGTTCAGAAACCCGGCGAAGGTGCCGACCAGCCGCGGATGGCTGGCGCGGCCCAGGATAGAGAACGTCATCGCGAGCAGTCCCGTCGACGTGATCACGATGATCGCGATGAGCGTAAGCAGCGCCGGGACGCCTCCCTCGATGCGGCCGCGCGTGATCATCAGGCCGAGGAACAACACGGTAACTCCGGCGATACTGGTAATCGTCACGCCGCTGCCCAGAATTCCCGCCGCGATGTTCCAGCGCGAAAGCGGAGTAACCAGGTAGCATTCGGTCATTCCCATGAACTTGTCCATGACCCAGTTGAACACCCCGGACATGAGCGATCCCATGAAGATCGCCATCACGATCACACCCGGTATGAGTCCCCGATCGTAGTCGACATACTGAAACAGCCAGGTGGGACGCAGCACGATCTCGTTCAGCTTGGGTTCACGCGCGGTGACAAAACTGATTTTCACCGCCTGGGCCGCCTCGGTCATCACGCTTTCGATGGTCGCCGCGCTGACCGAGTCGACGTTGTCGGTGAACAGGCCGACTTCCGCAATGCGCCCCTCGCCAACGGCGTGGCTGAAGTTGGGCGGAATTATCACCGCTCCCTTGTATTGGCCGTTGCGCACCGCGTCGATTGCCTGCGCAGGATCGGCTGCGAACGAAACCGTGACCGTCTTGGGGCCTGCCTGCAGCGCGAGCAGTTGCTCGACCAGCCGCCGCGCGTACTCGCCGTGATCCTGCGCGACGACCACCACCGGCAGGTGCTTGAGCTGGCCTTGGAAGGAGTTGCCGATGATCACGAGGTAAATGATCGGCATCAGGATGGTCGAGATCAGCGTAAGTGGATTGCGCCTGAGCTTGAGGAGATCGCGCCGCATTATCGCGAGGGTTTTCATGGTCTCATCCGCGTGATTGCGGCATCCCCGCGCCCACCAGGAAGCTCACTTTCTTGGCGGGTTCATCGCGCAGCGAGCGCCCCGTGAAACGGATGAAAACGTCCTCGAGCGACAACCGGTGCACGCTTATCGAGGTGACGCTCGCTCCCGCTGATTCTACCCGGTCGATTATTCTGGGAACTACGTGCGGGCCGTTGTCCACACCCAGGGTCAGCTTGCCGTTCCCGTTGTGCTCTACCTCGCGCAGGTACGGTTCCTGCTGAAGCAGCGCGGCAACCGAGGCGCCATCCCCTTCGATCTCAAGCTCGACACGATCCGCGCCGTCGACCATGCGCTTCAATCCGGCAGGGGTGTCGAGCGCGATTATTTTGCCGTGATCGACGATTGCGATTCGATCGCAGAGCTGCTCGGCTTCGTCCATGTAGTGGGTCGTCAGCGAGATGGTTATCTCGCTATCCTTGCGCAACGCTTCGAGCAAATCCCACACCGCCCGCCGGCTTTGGGGATCAAGCCCGATGGTCGGTTCGTCGAGGAACAAGACCTCCGGCGAGTGGATCAGTCCGCGCGCGATCTCGAGCCGGCGACGCATTCCACCAGAGTAGGTCGCGACGAGATCGTTGGCGCGTTCGCGGAGTCC